>CANGTM010000001.1 GCA_947456825.1 Chitinophagaceae bacterium
AAATCTTCCATAAGATCTGAAGTGCCCAGCCTCAAAATACCATTGAGCGGATTGTTGTTGCTCAGTTGAATGGGGCCTCTTCCGCCCTGGTAGGGTTGAAAGCGAGTGACCAGTACGTTATTGTTGAATCCGCTGACCAGGTAATCGTTGAAAAACTTGGCAGGACGATATTCAAAGATCTTTGAGCGAGCGCTTTTGCGAGGTGAAGTCGCTGCAGAAGTGCTTGCGCCTGTCGTTACCGGGGTGCCTGCCGTTTCGTCCTCGAAACCACTGCTAAATACAGTTTTGGTCTTGTCTGGTTTTGGGCTTTCTATAGTAGGTGTCACCGTGGGCGCTAAGCGTCGGTTGCTCTTTTTTTCTTCTTCGATCAGTTTTCTAAAATATTCACTCGGACGCGCCGTGATATTTCTTCTGCGAAGGGTGCTCTCATCGACCTTTAAGCGGTATAATAGCTTGGCATCGCCCAGGCGAACTACCTCGCTCACTTGTTGGTTGTCGCCGGCCGTACGGGTTTCGAGCAAGCTGCTTTGATAGTTGGTGAGCGGAAACACATAGGCCGAATCGAGGGTCACCGATACGAATCCGACCGAATCAATATCTGTTTTATCCCATTCCTTGAGTACGCTGTCTACGTCACTGCGGGGCGGATTCCGCAACACTTCGTCTCCGATAAATACCAATGTATCGAGACCGGCTCTTTCGGTGGTGAAGAAACCGGCATAGCGATTACCGATACCGTTCTCGTCGCTTACGAATGTAAAATGGCTGGTGTTGTACTGCGAGGGATAGCGGGCATTGCCTCTCACTAAGTTGGTGAGCTGAGAAATTTGACGGCTTTCTGATTTATTCCAATTGTCAACCAAGAATATGTTATAAGGCCGTTTCGGGAGTGGTCCCTCTTCGCTGCGGGCAGTTGCATTGGGTCGGGCACTTGAAAAAAGAATACCGGTCTTATTGGGAAAGGCTACAAACGAAGGGTCCAGGTCGTCGTAAATGTCATTGGTGATCTGTTCGATCTGTTGCTTATCGATCTTATAAACGTAGATGTCGGATTGTCCGCTTCTGACCGCACTCAAGATGAGCGTGTTGTTGTCGAGCATGTACTTCATGTCGGTCACCTGGTCGAACTTGTCAAAGACCTGTCGGTTGATCTTTATACGACGGGTCATGTCGTAGACAAAGAAATTGATCTCTCCTTTTTCAGCGTATAAAACGGCCAGACGGGTTCCTTTGCCATCCCAGGCCAGCAGTGGGTAGTTGGGGTTGCGATCTTCTTCGCGTGAGAGGACGCCTTGCTTGAGCAATACATTTCGTTTTACGAAATTCTCCATCAATACCACTTGTATGCGTCCTTGCTTGTACTCGGTTACGGCATAAGAGAAGCTACGGGGAACAGGGTTGGCATTAAAATGATAAAAATCTTTTTTGCCCGCGTATTCGCTAACGGCCAGTTGGCCACGGGGGGCATTGCGTCTTCCTTTGATATCCTTAAAATAAACGCTCTGCATATCGTTCATGAAGTCTTGCAGCAGTCCCTTGAATTTCTTTTTGGAAAGCCTGTAAGCAGCGCTGTTGAGATTACGAAAGTTGCGCGCCAGATTCAAGAAGTACGTCACCTTGTTCTTTCCGTATTTATCGGCTACGTATTTCCAAAAGGCTTGTCCGGCCAGGTTAGGTTTTTCGAAGGCAAATTGGTAAAAGTTGCGGTAGCTGCCGGTCAGCATCACCGCTCTGAGTTCATCGTCGAGCGCGGTGTTCCAGTTTTCGGCAGCGTAATAAATATAACCGTCAGTAAGCCACTTGGGCAGGTCGAGTAGCGCCTGGTTAGCTGCATACTCCCCCAGGTCTTCTCCGAAAAGCAGGTTCTCTACCAGGTTACGGGCAATGCCTTGTCGTATCTGCAACCGAAGATGCTCGCGATTACCATCGTAGTATACGATCATTTTGTTATTGACCAGCTTGGTCAGTCCTCCGGTATTTTGCCAGTCGATCCCCATGCCGATATTCGATTGCTGCATCTCGTCATAATTGTTATAAATAACAATGTTGAGGCGACGCTGCAAGCCGAACTCGACGAAGCGTTCTATGGATGAAAGTTCAGCTTCGGCGATCTGAGAAACAAACTCGCCAAGTCCTAAACCGTCTTGACTAAAGTAACAATTGAAATTATCGCTTTGGTAATACTTCCATTTGAACGTTTGGTACTGCACGCGGTTCTTGCCGAACTGCACGGTATTGACCTGGGCATTGGTTTGCAATGCGACACCCATTACCCCCAACATAAAGAACCACCGGACTTTGTTCATGGCTATCTTTGTAAATAGGCATTAAAAATACGAAAACCCCGCTATGTTAACGCTGGAGTCTCATCTGTTTAACCCCGTACACGAGAACACCTACCTGGTCTATAACGATAAAAAGGAGGCGCTCATTATCGATCCGGGTTGTTATTTTCCCGAGGAAAGACAGCAACTAAAGGACCGCATTGAACAGCTGGGGCTTAAGCCTCGCTTATTGGTCAATACCCATTGTCATCTCGACCATGTTTTTGGTAACCGTTTTGTGCACGAAACCTGGGGGTTAGAATTGCATTTTCATGCTCTTGAGCAAAAGGTATTCGATTTTGCCCCCATGGCCGGAACGGCCTGGAACCTGCCCTTTGATCAATACGAGGGGCCGGTCCACCACCTGTCTGAGGCCGATCCCTTGCTGCTGGGCGAGGACAAACTTGAGATCTTGCTGACCCCTGGCCATTCTCCGGGTAGTATCTCTCTCTATTACCCCAGCGGTAATTGGGTGATCGCAGGCGATGTGCTCTTTAGGGAAAGTGTGGGCAGGACAGACCTGCCCGGTTCTGATTTTAATACCCTCGCTCAAAGCATTCGTACTCAACTCTACACGTTGCCAGATGACACCCAGGTGCATTCAGGCCACGGAATGCCTACTACCATTGGTCATGAAAAAGAGCACAATCCATTTGTAAAGCCCTGATTTACCGGTGTCTCTGGAAACCGCTTCGACACCATGCTATATCCGCAGCACGTGCCTTGCTTACATAAGGATACATGCCCGGTAACTAGCGAATCAACGAATGTAAGGGGTCAAGCCCTTTTTGCGCGGGCCCAGTTAAATTGTTCTTTTCGCTGCACTGTATACAAAAATACCGCCAATAGTGCAGTGGCCAGCCCCATATTTAGAACAGGATTCTCCAGTGAGTTGATCACCCAGCGATGAAAGATGTACAGTCCGGCAGCAAGGGCCAGATAAAATGATATCTTTTTTACAGGATAGGGTACAGGATAGTGTTTTTGACCAATCATATAACTGCTGGTCATCATAAAAAAATAACAGCAAAAGCTGGCCAGTGCAGCACCCAGATACCCTAATGCGGGAATGAGCGAAGTGGTCAGTATGACAGTGATGACCGTACCACCGATGGTAATAAGTGCGCCAATAAAATTATTGTTCGTGAGCTTGTACCAAATGCTAAGATTATAATATATGCCCAAAAAAATGTTGGCCATGGCAATAAGGGGTACCACATCAAGACCCTCTGTCCAGCGAGTTCGGTCGATCGCCTCAAAGAACCACTTGACCAGGTCGAGGTATAGGGACAGTCCTAAAAATAAAAGGCAACATACGATCACGAAGTAATTCATGATGCGGGCATAGGTCTGAGGAGCATCGGCCGCCTGGCTTCGGTTAAAAAAGAACGGCTCCGCCGCCATTCGAAATGCCTGGATCGCGATGGTGATCACAATGGAGAGCCTAACGATATTGCCGAACACACCCAGTTGATGCTTGGCCTCTTCTACCGGAAGGTCGACCACAAATTGGTACAGTAATCGGCTCAGCATATCATTGGCGATGCCTCCCATCCCTACCAATACCAGTGGCCATGCATAACGCATTACTTTTTTAAAAAGAGCCCCATCAAAATAAAATCGAACGGACAACCACTCTTTGCCAAGCAGCAGTAGGGAAAACAGACTTCCGAAAAAATTTCCTATCAAAAACCACACGATCCCGCTCTCGTGGGAGGGATAGAGAGCACCCAGGGGTGATTGCGGATGTGCTTGCAGGTAGCGGGGAATGATTCCAATAAAAACGATCACCACCACAATATTGACGAACACCGAGGCCATTTTGGCCAACGCGTATCGTCGCGGGCGATCTTCTTGCCGCAGTTTGGCAAACGCCAAGGTCGACAGTGCATCCAGCCCTAAGATTCCGATCATCCAGCGAATGTATTCGGTGTGGTTATCGAGGCGCCCCCATGTGGCTAGCTGGTCTTGCATCGACCAAAGGATGGCACTGAAAAGAAGCGATGAAAAAAGCAATGCCACGGAGAGGGTATTGTACAGACGGTCTCGGTCTTCGGTGGTCGAGAAACGAAAGTAGGCCGTCTCGAGCCCATAGGTATAAATAATGTTTAAAAAAGCAACAGTGGCGTAGACCAAGGTCAGATCGGCCGTGATGGCAGGTTCCTTAAAGATCAACGGCAGACTCAGATTCATCAAGTAACCCAAAAAACGGCTGGTTACTCCGGGTAGTCCGTACCAGAGGGTTTGTCCTGCCAGTTTCTTGATACCGCTCACTGCCAAAATGTTTTGCATAAAGATAGCGGTTCTGTGCGTTGCGGTGCAGTATCTTTAGGCAACAATTTGAATGCTATGAAAAACTATCTACTGCTTTTACTGTTTGTTGGGGTTGCGCAGTCCTCGCTATGGGCGCAGGTCTATGAGGGTACTGCTGAGTACGATAAAAAGAAAATGGCCGCCTTTATTGCGGAGTTCAATTATCCCGCTGCGGCCGTTGAAAATGCTATTGTAAAGCGATTTGCCAAATTGGGTTATCGTCCACGGGAGGAGAAGGGCATTCTCAACAAGGACAAAGGGTACAAAGTTTTTGCCGGCGCTATCATGCCGGACATCACCGAAGGGCAGGCCGATTTTTTGGTACGAGTAGAAAGCCGCAGCCGTAAAGGAAGCGAAGACGCTTTATTGACATTGGTCGTTACGCAAGGGGGTGAGGCACTGGGTCGTTCCGTTAGTGAATCACGTGCCGAGCGGATAAAAGATTTTTTACGTGGTCTCAATCCCGACGTGCTGGCAGAAAGTCTCGAGCTCGATATCAAGGCACAAGAGGAAGCCATCGTAAAGGCCGAGAAAAAACTTGAATCACTAAAAAAAGACCAGGCCGAACTGGAGCGCAAATTGGAATTGAACAAACAGTCACAACGCGATACCGAGAACGAGATCGCTGCTAAAAAAGAGGGCCTCGAGGTGTTAAAGTCAAGACGAGTTATTCCGGCCGTGCCAAACGCCGGTCAGTTACAAAACTAGAGTCGGTCAGCGTCTTTAAAAAGACCATCAATTGATCGGCCTGTTGGTTACTCATCGAAATACCCTGTTGCAATAGAGGATCTAGCGTGGGGCCGGACTGTACCTGAAAGCGATAATGATTAATGCACTGCTGTATCGATATGAAACGTCCGTCGTGCATATAGTTCGACGATAAATAGCAGTTGCGCAGCGTTGGTACTTTGAACTTAACGGAATCGCTGCTTAAAAAAGTAATTCGCATCCTTCCCAGATCATTCAGGGCGAGATCTACCGGTAGTCCGATATTTCTGAAGCTATGATCGGTAAACAGCGGTTCACGGTGACAACTGTTGCAGTGTTGTAAGAACAGCTGATAGCCTGCTTGCTCCTGGCTGTTAAAGGTGGTAAGCCCTTTTTTGAATTGATCGTATCGACTGTTTGCGCTGACCATGGTGGCTGTAAATTGTGCAAGGGCTTTTACAATTTGTAGCGGCTCAATAGAGGAGGTCTTAAAGACGGTCTGAAAATCTTTTTTATAAGAGGGGTCTGCCTCTAATTTTCTGATGATATTGGGAAAGGTCTCGCCCATTTCGTGGTCGCCAGTAATCGGGTGGGTGGCTTCTAGTTCCAGGGTTTGAAATTGTCCATCCCAATGAAAATAAGGTGCCCAGGCCAGGTTTACGAGCACTGGAGCATTACGGAGTGTATGTGAGTTGTTGACACCATGGCTGCGGTCGTGCTCAAAGGTGCCAAAAGAAGACAGTTGCTCGTGACAAGATGAACAAGGGTGCTGATTGTCGATAGATAATTTTTTTTCGTAAAACAGGCGACGCCCTAGTTCAACGCCCTCCAGACTCAATGGGTTCTCGCTGTTGTTGTACAGCGGTGCGGGAAATCCCGGTGGCACTGGCAATGAGTAAGGGGTCAGTGTGCGTAGCTCAACGGCTTTGTTACAGCTGCTCAGCAGCCGAGGTATTCCCGCGGCAAGCATCAGTAAAGCGATCAATGAGAACAATGGCTTTTTCATCACTTTTCCTATTCCTCAAAAGGACCTCTCGGTCTTTTTCTGTTTAGTTTGACGGCGCTACGCTGTTTTTTTTGTTCAATTCTTTTTTCATGAACCCCTTTGGGAACCGCCGTGGCGATGCGCAGTTTCTTTCGTTTCAGTGCCCCGGAGATCAGTTGCTTTATTTTTCTAAGGGCTTCTTCTTTATTTGCCAACTGGGTGCGGTGAGTCTGGCACTTGACCAGCAGGCATCCGGCCTCATTGATCCGGTTCGTTAGTTTTTCTCTGACCAGGGCGATCTGTGAGGGGGTCAGTGCTTTTGTTTGGTTCAGGTCTAGGGAGGCCAGCACAGCGGTCTCTACCTTGTTGACATTCTGCCCCCCTTTGCCGCCGCTTCGGCTGGTCGTGATCCGGATCTCCTTTATGAGGGGCTCAAAATTCATTTGTACTTTTACCACTATCAAATTTAACTTATTTATGCGAGCGGTCGTTCAGCGTGTCAGCGAGGCTTCGGTAACTATCGCAACAGCCGTGCATGCGGCCGTGGGTCCGGGCTTGCTGGTGCTGCTTGGTATCGAATTGGCCGATCAGCAAGAAGATATCGACTGGCTGGCCTCAAAAATTGTGCAACTCCGCATATTTAATGACGAGAGCGGTCAACTAAATCGATCGTTGCAAGAGATAAATGGCGAGATCTTGCTCATCAGCCAGTTTACCTTGCAGGCGGCCACTAAAAAAGGTAATAGGCCTTCGTTCATAAAAGCGGCGCGACCTGAGCAAGCGGTGCTACTCTACGAACAGATGATCGCCAGGTTACGCACGGAGCTGGGTCCTCGCTTAAAGACCGGTGTATTTGGCGCCGATATGAAGGTGAGGCTTTGCAACGACGGCCCCGTTACCATCTGGTTCGACACCAAGAATAAAGAGTAAGATCAACTAATAAGGATAATAAACCCTAGTATAGGACTAAACCAATTACATGACGATTCAAGAAGCCCAACAACAGGTGGACCAGTGGATTCATACCTACGGTGTTCGCTACTTTAGCGAGCTGACCAATATGGCCATTTTGACAGAGGAAGTAGGAGAGCTGGCGCGGCTGATGGCCCGTCAATACGGCGATCAAAGTTTCAAGCCCTCCGATACCAAGAAAGAGTTATCAGAAGAATTGGCCGACATACTCTGGGTGCTGCTCTGCATCGCCAACCAGACAGGTGTCGATCTGACCCAAGCCCTGCAACAGAGCATAGAGAAAAAAACAACCCGCGATAAAGACCGGCATCATAACAACCAAAAGTTACACTAACCCGTTAGGGTTTATATTTGCAGCCTATGGCCAACGATACCCAACTGTTTCAGGCGATTATTTCGCATGCCAAGGAGTACGGATTTATATTTCCCAGCAGTGAGATCTATGATGGACTGCAGGCAGTGTATGATTACGGCCAGATGGGCAGCGAGCTGAAAAAGAACATCAAAGACCATTGGTGGAAGAGCATGACCCAGCTGCGAGACGACGTAGTGGGTATTGATGCGGCGATCTTTATGCACCCTACCACCTGGAAAGCCAGTGGCCACGTCGACAATTTCAACGACCCGATGATCGATAACCGCGATAGCAACAAGCGTTATCGGGTCGATCATTTGGTAGAGGCCCATGCCGAAACGCTCAAAGCAGCCGGAAAAGAAAAAGAGGCGGCTTCACTGGTAACCGCCATGGAAAGCCTGCTGGCGGCCGATGATTTTACGGGGCTAAAAAAACTGATCGAAGAAAATCGCATCAACTGTGCTGTCAGCGGTACCTGCAACTGGACCGACATTCGTCAGTTCAACCTGATGTTCGCCACCGAATTTGGGGCTACCAGTGGTGAGGAAGATAATAAAGTGTACCTGCGTCCTGAGACCGCTCAGGGAATTTTTGTGAATTTCCTCAATGTGCAAAAGACCGGTCGAATGAAAGTGCCCTTTGGTATTGCCCAGGTCGGAAAAGCTTTTCGTAACGAGATTGTGGCTCGTCAGTTCGTCTTTAGAATGCGTGAGTTCGAGCAAATGGAAATGCAGTTCTTTGTTCGGCCCGGAACCCAGCAGCAGTGGTACGCGTATTGGAAGGAACAGCGCCTGCAGTGGCACCTCGCCTTAGGCCTACCGGCCGAAAAGTATCGCTATCACGACCACATCAAGCTGGCCCATTATGCCGATGCGGCCTGCGATATTGAGTTTGATTTTCCTATTGGTTTCAAAGAACTAGAGGGAATTCATAGCCGCACGGATTTTGACCTGCGGCAACACCAGGAGTACAGCAAAAAGAAACAGCAATATTTCGATAACGATGTCGATCCTGCTACGGGTAAGCCCTATGGCAACTATATTCCCTATGTGGTCGAAACTTCCATTGGGCTTGACAGGATGTTCTTGGCCGTACTTTCTCATGCGTACCAGGAGCAAGACTTAAGTACGCCCGATAAGCAAGACAGCAGGGTTGTGCTTAAGTTTCCCCCTAAGCTGGCCCCCATCAAGATGGCCGTATTGCCGCTCAATAAAAAAGATGGTCTTCCCGAGATCGCGCTGGATATCATCAATACGTGCAAACAAGATTTTCGCTGTTTTTACGAAGAAAAAGATTCCATCGGTAAGCGGTATCGTCGTATGGATGCCCTGGGAACTCCTTTTTGCGTTACGGTCGATTATCAAACTAAAGAAGATCAGACCGTCACCATCCGTCATCGCGATTCCATGCAGCAAGAGCGCGTGCCCATTGCCCGTCTAAGGGATTTGGTCAACGAAGCCTTATAGCGTTTGCTACAGCGTTATAGACAGAAGGACTTTTCTGGCGTCAGCAAGGCTTGAGCTTTGCCGTAAAGTGGCGAAGTAAAGGAGCCTCCTCGGTAATACAAAGTCCTTTTATTTCGTTTCTTTTTTGATAGACCTCTATGATCACTTCGGCTACATAGTCGATATGGCTTTGCGTATACACGCGGCGTGGAATCGCTAAACGTACCAATTCGAGGGGAGCCGGTATCAATTTTCCGCTCGCATCATATTTGCCGAACATGAGCGAACCGATCTCTACGGTACGAATGCCACCTTCTGTGTAAAGGGCGCATACCAAGGCTTGCCCAGGATATTGATCAACGGGAATATGAGGCAGAAACGCTTTTGCATCCAAGTAAACGGCATGCCCACCTGCAGGTTGCATGACCGGAACTCCGGCCGACATTAACTTCTCGGTCAAGTATTCCATACTGCGTATCCGGTACTGCAGATAATTTTCGTCCATTACTTCCTCAAGGCCAATGGCAATTGCCTCCAGGTCGCGGCCGGCCAATCCGCCATAGGTTGGAAAGCCTTCGGTTATGATCAACAGATTGCGGCAGTCCAGCGCCAGTTTCTCGTCGTGCAGCGACAGAAAGCCTCCTATATTGGCAAAAGCATCTTTTTTGGCGCTCATGGTAGCGCCCTGGGCATACGAGAACATTTCTTGTGCGATCGATTCAATGGAGCGATCAGCGTAACCGGCCTCTCTTTTTTTGATAAAGTAGGCGTTCTCTGCAAAACGACAGGCATCGATAAATAAAGGAATACCATGTTTCTTACAAATAGAACTTACCGCCTTAATATTGGCCATACTCACGGGTTGTCCTCCACCGGAGTTATTGGTGACGGTAATGATGACCATGGGAATGTTGGCGATGCCCTTTTCGAGAATCGTGGGTTCCAAGGCCTCCACATTCATGTTGCCTTTGAAGGGGGCCGGCACTAGCGGGTCTTTTCCTTCTGGGCAGATGAGATCGATTCCTTCTGCACCGGAGAATTCAATGTTGGCGCGCGTAGTATCAAATAAGGTATTGCTGATAAAATACTTTCCTTTTCCACCTACGGCAGAAAATAAGATCTTCTCTGAGGCCCTTCCCTGATGGGTCGGAATTATAAAGGGCATTCCGGTAATGCGTTTGACCGTGTCTTCGAAGCGGTAAAAACTTGGGCTACCCGCATACGATTCATCGCCTTCCATGATACCGCCCCATTGACGACTGCTCATGGCAGAAGTACCGCTATCGGTGAGCAGATCGATTAGTACCTGACGCGAGGCTATGGTAAAAACATTGTAATGTGCCTCGTGTAAAATCTTGAGTCGCTCCTCTTTGCTATTAAAATAGATTGGTTCGACCGACTTGATGCGAAAGGGCTCAATGATGGTTTTTATAGGCATGGCAGCAATAATTGATAAATCGCGCCAAAGTTAGCAACAATCGGTTGCTTTATCCGTAAATCTCCTGGTGAATACTCTTGCGGTCGTATCCCATTCCCTTGATGGTGGCGATGGCCTCGTCGATCATATTCTTCCAGCCACAAAGGTAAAAGTGGGCGGGAGGATGCGACGCACAGATCTCTTGATAGACAGGGTGTACATACCCCTTACGACCACTCCAGGTTTCGCGCGAAAGAGTGGGATGATAATGAAAGCCCGGCAGCCGTGCCTCGAGTGCTTTTAATTCTTCATAGTAGAGTAGATCTGCCTGGGTGCGGGCTCCAAAGATCAGGTGCACTTTATTAAAAGCAAGATGATGATTGGCCAAATGATGCACCATGCTTCTAAAGGGAGCAATACCGGTACCGGTACAAATAAGCAGTAATTCCTTGTCGAGCTCCTCAGGTAACGTAAATACGCCCAGTGCTCCCCGAAGCGTGAGCTCGGTGCCTACAAGGGCCTCATTGAAAAGATAGGTAGTGCCCAGTCCGTTCTCTACTTTTACGATCACCAGCTCGAATACATTGCTGCCATCGGGCCAAGACGCGATGGAATAACTTCGCCAGCGTTTATTGGGTTTTTCGTGAATGGGCAGGTCAAGCGTAACGAATTGTCCGGGCTTAAAGTCAAAGCGCTCCAGTTCCGGTAGCTGTATCCAAAACCGGCGCGTAGAGGGACTACAGTCCTCTGTTTTGATGATGACACCTTTTTGCCACGGTAACAAAGCCATAGACTTGTTTGAACTAAAGATAATAAAATAATCGGGCTATCTTTGCGGATCGCAGACATGGATGTTAAGGATTTGTTGGCCGCATACAGTAACACCCCCCGTCATTTTCAATTGACGGACAGGCTTACCATGTCTACCGCACAACTGGTCGTTCTCGAGGGCTTGCAGGGGTCATCAGCAGCTTTTGTTATCGCTGCAGCGATACAAGAAGACAAACTTTCTTCCTATAATCATCTGATAATCTGTAATGATGCCGAGGAGGCTGCCTATTTTCACAATACGCTTGAAAGCCTAACGCAGGCCCTGGATTGTTTTTACTTTCCCTCTTCATTCAAGAACAACAAGAACTTTCAGCTGCTCAATCCCTCGCATGTCATGCTGCGGACAGAGGCGCTTACCCGCCTGGCAGAACGAGTCGATGCAACGGGAGGCTTGCGCAAAAAAATCCTGGTCAGTTACCCCGAGGCAGTAGCCGAGAAAGTGGTAGTACCCGAATTGCTTTCCTCCCGTGTCATTCCTATAAAGACCGGTGTCTCTTTAGATGTTCCGGCCTTGCTGTTGCAACTGAGCGAGTATGGTTTCGATCGCGTCGATTTTGTGTATGAGCCCGGACAATTTGCCGTTCGTGGCGGTATCTTGGATATCTACTCCATTGGCAACGATAAACCTTACCGCATTGAGCTTTTTGGTCACGAAGTAGATTCGATCCGTATCGTAGATCCGGAGACGCAGCTCAGCGAACGAAAACTCTCTCAGGTCAGCATCATTCCTCGCATCGATACACAGACAGGGTCTGAGCATCAAATCGCCTTACTCGATTTTTTACCCGACAATACCGTGGTATGGATACAAGATCAGACTTTCTGTATCGATCGAATCGCTGATAACCAGGAGTCGTTCAAGCATTTTAGTAAGATGGTCGAAGCGCAATCTGTGCCGGCCGCCGAGCAAGAGGAGGGTGAAGAAAAGTGGACACAGCCGGTAGCGGCAGAACAGATCATTGGGCCCGCAGCGTTCAGCGAAGCGCTTACCCACCGGTCATTGATCTGTTGGGGAGGCAGCGAAATAATCGATGCTCGATCAGATAACGCCAAAGAGGCATCTGGTCCTGCCAATAGCGTTGACAAAAAGGGCATGCGATCGGCTTTCGTCATTGAGCATACTACTAAAGGGCAACCTTCCTTTAATCGTCAATTCGAGCGTTTGGTTGCAGACCTAAAGGAGGGGGAGGCCAAACAATATCAATTGCATATTTTTTCGGATAGTGCCAAGCAGCTCGATCGATTGCAATCCATCTTTGATGATCTGGCGGCCGGGGTGGTCTTTCATCCCCACACCCAAGCCATCCACGAAGGATTCATCGATCATGATCTAAAATTGATTTGTTATACCGACCACCAGATCTTTCAGCGGTATCACAAGTACAAGGTCAAACAGGCCTATAGTAAGAACAAGGCCCTTACCCTTCGCACGCTTCGCGAGTTGCAGCCGGGTGATTTTGTGACCCACATCGATCATGGGGTCGGTGTCTTTAGCGGGCTACAAAAAATAGAAGTGAATGGGCGCTGGCAAGAGGCCGTACGGTTGGTCTATCGAGATTCGGATATTCTGTATGTGAACATCAATAGTCTGCATAAGATCGCCAAGTACTCAGGAAAAGAAGGTGCGGTTCCCAAGATCAACAAACTTGGCTCAGATGTATGGAATCGGTTAAAGGAAAAGACCAAGACCAAGGTCAAGGAGATCGCAGTCGACCTGATCGCTCTGTATGCCAGCCGTAAAGCCCAGCAAGGGTTTAGTCACTCTCCCGATAATTACCTGCAGCACGAACTCGAGGCCTCTTTTATTTACGAGGATACGCCCGACCAAAGCAGGGCAACCGCCGATGTCAAAAAAGATATGGAGTCCGCTTCGCCCATGGACCGTCTGGTGTGTGGAGATGTAGGATTCGGAAAAACCGAAGTGGCGATCCGCGCTGCTTTCAAGACCTGTGTGGATGGCAAGCAGGCCGCTATTCTGGTACCAACCACTATATTGGCCTTTCAGCATTATAAGACCTTCAAGGATCGTTTGAAGGACTTTCCAGTTACGGTCGATTATATTAATCGCTTTAAGTCGGCCAAAGAAAAAAAGCAGACGCTCGCCTCATTGAAAGAAGGCAAGATAGATATCATCATCGGTACGCATGGACTCTTGGCCAAGGATGTAAAATTCAAGGACCTGGGTCTGTTGGTCATCGATGAGGAGCAAAAGTTCGGCGTGGCCCATAAAGAGAAGATCAAGGAGCTACGTACCGTAGTGGATTGTCTGACCCTAACGGCTACACCCATTCCACGCACGTTGCAGTTCTCGTTGATGGGCGCGCGCGATCTGAGCATCATCAACACCCCGCCCTCTAATCGACAACCCATCCAGACCGAAGTGCTGGTCTACAACGAGGATGCCGTGCGGGAGGCCATCTATTTTGAGTCCGAACGGGGCGGCCAGGTATTCTTTATTTATAACCGTGTAGCCGGTCTGCCCGAAATGGCAGGTATTATACAGGGGCTATGCCCCGATCTACAGGTTGGCTATGCTCATGGGCAGATGGAAGGACATGTGCTGGAGCAGCGGATCTTGGATTTTATCGATCGCAAGTACGATGTGCTCGTCTGTACCAATATAGTTGAGAGTGGGGTGGATATTCCCAACGTCAATACCATAATCGTCAATAACGCTCACCAATTTGGGCTTAGTGACCTGCACCAGTTAAGGGGCCGGGTAGGGCGAAGCAATAAAAAGGCATTTTGCTATCTGCTGGCTCCGCCTATGAGCACCCTGCCTAATGACTCTCGTAGAAGATTGCAGACCCTGGAGCAGCACAGCGAGTTAGGCAGCGGGTTTCAGATCGCCATGCGTGATCTGGACATTCGCGGAGCCGGTAATTTATTGGGTGGCGAGCAAAGTGGATTTATGGCGGAGATTGGATTCGAGATGTATCAAAAAATTCTGGAGGAGGCTATCCGGGAACTCAAACGAAAGAAATTTAAGGAGTTGTTCCAAGAAGAGATCGCTCGTCAAGATGATTTTGTACAGGATTGTACGATCGACACCGATCTCGAGATCCTTATTCCAGATGAATATGTAGAGAGTATTACGGAGCGATTATCGCTCTACCAGCGGCTTGACAGTTGCGAGACCGATCAGGAGCTTGATCGTATGCGAGCCGAGATGATTGATCGATTCGGTATGCTCCCCGGTCCGGTAGAGGAACTGTTCATTACCGTTCAGTGCCGAAAATTAGCCGTGCAGCTTGGATTTGAGAAAATGAGTTTGAAAGATGAGTTGCTGCGTTGTTTCTTTATTAACCGTCCCGATTCTCCCTATTTTGAATCGGATGTCTTTAAAGGCATCATTGAGTTTCTTCAACTGCAGACGAGGCGCGGGCAGCTAAAGCAGAACGGCCGCAACTTTTTGCTGGTCATCAATGAGGTTAAAGACATGACGGGCGTACACCGGTTTTTGTCCGATATGGTGCAGTACCTGCAAAAAAAAGAGGCAACGCCACAGTAGCCTTGCCTCTTTTATGTTGAAAACGGGGGATTACCAACCTTGTTTAGCTACGCCGGCTTTGATGGCGGCCATTGCTTTCTCTTCTCCCATCAATGTGGTGAGTTTGTTTCCTTTTCCGTCATTACCTTGGGCCATATAGGCGCCTTTCGCGGTCTTGGTGATTACGGCATCTTGCATTACGACGCCTTTTTCTTTAGTCTTTACATTGTACGCGGTGATTTGTACGTCTGCCATGGTAAAAGATTTTCTTGGTTTAGGGGCTGAAGGTACAAGTTCCACGGCAGAGAAAAAAACCATTTAAATCGGAGTCTTTTCACGTGGTTTGACTTCATCGCCGACTCATATTTACATAGGGCATTCATGACATCCTGCGCAGGAAGTAACATCCCTTTAATCATAATCTTATTTATATGAAAAAATTTATATCTGCGATACTCTTATTATGTCTACTTACCGGCGCCCGGGCGCAAGATCAGCGAGCCACTGACCTATATCATTGCCTCGCAGCAAGTCCTGTGGCACAGTCCTTGATCAAGCCCTATCTGGAGCAGTTTTTGTTACTCGATGCGCAACTTGAGTCCGATGTGCAGGCCCTGATCGCGAACGAACGAATCACTAACCAAGGCGGAGTGCTCTATTTTACGGATCTCGCTGCAGTGGTCCGAACGGCCGAGACGTTACAGCAACTTGATCAGCACTATGATCAATTTTTTTCGGAGACCGCTGTTTTTTTGGCAACACGTTTCGCGGCCGAACAGATTTGTACGGGATCGATGGACCCTGATGCTTATCGAGAGGCAGTACTCGACTACCTCGAACTGGAGGTGTTTCGACCGCTAGACGACAGGGCGAGTATTTTTTTCGCAAAGCAGCTCGAGTTCGAGTCAGTGCGTGATATTATCAACAGGTCCGAAAGGGATTGGCTGGCCGCAGCAGGCGATCAATTGGCGGGGGATTACCCGGGATTTGACCAGCCGGTCAACGAGGAATTCTACTGGCCCTTGCTCAACCGTGATTTCGATATTCGGCTTACCAATCCCGAGCCGGCCTTACAGCAATTGACGTTGAGGCAGGGAAATAATCAAAAGCTCAAGGAGATCCTCCAATTCATTTTTGATAATTGGACCGAGATCAAGGGTATTTTGGACTGGCTCAATAACAATTTATTTTATGATTGCAAGCCATCTGTGACCGCACGTATCCGACTTGATAAGGACAACGTTCCGTTCACTCTGTCGCCCTCGGTGCGAAGAGAATATCGTTATGCTGTTTCACAAAATGGTGTTTTGATGGATGGGAAAAGTACGCGTACCCGTATCAAGGCGAGACTGAAGTTATTCAAGAAGCGTTCGATCGGATGGGCCCGCGATAAAGTTTCACTGGCTGGTATCAACTATTGCTCGTTGCAGTGGAATGCCTGTGAAGAAATTCCATGGCCAGCCAATGGTGCTCCTTTTTTACAGTCGCCTAATCACCAGCCCTTTAAGACAAAGCTCAATCAACAACACCCTTTTGCGCTCACTATCCGGGATGTTAACTATGAGTTTCTGACGTTCAAACTGTTTTTTAATCAGCAGGTGATCAAGACCATCTATCTGCTAGGGTCGAGTGAGTGTGAGTAGTGAGAAAGTGCGAAGCTTAGTATTAAAAAACGGCTTCGCACTTTTTAAAGTTTGTAATACCGACTTTTCTGTGGTGCCAATAAAAGACAAAAAAGTTTTTATCCTTAAATCAACTCTCCTATGAAACAAGCACTCTTTCTTTTTTCTTATGCCCTGTTCTCTCTTTTGAGTAGTTTCCCGCTGACTGCACAAGAAACCCGCCATCAGTTCGGATTGGGATTGACCCGAAGTTTTTTACCTGTCAATAAGATGCTGATCGGTCAGGTGGGGATCGAGCAGATTCCGCAAGCGACCATATGGCTCGATTACAACAAGTCCATTCGATCTTCAAAAAAAGGATTGCGTTGGGGCGCTTCGGCATCGATCAACTACGAAAAGTTTTTTTATACCATCGATCAACCGCTGCCTTATTTTACTCCAACCAGGGAGTGGTTCCTATTTTTAGCGGGAGGTATAAAAAATGTGGAGGTGTACGGGTATCTGGGTAAGCAGTTCGAGTTGTATCGGTCGGAGAAATGGCGGATCCGTCTTTTTTCACGGTTGGGTCCAGTGTTTCATATCAATCCCTACCCAAATTATATAGAGGCTAGTAGTAATCTTCGTGATAACGGGTCATCGTCTTTTCGCCTGTACGAGATTGATTTTTCAAGGCCAAATTGGTATGTGCCCTACCTGCGAGGCCTGGTATCATTAGATTTCGTCAAACGTTACAAGTCCGGTCTTGAGATAGGAATCGCTCCGCAGGTCTCTTTTGCTGCCTTTTCAAATGAAGATGCTGTTTTTCTTACGGTGCTTGACGATCCGGCTTATCGCAGCCTTGGGACATTCAAGATGAAAAGAGGTTTTTACGGGATCAATTTGGTCATTGCAAAGTAACGACTATGAAAATCCGGTGGGGGAGATCGACTATGGCTTACTGGCAATTATTTTTTTACCGTTTATCATCTCTTTGTCTTTGTATGATTTTCCGTCAAGGAGCCATTGCCTCATCGATCGCTATGCTATCGGAAGTACCGCTACCCTTATTTGATACAATTAGAAAGCAAGTCATTTCGCAGCAGGAGCGTCCCGAGCTCTTCAATGCTGGTTTCATAGATGTGATCAATAACGGTCAAGTGGCCGCTTCTGCACGTTTGGTAAAATTGCAGATCGGAGAGCAAGGTAAATTTAGTTTACCCCTTTCTGTCTTTGGCGGGGTAAGTAATACGTCTTTCGCCACAGGCTCCTCTTCTCCGGTGCTAAGGGGCAATGAGCATCTCATCAATCAGTTCATCACTCCGCTAAGCGGGTTGCTCAATCTTAGCGTGGAGGGTATCTGGTTCATCAAGCCGCGAAGCCTTATTACTAAATGGGGCTTTATATATCAACTGGGGGAGCGCGTGCTTACCGGGCACAAAGTCTCTTCTTCCGGTTTTTTCTCTGCGCCGCGTCCTCTCCACTTTTTAAATAGTTATTTGGTTGCCGGACTTTATTTTCAGACAGGTGCCTGGGAAAAGACCAACCAACGAAATATGGGTGTCTGCTGGCTGACCTTTCGGTATCATCTATGCTACTCCGGCAATGGCCAGCTTCGGCAGTTCTTGCCTGCGATCGAAGGCGATGGCTTGTACAGCGGTTATTCGATGGGAATGGGGGTGCGGGTCAATGCACTGATCAATCTTAAGGCGATGTACTATCAATATAACAAAGCCCCGGAGCCGGATTATTTATTACCGATCTATCAATTCTCTTTTAACTATACGGTGAGTGGCACTCGTTCTTAGATATCGAGCTTGGCATAGCGGGCATGACTCTCGATGAATTCGCGTCGGGGGGCCACCTCGTCGCCCATCAGCATGCTAAAGATGCGGTCAGCCTCGGCTGCGCTATCGATGGTTACTTGTTTGAGCGTGCGGGTGCCTGGATTCATTGTAGTATCCCACAATTGATCGGCATTCATCTCTCCCAATCCTTTGTATCGTTGGATGCCTACGGAGTCGTCCTTACCGCCACCTATCTTTTCTACCAATGCTTTTCGCTGCTCTTCGTTATAGGCATAGGCCTGCTCCTTGCCTTTTTTGACCAAATAGAGCGGAGGCTGGGCAATGTACACATACCCTTGCTCGATCATGGCCTTCATGTAGCGGAAGATAAAGGTTAGAATAAGTGTGGCGATATGCGATCCGTCCACGTCGGCATCGGTCATGATGATCAGCTTATGGTAGCGAAGCTTACTCATGTCGAGTGCCTTGGGGTCTTCAGGGGTTCCGATCTTGACGCCTAAAGCAGTGAACATATTACGGATCTCCTCATTGTCGTAGATCTTGTGTTCCATGGCTTTTTCTACGTTGAGGATCTTTCCTCGCAGGGGTAAGATGGCTTGAAAGCTTCGATCCCTTCCTTGCTTGGCAGTACCTCCTGCCGAATCTCCCTCGACCAGAAATAATTCGCAGCGGTTGGGATCGCGGTCAGAGCAGTCCGCCAGCTTTCCGGGCAATCCTCCTCCGCTCAGTACGGATTTTCGTTGAACGAGCTCGCGTGCTTTGCGTGCTGCGGCGCGGGCTTGGGCAGCTAATATCACCTTGGCCACAATGTTCTTGGCCTCTTTGGGATTTTCTTCGAGATAAGCCTCCAATACTTTAGAGACCGTACTGTCGACAACTCCCATTACTTCGTTGTTGCCGAGTTTGGTCTTTGTCTGCCCTTCGAATTGTGGCTCGGGAACTTTGACAGAAATGATGGCACTAAGCCCTTCGCGAAAATCGTCTCCCTCAATCTCTACTTTGGCTTTTTCAAAAAGTCCGTTTCTGTCGCCATAACTTTTGAATACGCGGGTCAGGGCTCTACGAAAGCCCGATACGTGCGTACCACCCTCGATAGTATTGATGTTATTGACGTACGAGTAAATATGTTCGTTGTAGCTATCGTTGTAACTCAGCGCTACTTCGACGGCCACATTCGTGGTGTCATCCTTTCCTTCTACGGCTATCACTTTTGGAATAAGAGGGCTTCGACCGGCATTGCTGTCTAGCATCTCCACGAATTCCACTATACCACCCTCGCTATAAAATGTTTTTTCGTAGGCCACCCCGTTCTCCACTTCGCGCAGGTCGCAAAGATGGATCCGGACCCCGCGATTCAGATAGGCCAGTTCGCGCAAGCGACCTTCTAAGATCTCTTTATTATAGGTGGTGGTAATAAATATGCTTCCATCGGGCCAAAAATGAACACGCGTACCGGTACTATCGCTGGTGCCGATCTCACGCACGGCATACTGCGGCACACCGATCTTGTATTCTTGCTCAAAAACTTTTCCTTCCCGTTGCACCGTTACATGCAACTTCGTGCTGAGCGCATTTACGCAACTTACACCGACACCATGCAATCCCCCCGATACTTTATAAGAGTCCTTGTCGAATTTTCCGCCGGCATGCAGAACGGTCATCACCACTTCAAGGGCCGATCTCTTCTCTTTGGTATGCATGGCAGTGGGAATACCACGGCCGTCATCTTGTACCGATACGGAATTGTCTTCGTGAATGGTAACCTTGATATTTTTACAGTAACCGGCCAGCGCTTCGTCGATCGAGTTGTCGACTACCTCATAGACCAGGTGATGTAATCCCTTTACGCCGATGTCTCCAATGTACATGGCCGGCCGTTTACGAACCGCCTCTAATCCTTCTAAAACCTGTATACTGTCGGCACTGTATTGCGCGTTGGAAGCAATTTTTTCCGGCTGATTTTCGATGCTCATGGGGTTGGTTTCTCGCTGCTTTTTTGAACCCTTTTTCGGGTACTTGCAAATCTACTGAAACCCTTGGGGAAACCCCTTTTTTCAGCGCCCTTTTTTACCCCTTTTTTGCCTTGTTTCAGGCCTCGTTTTTGCTGGTTATTTTTTCACGATCTGGGCTACCAGATCGGCCTCGGCGCAAACCTTTCCACCCGCATAGATGGTCCCCTTCATTTCGCAGATGCCACGGCGAATGGGGGCTGCCAATTCCATTTTTAACAGCAGGGTATCACCGGGTTTGACCATTTGCTTGAACTTACAGTTGTCGATCTTGAGAAAATAGGTATTGTATTCACCCTCGCCACTCAGGTTAATGGCCAAAATACCTCCGCATTGGGCGAGTGCCTCGATCTGAAGCACACCCGGCATAACGGGATTTCCCGGAAAATGTCCTTGAAAGAACCACTCGTTGAAGGTGACGTTCTTGACGCCCACAATGTGAGTATCGCTAAGCTCGATCACTTTGTCGACCAACGCAAATGGAAATCGGTGGGGAAGGGTTTTTTCGATATACTGATGATCGAATACGGGAGGTACCGAAGGGTCGTAGGTGGGTACATCGCGTGTATGTTTATTCTTTTTTATGTACTGTTTGATCTTGCGCGCAAAGGCCACATTGCTGCTGTGTCCGGGCCTGTTGGCGATGATACGCGCCTTGATGGGGTAGCCGACCAGGGCCAGATCTCCTACTACGTCCAACAGTTTATGGCGAGCCGGTTCGTTAGGAAAACGAAGATCGAGGTTGTTCAGATAGCCTTCGCTCTTTACCTCGATCTTATCTTTTTTAAAAATTTTTTTAAGTCGCTCCAACTCTTCACCCTCGACAGGTTTGTCTACCACTACGATGGCATTGTTGACGTCACCTCCTTTGATCAGGTTATTGTCTATGAGTGCCTCGAGTTCGTGCAAAAAACAAAACGTGCGACAGGTGGCGATCTCTTTTTTAAAGTCACGAATGGACTTTAAGCCGGCATGTTGCGTGCCCAATACCGGCGAATTAAAGTCGATCAGGGTCGTAATTTGATATTCCATGGCTGGCATGGCGACCATCTCTACCCGCTTGCCTTCGTCGTAGTGAAAAATATTTTCGTCAATGCTATACCAAACTTTGGTGGCATCTTGTTCTAGCACCCCGGCTTTTTCGATCAGTTCCACAAAGGGTCCCGAGCTACCATCCATGATCGGTATCTCAGGGCCATTGATCTCCATTAGGCAATTGTCTACGCCCATGCCTACCAAGGCGGCCAGAACATGTTCTATAGTACTAACTTTTACGCCTTCGCTTTCGAGGGTAGTTCCCCGGCTAGTGTCGGTGACCAGATCGCAATCGGCTTTAATAACCGGTTGGTTCGGGAGGTCAGTGCGTTTGAACTGAAAACCAAAGCCCGGATTGGCCGGATGCAAGGTCAGGTCGGCCAGAATACCTGTATGCAGACCTGTACCCGAAATGGTAACGGCTGAACAGAGGGTATGTTGCTTGTCGGGGTTAAAGGTTTTAGCCATGGGTGGGCAAATTATTGGCTGCAAAGATAACACTTACCCCAGGCATGCGAAAGAGGGCTTCTATTTATTTGATTGCAAATCTTTTATGATTTTCTCTAGCTCCTTGACTCTCTTTTCCAGCTCAGGCAGCTGTCGAACCAGTGCCTGGCTGCGCAGCGTTTGGGTATAATCAGCAGCGGGGGTACCGGTTACGGCTTTGCCTTTTTCGATCGATTTACTGACCCCGCTTTGGGCATTGACCTTTGCCCCATCGCCCAATTGAATATGACCCACTATTCCGGCCTGTCCGCCGATCATGGCTCCTTTTCCAATCTTAGTGCTGCCGCTAATGCCGGCCTGTGCGGCAATAACTGTAAAGTCACCTACCTCAACGTTATGGGCAACTTGTATCAGATTATCGAGCTTGGCCCCTTTGCGAACTATAGTGGCACCAATGGTGGCCCGGTCGATGGTGGTGTTGGCGCCGATCTCTACATCATCCTCTATGATCACATTGCCGATCTGCGGTACTTTTTGCAAACTGCCATCGGCTTTTGGTGCAAAGCCGAAGCCAT
This sequence comes from Chitinophagaceae bacterium, assembly GCA_947456825.1. Lineage (GTDB taxonomy): Bacteria > Bacteroidota > Bacteroidia > Chitinophagales > Chitinophagaceae > JJ008. The sequence goes on from CANGTM010000001.1 coordinate 22,313, forward strand.
CACTACCAATTACGGTGCCTGCATGAACGGTGACGTTATTTCCTAACTGGCACTGATGATAAATTTTTACGCCCGCGTGCAGCACACAATTCTCTCCAATAATTACATTGTTTCCAATAAAGCAGTGCGGGTAGATCTTGCTGTTTTTTCCGATGGTGACCTCTTCGCCAACGTAGGCAAAAGCGCCCATAAATACGGCCTCGCCCAGCTTTGCGCTCGATGCAATAAAGGAAGGTTGCTGAATGCCAGTCAGGTTCGATTGCTGCATTTTTTGGTAGATGTCCAAAAGCGTGGCAAAAGAAGAGTAAGCATCATTGACCCGTAACAGCGTAGCCGCTACCGGCTGCCGCAAAACAAAATCATTGTTGAGGATCACCAGCGAGGCTTTCGTAGTGTAAAGGTGCTCCTCGTATTTAGGGTTGGCTAAAAAAGAAAGTTGTCCGCGTTGTGCCTCTTCGATCTTGCCAAATGCCTGTACCGATACTTCGGGATCTCCCTCGATGGTGGCCCCGATGAGCGGGGCTAATTGGGCGGCGGTAAAGTGCATCATAGGCGAACGACACTGTTTTTTGGAGGGGCCTTGTGGGTGGCCCCTGCTTTTTAGTAGATCAAGCTATCCCCCGGATAACAAATATATTCTTTACTGATCTCTCCAAAGGCCAGACTGCTGCCGTAATTGATGAGGGCATTGTCTACCTCCGAGATATCCTTGACCGAGCCGTCCTTAAAGAGAATGTGGATCCTTTCGTCTTTGGGATTGTACGTGGTATTGCTGGCGTTGCCGGTAAATACGAAGTAGTCTGCTTCTTCTTCTGCAATGCCCAATCGAAGGGCCGTTTTTTTTCGAAGTTCGGCTAATCGTGTGGGGTCAACAGGCTCATTCAAGAACCGGATCTTGAGCAATTTTCGTTCGGTGACCAGACGGCTAAGGGTAGAAAGAACTTTGTCGGGATGATGGCACCAGTTTTTGATACTGGCCATCACATCATGATCATCAAGACGGCAAAAGCGATCCAAATGCTGCTTGATGGTGGTGCCGACTGCTCGATTTTGCAAGAAAAAGTCCAGGTCCTTACTGGCGGCCTGCAGCGAAACCTTCTGCTGCAAGAGCTGGAGCACCCGCTTGAAGATAAGCACCACCGACATCTCGGCGCTCACGACCGTTTTGTGTAAATAGACCTGCCAGTACATCAGCCGGCGGCTGATCAGGAATTTCTCTATCGAGAAGATCGCTTTTTCCTCAACCATCAGCGCGCCGTCTTTAACCGCCAGCATCTTTAGGATGCGGTCGTATCCGATGACCCCTTCGGCCACCCCGGTAAAGAAACTGTCGCGGTTCAGGTAGTCCATCCGGTCCACATCGAGTTGTCCGGATATGAGCTGGTGTAAAAAACGTTTAGGGTAGGAGTCGGTGAAAATAGCGATAGCGGTGCTCAGCTGCCCATTAAAATGCTCATTGAGGTGCTCCATGATGAGCAGGGAGAGCGTCTCGTGGTGCAATCCGGGTATAAGAACTTTTTCTAGCGCATGCGAAAAGGGGCCATGTCCGCCGTCGTGTAACAGGATAGCCAGCTTGGCGCCCAGTTCTTCTTCTTCGGTAATGGGCACCCCTTTGCTTTTTAATTCTGAAAGTGCTATGCCCATCAGGTGGTAGGCACCTAGCGAATGATGCAGCCTCGAATGCATGGCCCCGGGGTAGACCAAGTGCGCGAAGGCCATTTGGTGTATGTTGCGGAGTCGTTGATAATAGGGATGCGAGATCAACTCCAGTACCAGCGGATGGTCGATGGTAATGAATCCATACACAGGGTCGTTGATGATCTTTCTGACAGCGGAAGGGGTAGACATAATGTTAAAGCCGGCGGGGCCAGTCTTCAAAAATACAAAGGCTAACTTTAAAAAGCTAAATTTGAAGCCATGGCACTGGCAAGAATCATATGGGTAGATGACGAGATCGAAAGCCTTCGCTCGCAGCAACTTTTTTTAGAGAACAAGGGCTATCAGGTCGAGACCTTTACCAATGGGTTTGAGGCGATCGACTATGTAAAGGAACACCCGGTCGATGTAGTATTGATCGACGAAAGCATGCCCGGTATCACGGGTCTCGAAACGCTCGCCAAGATCAAGGAGATCAACCGTTCGATACCCGTGGTGCTCATCACTAAGAACGAGACCGAGAATCTCATGGACGATGCCATTGGTTCGCAGATCAGCGACTATCTGATCAAACCGGTCAATCCCAACCAGGTTTGGCTGAGCCTTAAAAAGATCATCGATAATAAGCGACTGGTAGCCGAAAAGACCACCTCGGCCTATCAACAACAGTTTCGTCATCTTTTTACCGCACTCAATAGCAATCCCGATCACCGCGAGTGGAGAGATATCTATAAAAAACTAGTGTATTGGGAACTGGAGATGCAGCGTACCGACAGCCCCGAGATGCAAGAAGTGCTACAAACCCAAAAGGCAGAGGCCAACACCGAGTTCTTTAAATTCATCAGCAAGCAGTATGCGGGTTGGATACAAGAGCCGGCATCGGCGCCGGTCATGAGTCATACGTTGCTGCGCAACAAGGTGATTCCGCAACTCGAAAAGGAGGTCCCGCTTTTTTTTATCCTGATCGATAACCTGCGCTTCGATCAGTGGAAGGCCATCGAGCCGGTCCTGTTACAGAATTTCAGACGAACCGAAGAAGATAGCTTCTACAGTATATTGCCTACGGCCACGCAGTACGCTCGCAACGCTATCTTTTCGGGTTTGTTGCCCATGGATATGCAAAAGCAATATCCGCAGTATTTTAAGCACGACGAGGAGGAGGGCGGTAAGAATCTATTTGAGGAGGAGTTGCTTCGCGCCCAGTTGCAGCGCCTGGGAAAAGGGTCGCTGCGAGTACACTACACCAAAGTGCTCAACAATCAATCGGGGCTGGAGCTGCAACAGCAGATCCATAATCTCATGGGCAATGACCTCAACATTATCGTATACAATTTTGTGGATATGCTCAGCCATGCGCGCACGGAAATGGAAGTGCTCAAGGAATTGGCCGGAGACGAGAGCAGTTACAGAAGTGTAACGGCCTCTTGGTTCGAGCATTCTCCCTTGCATCAGGCCCTTAAGCGCATAGCTGACAAACGCTGTAAGATCGTGTTGGCCACCGACCATGGAAGCATTCGGGTGCACACGCCCTGCAAGGTGCTGGGCGACAGGCAGACCACCACCAATTTGCGCTACAAGCACGGGCGAAACCTGCAGTACGAACCCAAAGATGTGCTGGCTTTTCGTAATCCTTTACTGGCGGGCTTGCCTAGTCCGGCGATCAATTCCTCTTATATTTTTGCCAAGGGTGACCATTACCTCTGCTACCCCAATAACTATAACCACTATGTGAACTATTATCGTAATACTTTTCAACATGGCGGCATCAGTTTAGAGGAAATGATCGTACCCGTCATCACCTTACAATCGCGTAACTTTGTAAATCCGTATGAAGTACAATCAGACAACCCTTGATAAGTTAGAGGCCATCCCCGAACAGGCCGGTTATGTTTTGCGCTATGAAAGAGGCACCTTTCAGAGCGGTTACTGCATTTTGGAATCGAAAAAAGTAGTGGTGCTCAACAAATTCTTGCCCATCGAGGGGCGCATCAACACCCTTATTGACCTTATTCCCCAGTTGTCGATAGACCCGGGATTGCTGTCAGAGCCCTCTGCCAAACTCTTTGATGAGATCATTCTGATGCGGGCATGAACTGTCCTCCCTTGCAGATCAGTTTTTTGGGAACCGGCACCAGTGGCGGCGTTCCCATGATCGCTTGTGATTGTAGTGTCTGTTCCTCCGGGGATCCGCGAGATAAGCGACTCCGCTCCAGCATTTTGGTACAGTCGCCCACCACTACGCTGGTGGTCGATACCGGTCCTGATTTTCGTTTCCAGATGCTTCGCAAAAAAGTGCGTCATCTCGATGCTGTAGTTTTTACGCATCCCCACAAAGATCATTTGGCCGGGCTCGATGATATCAGAGCTTTCAATCATTTTGGACAAAAGCCCATGCAGGTATTTGCCGATTCGCTGACCGAAGAAGCGCTTCGCCGTGATTTTTATTATGCTTTCGCCGAGTCGCGATACCCGGGTATTCCCGAATTGCAGTTGCAAACCATTACTGAGGCTGCTTTTTGGGTTGGCGATATTCCGGTGCAGCCCATTCAGGTCTGGCATCACCGAATGCCGGTGCTAGGGTTTCGTTTTGGACACTTTACCTATATCACCGATGCTAATCGCATCGAAGAAGAGGAGCTTCAAAAAATTAAGGGAAGTCAGGCCTTGGTCTTAAACGCCCTTCGCAAAGAGGCGCATCTCTCTCACTTTACGCTCGACCAGGCCATTGCCTTGATCCAGTCTTTGCAGGTGCCACAGGGATATCTTACTCATCTCTCTCATCAAATGGGGTTGCATGCGGATGTCGCTGCCGAATTGCCCCCGGGGGTTGCACTTGCCTACGATGGGATGGAGCTGACGTTTTCAGAAAATAATAACTAACAAGCGTTAGTTTACGTGGTGAAAGCCCTATCTTAGCGGCTATGAAATTTGAGACCTCCGATCTAACGAAAGAAGTAGCGACCGCTGCGCGTGATTTTGCCAGACAACAAATTTTGCCGCATGTGATGGAGTGGGATGAGGCGCAGGTACTTCCTGTCGATACGTTGCGCGCACTTGGTCAATTGGGAATGATGGGTGTGCTAGTGCCCACCGAGTATGGAGGAGCCGGTCTTAGCTATGCAGAGTATAAAGTAGTGATTGAGGAGATCGCTGCCGTTTGCGGATCGGTTGGTCTTAGTGTGGCCGCACATAATTCGCTGTGTACCGGCCATATTTTAATGGCGGGTAACGAAGCACAAAAGAAAAAGTGGTTACCTGCGCTGGCGAGTGCAGAGCAGATCGGCGCCTGGGGCTTGACCGAGGCCAATACCGGAAGCGATGCCGGCAATATGCGCTGCACCGCCGTACGAAAAGGAGACCAGTGGGTGATTAATGGTACTAAGAATTGGATTACGCATGGCATTAGTGCTGGCATCGCCGTTGTGCTTTGTCGTACCGGAGAGCCCCGTACTAGTAATAATTGTACCGCCTTTGTAGTAGAGAGAGGAACGCCCGGATTCAAGGCCGGAAAAAAAGAAAATAAATTGGGTATGCGTGCCAGCGAGACGGCCGAATTGGTATTTGAAGAATGCGTAATACCTGATGAGAACCGATTAGGCGAGGTGGGCGATGGGTTCAAGCAGGCCATGAAGATCCTCGATGGCGGACGCATTTCTATTGCGGCGCTCTCGCTGGGGATCGCCCGTGGGGCTTACCAAGCCTCGCTTCGCTATGCACAAGAAAGACAACAGTTCGATAAACCGATCGCGAGCTTTCAAGCGATCTCTTTTAAGCTAGCCGATATGGCTACCGAGATCGAAGCGGCCGATCTGCTAATTCAGCAAGCTTGTGATCTCAAAGACCGTCACTTACCAGTAACCAGCGCATCGGCCATGGCTAAGTATTACGCCAGTGAAGTGGCCGTGCGGGTAGCTACCGATGCCATTCAGATCTTTGGAGGATATGGTTATACCAAGGATTTTCCGGTAGAGAAGTTTTATCGCGATGCTAAGCTCTGCACGATCGGAGAGGGTACCAGCGAAATACAAAAACTGGTCATTGCTCGACAGTTGCTTAAGGCGTAAGCCAAGCGGTAGCGACTAGCGCACCTCTTGCCAGTCTACTAATTTCTTATAGATCCCATTTTGTGCGATCAATTCTTCGTGCTTGCCACGTTCAGCGATCTTTCCTTTTTGCAATACGATGATCTCGTCGGCATGACGAATGGTAGAGAGGCGATGCGCAATAACGATGCTAGTGCGCTGCTGCATCATTTTGTTGATGGCATCTTGCACCAGGCGCTCACTTTCGGTATCGAGAGAGGAGGTGGCCTCGTCTAAGATCAGGATCGGCGGATTTTTCAGCAGGGCCCGTGCAATGGTAACACGTTGGCGTTCGCCACCGCTCAGCTTGGTGCCGCGGTCTCCGACATTGGTTTGATATCCCTGCTCTTTGGCCAGTATAAATTCATGAGCATTGGCAATGCGCGCCGCCTGCTCTATATCTGCAGGGGTGGCCGTCGGTTGTCCGAGTGCTATGTTGGCGGCAATGCTGTCGTTGAAGACGATGGGTTCTTGGGTAACGATGCTCATGAGACTTCGCAGCGATCGCAAACTGTAATTTTTAATATTGATGCCGTCGATGAGCACTTCGCCCGCAGTCACATCATGAAAGCGAGGCACCAGGTCGGCTAAGGTCGATTTGCCCGAGCCGGAAGCACCCACCAGAGCGATCGTTTTTCCTTTTGGAATAACCAGGTCGATACCGTCCAGTATCACCGTATCACCATAGCTAAATTGCACCTTTTTAAATTCGATCGATCGGGTAAATGCAGGTATCGTAATGGCATCGGGTGCCTCATTGACCGTGATCGGGGCATTGAGGATCTCCTCTATTCTGCCTATGGCAGCCGATCCCTTTCGCATATTGCTGAACGAAGTGGCCAAGGCCTTGGCCGGATTGATCATGTTGTAAAAAATGCCCAGAAATCCGATAAAGACGGCCGCATCCAATAACTGGTCTTGCAACACCAATTTTCCGCCGTAGTACAACACGGCCGTGAACAACGCCACTCCCATTACCTCAGAGAGCGGAGAGGCCAGATCTCTTCGGTATCCGATACGGTTGCGGGCTTGTCGCAGCCGTTCGTTACCCTGCCGAAATTTATCGCGCAGTATGCCCTCTACTCCAAAGGCCTTGATAACGCGTAAGCCGCCCAGGGTCTCGTCGAGTACGGCCAGCGTTTCGCCAAATTTTTGCGCGACCTCTTGTGAGATCTTTTTTAGAGAGCGTGTTATGCGGCCGACCACCAAGCCTAGTACAGGGATCAAGAGCAGAATAAAGAAGGTCAGTGGTACGCTTATCGAAAAAAGGAACACCAAGGTTAGTAAGATAGTCAGTGGATCGCGTATCCAACCTTCTAGCGCACCGATCACCGAAACTTCGACCTCATTGACATCGTTGGTCATGCGGCTCATCAGGTCTCCTTTACGTTTTTCATTGAAGTAGCCGATGGGCAGTTGCAGCACCTTATCGTAAAGGTCCTCGCGCAGTTGGTTGACTAGTTGATGTTTGAGCGGATTGAGTGTGTAATAGGCCAGGTATAAGAAGAGATTCTTACCTAGAATGAAAGCGATCATCAACCAGCAAATGATGGCCAGTGCCGCCAATTGGCCCGACTGCTCTACTTGTTGTTGCAGGAACTGATTGACCGAATCGAGGACCAGGTTGTGTCCTCCGCCTGAGGGTAGTGCCTGTTGGCCCGTAAAAATGAGCTGTAAGAAGGGCATGAGCATGCCGATCGATACGATAGAGAAGAAGATGCTCAGGACGATGAAAAGAAAATAAAGTGCCACACGACCTTTGTAATCTGTTAAATACCTAAAAATCCGGGCATACGATCTCATGGGTGTAGCGGCTGATAGGGGCAAAGTAACTACTTTTACAGGGACCTCAATCAATTTATATGGAAGAAGGAAAAAGACAAAAGCAAATCGCCGGCCTGCTCAATCAAGAGATGAATGATATCTTTCAGCGGCTGGGGCTGACGATGATCGAAGGCGGAATGGTGTCGATCTCATCGGTAAAAGTGACTTCCGATCTGCTGGAGGCCCGTTTCTATCTGAGTTTTTTTCAGGTCAGCAATCCGCAGGCGGCGCTCCATAAAATCGAAGAAAGGCATCACGACATCAAAAAAGAACTCGCTAACCGCGTTCGTCACCAACTGCGCAGTATTCCGGTGCTCAAGTTCTTTCGAGACGATACGCTCGATCACGTCTTTAAGATGGAAGAGCTATTTGAGCGTATCGAAGCGGATCGAAAAAAGCAATCCAAGAAAACCGATTCCTGAACGGCTATCTCATGCATTTTCTATTTGCCTGGCGCTATTTTAAAGCTAAGAAGTCGACGCAGGCTATCAATGTGATCGCTTGGACCAGTATGGGGGCGATGGTAATTGGTACCGCCGCACTTATTTTAGTATTGAGCGTGTTCAATGGTTTTGAGGGGATGGTCAAGTCGCTGTACTCCTCTTTTTATCCATCGTGGAAAATAACTGCTGCCAGTGGAAAGACCTTTACCTTGGGTGAGGAGCAGTTGAAGGCTATTGCAGCATTGCCTGGTGTTACCGCCTTGTCGCGGGTAGTCGAAGAAAAAGCGATGCTACAGGCCGCAGAGAACCAGACGATGGTTCAATTGAAGGGAGTAGAGGATAGTTACCGGCAAGTGAGCGGAGTAGCCTCACACTTGGTCAATGGTGAATACAGGTTGGGTACGGCCGAGCAACCACAAGTAATTATGGGGGCTGGTGTAGCCGACGCGCTGGGGGTGTATTCGGATAGAAATTTAATTCCCTTGACCGTCTACCTGCCTCAAAAGACAACGACCCTTCAACTCGATTGGACAAGAGATATTCGCATAGGATCGCTGCAGACCGCTGGTACGTTTATGATTCAGCAAGATTTCGATAATCGCTATGCGATCGTGCCCATCGCCTTCCTACAATCCTCACTAGGCATCTCTTCTACCATGTGCAGCGCCGTAGAGATCGCGACCGCCTCCACTGTCGAACCGCAGTCCCTTCGAAACTCGCTGCAACAGATCGTAGGGTCGCAGTGTCTGGTACAAGACCGTTATCAGCAAAACAAAAGTTTATATGCCGTTATGCGCACGGAACGCTGGATCGTATATGCCGTGCTTTCGTTGATCTTGGTGGTGGCCGCCTTTACCATGATCGGCGCCCTTACCATGCTGGTGCTCGAAAAACAAAAGGATATTAGTGTACTGCAGGCGCTCGGGATGGACCGCAGTGGCATACTGCGTATTTTCTTATCAGAAGGATTGTTGCTGGCCGCCGGTGGCGCCGGCTTGGGTATGTTATTGGCCACCACATTGGCGTGGCTGCAGATCCGCTATCATCTGATTCCGCTGCAGGGAGGAAGTTTTTTGATCGACTATTATCCGGTAGCGCTGCGGGCCAACGATTTTTTGTTGGTGGGTGCCACGGTGCTGGTCATCGCCACATTGGCATCTTGGCTGCCAGCTTATAAAGCGTCCCGTACCCCATTTGAGTTACGCGCAGAGTAATCAGTAATCACCGAGGGTCTCCGGAAGTTGTGCCAGTGCCTTGGCCAACTGCTCATCGTTGGGGGCAATGCCATGCCATTCATGCGTGCCTTCCATAAAGTCAACGCCTTTTCCCATTGCGGTCTTCATCAAGATGACGATTGGTTTGCCCTGTCCGGTCAGCGATTTGGCTTTTTCGAGCGTAGCCACAGTGTCGTCCATGTCATTGCCATTCATCTGCAGCACGGTCCAACCGAACGCATCGAATTTAGCGGCCAGGTCGCCCAATGACATCACTTTATCGGTAGGTCCGTCAATTTGTTGGCCATTCCAGTCGATGGTGGAGATGAGATTGTCGACCTTGTGATGGGCGGCAAAGAGAGCCGCTTCCCATATCTGTCCCTCGTTGAGTTCTCCGTCTCCGTGAAGAGAAAATACCAATTCTTTTTTTCCGTTGAGTTTTTTGGTGAGGGCTGCACCCGCCGCAACGCTCAGCCCTTGCCCCAGTGAGCCAGAGGCAATGCGAATGCCAGGCAAATGTTCATGTGTGGCCGGGTGTCCCTGTAATCTCGAGTTTATCTTTCGAAAAGTGGCCAGCTCGGATGTATCAAAATATCCGGCCCTGGCCAGTGTGGCATAAAAGATGGGAGAGATATGGCCATTAGACAAAACGAAAACATCTTCGTCGGTGGCGTTCATATCAAACGAGGGATCATGTTTCATGATCCTGAAATACAAAGCGGCAAAGTAATCCGCACATCCCAGCGAACCGCCGGGGTGGCCGCTATTGACGGCGTGTACCATACGAACAATATCTCTGCGTAGTTGCGTGGCTATGGAGCGAAGGTCGGCAGTAGAAGCAGCCATGGATCTGTTTTTTACAAATGTGCATCCTTTTTTTAAAACGAAGTGGGGTGTCGAAAATTGGTGGGTAAACTTTCTTAGTTTTGCACTATGGCAGAAGATTTACAATCCATTAGTGCCGGCGCGCAAGAGCAAATGAAAAAAGCGATCGGCCATCTCGAGGTCGAGCTGGTCAAGATCAGAGCCGGTAAGGCGAATCCACAAATGTTCGATGGTCTGGTGGTCGACTACTACGGTGCCCCTATGCCCATTAACCAAGTGGCCAATATAAGTGTGATGGATGCGCGTACGCTAAGCATTCAGCCTTGGGAAAAAAATATGGTCCAGCCCATCGAGCGCGCGATCATTGCGGCCAACATGGGGGTTACCCCGCAAAATGACGGAGCACTGATCCGTATTTTTATGCCCCCGCTTACCGAAGAGCGTCGGCGCGAGCTGGTAAAGCGTTGCCAGGGTGAGGGAGAACAAACTAAAGTTGCCATTCGTAATATTCGCCGTGATGCACTCGAGGCAATCAAGCGACTTCAGAAAAACGGACTAAGCGAGGACGCCGCCAAAGATGCGGAGGCGGGGGTGCAACAGCTAACCGATAAGCACATTGGGTTGGTAGATACGCACCTGTCTTCCAAAGAAAAAGAGATCATGTCGGTCTGATCCGATGTTATGCTGTAAGGTCTTTCGTCTTTGAATGGTTCAAGCCTTCTCTGGTGCCGTGCTCCGATTGGTCAGATAGACGCCTGCCAATATCAAAAGCAAACAGCTTACTTCTATCCAGGTTATCTTTTCGTTATCGAGCAATCCCCATCCAATGGCCACGAACGGGATTCCGTAGGTAACTAATGAAGCAAATAGCCCCCCGGCTCTTTTTACCAGTGAATAAAACAAGATAGTAGCTAGCGCGCTACCGATAATGCCCAGTGCTGCACTAGACGCAATGGCCGATTGAACGGTGGCCGAAGAGAGGTCATGCGTAAAGAAACCAAAGAACCATAGTAGCAATAGAGCTGGAGGCAGCATGAACGAAACCGATACGGAGGCCAGGTGCAGCGGATTGATGCCTTGCAAACGGTGGCTGACCATATTGACGTTTACGCCGTAAAGGATGGTTGCCGTGACGGGCAATAGCACATAGCCCAGGTTTTCGAAACTGATACTTTTCTCTCCCATCAGTACCGGTAGTATGGTAAGCAACGCAAGCCCTAAAAACCCGATCAGAAGTCCCACCCATTTTTCGATCGCGATCTTATCGCCATAGAAAAGAACCCCGATCAGCACTACCCAAATAGGGGAGAGTGAGTTCATGATGCCACCCAGCGATCCGTCAATGCGCGTCAGCGCAATGGCGAACGAAAATGCAGGCAGCAAATTGCCGATAAAAGCGCTAAAGATGACCAGTGGCAGCTTGGTCCGGGGAATTTTGGATACGTGTAAAATTCCAAAGGGTAATAAGACCAGGGCCGCAGCCACGATACGAAGCGAAGCGATCTGGGTTCCGGTCAGCGCTGCCGTACTGTCTTTCATTAATTTAAAAGAACTGCCCCAGATGAGGCATAACGCTAGAAATAAGATCCATTTCAATAAGGGGCTAGATTTCATGGGGTCAAAGGTGCATATTCTTGCGGGTTGTTTGCCCTTTTTTTTATTATGTTTGTTCAAATTCATTTTCATGGGAATGCTGAGAGAACTCCGGGATTTTGCCATCAAGGGAAATATCGTTGAGCTCGCTGTTGCGGTCATTATCGGCGGGGCTTTTGGAGCCATTGTCTCCTCCTTGGTAGAAGATGTTATCACCCCTCTTTTACTGGCTCCGGCTTTAAAGGCGGTTCATGCCACAGAGCTCGACAAGTTGGTGTGGAACGGGGTCAAATACGGAAAGTTGTTGGCGGCCGCCATCAATTTTGTGGTTATCGCCTTCGTATTGTTCGCATTGGTCAAAGCCATGAACAAGGTTCAAAAGAAAGAGTCGGCCAAGCCGGCGCCTACCCCCGAGGACATTGAATTGCTGCGTGAGATCCGTGACTTACTAAAAAAATAATCTAAAGCTCCCTTCGAACCTCCTTTTATATTTGCTCAATTATGTCATCACCTACCGCTTACCAGATCAGTCTACCGCAGTTCGAAGGTCCCTTCGATCTTTTATTGTTCTTTATTGAGCGAGATGAACTAGACATCTACAATATTCCCATTACCAAGATCACCAATGATTTTCTGGATTACATACACCAGCAAGATGAACTGAACGTAGAGCTGAGCAGTGAGTTTATTTTGTTCATCTCTACACTCATGCGTATCAAGGCCAAAATGCTACTGCCCCGCAAGGAGCTCGATGCCGATGGAAACGAGATCGATCCCCGCGCCGAATTGGTCAACAAGATTCTGGAGTACAAGCGATTTAAAGAAGCTTCGGCCCAAATGGCCGAGATGGAGGCCCTTCGTCTGTTGATGGTCAAGCGGGGAAATATTCAAAAAGAACTGGCCACCATTGGAGAGGAGGCTAGCGAAGGCACCGAGATCACACAGCTTACCTTATTTAAATTGATGAAGGCCTTTGAAAGGGCCATGCAGAAATACAGTGACCGGGTTAATAAGCCCGTACACACCGTGGTACGCTACAACTACACCATGGAAGGTAGTCGTAAGTCAATGTTAGAGATGGCAAAAAAGGAGAAGACGATCTCTTTTGAACGCATTTTTGAATCTTGCGAGAACCGCGTGCATGCCATCTTCTTGTTTCTGTCGTTGCTAGAGTTGGTACAGCAACATTATTTGAACATCATCATCGGGCAAGGAAAGAACAACTTTATCATTGAGTACGATGAACAAGGAGCCGCCGATGCGGAGGCGTTGGCCTTGCAAACCGTTGATCCCTCTCTTAATTGATCTCAGTTACTTGAACGGCCGCTAGTTCGCGTACGGCCTTTACGATGGCCGTCGTGTCGTAGCCGCATTCGCGATGTAATTCGGCCGGGGTTCCGTGCTCTACCAACACATCGGGAATTCCCAGACGGCGCAGGTCTTGCTTGTAGCCATGTTCAGCCATAAATTCCAAAATGGCAGAACCAAAACCGCCTTTTATAGTACCGTCCTCGATGGTCAGGATCTTTGAATAGCGACCGCAGATGTGATGCAGGAGTTCCTCGTCCAGCGGCTTTACGAAGCGCATATCATAGTGACCGGGGTTCAACCCGTCCGTACGAAGCTCGCGTATGGCCGCTGCGGCAAAATTGCCTGGGTGACCTATGGTGAGAATAGCGATCTCTTCACCCTCTTTGAGCGTTCGGCCTTTACCGATCGGGATCGCTTGCAGTGGGGTCCTCCACTCTGGCATTACCCCTTCTCCACGGGGGTAGCGAATAACGAAAGGCAGTTGCGTGCTTTCAAGTTGTGCCGTATACATCAGGTTACGCAGCTCGGCTTCGTTCATGGGCGCGCTGATGATCATGTGCGGAATGCAGCGAAAATAAGCGATGTCGTAGCAGCCATGATGGGTAGGTCCATCGTCTCCGACCAGCCCGGCTCTGTCGAGACAAAATACGACGGGTAATTTTTGAATGGCCACGTCGTGTACGACCGAGTCATAAGCACGTTGCATAAAAGAGGAGTAGATATTGCAAAAGACCTTGAGCCCTTGTGTGGCCATCCCGGCACTCAGCGTGACGGCATGTTGCTCGGCAATTCCCACGTCAAAGGCACGATGCGGCATCTTCTCCATCATAAATTTTAGCGATGAGCCGGAGGGCATGGCAGGGGTAATGCCTACGATCTTTTCATTTTGTTCGGCCAGCTCGATCATCGTATGACCAAATACATCCTGGTATTTGGGAGGCTGTGGTCCGTCTTTTTTCTTTTGTACGATCTCGCCCGTCACCTTGTCGAATAATCCGGGAGCATGCCACTTGGTCTGGTCTTTTTCGGCCAGTGCATATCCTTTTCCCTTGGTGGTGATGATGTGCAAGATCTTGGGCCCTGGTATCTCACGCAGGTCTTTAAGGGTCTCGACCAATTTGGCAATGTTGTGTCCGTCGATGGGGCCAAAGTAACGTAGCTTGAGTGCCTCAAAAAGATTGGCACTGCTGCTGATGATGCCCTTGAGCCCTTCGGTGAGTTTATGTGCCATGGCTCGGCTAAAGTTCTTGCCGCGTGGAAGATGTCCAAGCAGGTTCCAGACATCATCCTTGATCTTATTGTACGTGGGCGACAACGAGATGTCGGTCAGGTATTCTTTTAAGGCGCCTACGTTCGGATCGATGCCCATGCAATTATCGTTGAGGATGATGAGCATGTCGGCATCGGCCACACCCGCATGGTTCATGCCTTCGAATGCAAGTCCTGCCGTCATGGCCCCATCACCGATCACAGCGACCACTTTGCGATCGTTCTCCCCTTTATGTTTGGCGGCCATGGCCATTCCCAAGGCGGCAGAGATCGAAGTGGAGGAGTGTCCTACTCCAAATGTATCGTAGGGGCTTTCGCTTCTTTTAGGGAAGCCACTGAGTCCTTTGTATTTACGGTTGGTGGGAAACTGGTCTCTTCGTCCGGTCAGGATCTTATGTCCATAGGCCTGATGTCCTACGTCCCAAACCAGTTGATCGTAGGGGGTGTTGTATACATAATGCAGCGCAGTGGTCAGTTCCACCACACCCAGACTGGCACCGAAATGGCCCCCATGCACACTGACTATATCGATGATGTACTGCCGCAGTTCTTCGCAGACCTGGTGTAGTTTTTCGCGGGGGAGTTTTTTTAAGTCTTCCGGGCTGTTGATGGTCTTGAGCAAACTTCCGGGTTCAATATGCATAGCGCTGAGGTTAGGCCTAAAATTAGGGAAATTACTGTCGATGCCCCGTCCTTTTTCGGAGCGCCTTGTTTGAACAAAATTGGTACAAAAAAGTTGATGATACTCCGCTAAAAACAGCCTTAGACCACTGGTCCCAAGCCCCTTTTAGAGAAAGCGGAGCGTTGTACCTTTAATCCGTTATGGGATTCTTGTCTGATCGCAATAGGTTGTATTGGGTGCTACAGTTGGGTGGCTGGGGTACGTTTTTGGCCGGGTCATTTATTTTGGCCAACATCTTTAACCTGGAGTATCCCGAGGCTATCATCATCAATCGGACGATAGCGATGACACTGACCGGCTTGTTTGCCTCCCATATGCTTCGGGAGGTACTCAAAAAATCGGGTCTGATGCAAAAAAAGCTGGAGCAATCGATTCCCTGGTTGCTACTGGCACTGGCCTTCTCTTCTTTTGTATATGGATTACTGGTACTGGCCTGTTTTGAAGCATTCGATCTATACCTCTCGCAAGAGACGATCGAAAAATTGAACATGGGGCAATTGCTGTTAGCCGTGAGCCTGGAAATGGGCACCATCATGTTAGCCTGGCTTACCATCTACTGCTTTTATCATTATTACGCCGATAGCCGAAAGCGCCAGCTCGAGCAGTTGCAGTTAGAGGGGGTCATCAAGCAAATGGAGTTGAAGACGCTCAAGGCGCACCTGAATCCGCATTTTATCTTCAATTCACTCAACAGTATTCGGGCCTTGGTCGAATTAGATCCTACTCGTGCGCGCCGCGCCATCACCGAGCTCAGCAATTTGCTGCGCGGAAGCTTGCAAACCGAACAGGCGCAACTGGTACCCCTGCAAAAGGAGATCGATATCATCCGCGATTATTTGGCGCTGGAGAGCATTCGGTTCGAGGACAGGATGCTTATAGACTGGCAAATCGCAGAAGACACCTTGTCGCTTCCTGTTCCTCCCATGATGTTTCAAACCTTGGTCGAAAATGCGATCAAGCATGGGATCGGTACGCTCTCGGAGGGAGGGCGCATTACCATTCGTTCTTCGCGTGATTCGGCTAGTCATCAACATGTGGTGGAGATCACCAATACCGGAACACTGAACGGATCCGAACATACACCCGGATTTGGTATCAGCAGCACGCAAAGCCGACTTACGTTGCTCTATGGATCGGCTGCCAGTTTTTCCATTGTGCAGTTGCCAGAGCAAACGGTCAAAGCCACCGTTCGTATTCCTATTTGATCAATTTTTTGTTATGCCTATCAAAACTATTATCATCGACGACGAAAGGCTGGCACGCGTGGAGTTGCGCAAGTTGCTGGGCGAATTTTCCGAAATAGAGATCGTTGAAGAGGCGGTGAATGCCGATGAGGCGTTGCAGAAGATCGAGTTACTGCAACCTGAGTTGATCTTTCTAGATATTCAAATGCCCGGTAAGACCGGGTTCGACCTGTTGGCCGAACTCGACCGTAGCCCTGATGTGATCTTCACTACGGCCTACCACGAATACGCCATCAAGGCTTTTGAATTCAATGCACTCGATTATCTTACGAAGCCCATCGACCCCAGGCGGCTGGCCGATGCGATACAAAAATTGCAGGGCCCTGAGTTGCGTCGCTCCTTGACGTCCGCATCCGTTTCGTCGGCCTTGCTGTCGGAGCAAGATCAGGTCTTTGTCAAAGACGGAGAACGTTGTTGGTTTGTTAAGCTCAGTGAGATCCGGCTTTTTGAAAGCGTGGGCAATTACGCCCGGGTTTTTTTTGGCACCAACAAGCCCCTTATTTTAAAATCGCTCAATGCGCTCGAGGATCGACTCGATTCCCGGGTGTTCTTCCGCACCAACAGAAAGCACATCGTCAATTTGCGAATGATCGAAAAGGTAGAACCTTACTTCAATGGCGGACTATTGTTGGAGTTAAAGGGGGGTGAAAAGATCGAGGTCAGCCGCAGACAAACGCTTCGGTTCAAGGAGATGATGAGCCTTTAGCCGTGAACAGCTTCGCTGATGGCTTGAATGAGACTGCGATCTTTTTCAATGGCATTTCCTACCACTACCACATCGGCTCCGGCCTGGCAAATGGCTGCCGCTTTTTCTGCGCTTGTAATGCCGCCTCCTACGATCAACGGCACTTCGATCTGTGCCGACACGGATGCCACCATCTCCTCGGTCACGGGTGTACGCGCTCCGCTGCCCGCATCTAGATAGATCAGTTTCATACCCAGCATTTCGGCGGCCATGGCCGTACATTGGGCGATCTCTTTTTTATTGGCGGGTATAGGGCTGGCATTGCTGATGTACGATACGGTAGTGGGGGCGCCTCCGTCAATAACCATGTAGCCTGTCGGAAGCACTTCGAGACCGCTTTGTTTTACCAAGGGAGCTGACAGTACGTGTTGTCCGATCAGGAGATCGGCATTTCGCCCGGAGACGAGCGAAAGATATAGCAGGGCATCGGCATAACGGGTTACCTGCGAGGGGCTGCCCGGAAATAGGATCACCGGTATATCGCTATGTTTTTTTAAATATTGAACCTGCTCTTCGAGTTGATGCGATATTACCAGGCTGCCGCCTACGAACCAGAAATCAACCGCTGCCGCCGCACCCAACGCGATCAACTCATCCAGCACCGCTATTGGAGCCTTATCGGGATCGATGAGGACCGCAAAGGACTTTTGCTGCTTGTTTTTTCGCTCGGTGAGCAGTGAATAAAGAGATCTTTTCATTGGGTAATTTGCCAGTTGCAAATTTGCGGAAAATTGTTTGCATTACAGGGCTAAATATTCTTACAAACAGATACTGAAATTTCCAAAAAAATCTTCCAAAAAGTAATCCAGAAAATGTGAAGAAATGCCCAAATCCACGACAGACAAGGGTTGTGTGCGATTTAATGGGTATTTTCCACACAATGTGAATATTTGAGGGCTTGTTTTTTTTAGAGTAAAAAATATTTTCGTTGACGACCTTGCGAAAGCCTGGATCGTATCGAACCAAGGACCAAAACCCAGTAAATTCTTTTTTGTATATGCCCAGTAAGAAGTCAGCCGCCACCAAGGGCGGGTTGCAGTTTAGTCGCCGCTTTACTCGTGATGATGTAAATGTTTTCGATCAGTTCGAGTACGACTACCGGACCTCGGTTATTCGTAACCCTTCCGGCGAAGTGGTATTTGAGATGACCAATGTAGAAGTACCCAAACAGTGGAGCCAGATCGCTACCGATATTTTGGCTCAAAAATACTTTCGAAAGGCCGGGGTACCCCAGCCCGATAAAACCCTGGGTCGGGAAACCTCTGCCAAGCAAGTGGCCCACCGTATGGCCAACTGTTGGAGAGTATGGGGTGAGCGCTACGGCTATTTTGCCAGCAGCCAGGATGCCCAAGTTTTCTACGATGAGCTGGTATATTCCATCCTTAATCAGATGTGCGTGCCCAATAGTCCCCAGTGGTTCAATACGGGCTTGTACGAGAGCTATGGCATTGCCGGTAAGCCACAGGGTCACTACTACGTTGACCCGGCCGACGGTCAACTCAAGAAATCACAAAATGCATACGAGCGCCCACAGCCTCATGCCTGTTTTATTCTTAGCGTAGACGACGATCTGGTCAACGAGGGTGGCATCATGGACCTTTGGGTTCGTGAGGCACGCATATTCAAATATGGATCAGGAGTAGGAACCAACTACTCTAACCTGCGCGGTGAGGGAGAAAAGCTCAGCGGAGGTGGCAGCAGCTCCGGCCTCATGAGCTTTTTAAAGATCGGTGACCGCGCTGCCGGCGCCATCAAGAGCGGAGGTACTACCCGCCGCGCTGCCAAGATGGTTTGTCTCGATCTCGATCATCCGGAGATCGTGCAGTTCATCAACTGGAAAGTAGAAGAAGAAAAGAAAGTAGCGGCTCTTATTGCGGCTGGTTATCCCTCGGGTTACGAAGACGAGGCTTACCGCACCGTGAGTGGCCAAAATTCCAATAACTCTATTCGCATCCCTAATTCGTTCTTTGAAAAATTAGAGAATGGTGAGGATTGGGAACTGACCGGGCGCCAAGACGGACGCGTTATGAAAAAAGTGCCGGCTCGGGAGCTCTGGAATCAGATCGCCTACGCCGCATGGCGCTGTGCCGACCCCGGTACGCAGTACAATACCACTATCAACGAGTGGCACACTTGCCCCGAGGGAGGTCCCATCCGTGCTTCGAACCCTTGCTCCGAGTACATGTTCCTCGACAATACGGCTTGTAACCTGGCCTCGGCCAATCTGATGAAGTTCTACGATACCACGAACAACAGTTTCGATGTAGAAGGTTACGAGTACAACACTCGTTTGTGGACCGTGGTGCTGGAGATCTCTGTGTTGATGGCGCAGTTTCCCTCTAAAGAAGTGGCACAGCTCAGCTATGAGTATCGTACACTTGGTTTAGGGTATGCCAACCTGGGTACCATGCTAATGGTAAGCGGTATTCCCTACGACAGCGAAGAGGCCCGTGCCATTGCCGGAGCGCTTACTGCTATCATGACCGGTGTATCGTACAAGACCTCTGCCGAGTTGGCTAGCGTGCTCGGTCCCTTTGTACGTTACGAAGAGAACAAGCAGCACATGATGCGCGTCATGCGTAACCATCGCCTGGCGGCCTACGATGCCGACGAGTATGAGAACCTCAGCTTGAAGCCACAAGGTATTAAAGCAAAATATTGCCCTGATTATCTACTCAAGGCGGCTTGTAAGGCATGGGATGACGCCGTAGAGCTCGGTGAGCAGTATGGTTATCGCAATGCACAGGCTACCGTGATCGCCCCCACCGGCACCATTGGACTGGTGATGGATTGCGATACCACGGGAGTAGAACCCGACTTTGCGCTCGTTAAGTTCAAGAAACTCTCCGGAGGAGGATACTTTAAGATCATCAACCAAAGCGTACCTGTTGCACTCAAGAATTTGGGGTATAGCGAAAAAGAAACTGACGCTATCATCAAGTACGCCGTAGGTTCTGCCAGTTTTGCCGGCGCGCCTTTTATCAATCATCAATCGCTGAGTGAAAAAGGATTTATTGCCGACGAGATCAAGCGTCTCGATGCGGCAGCCCTCACGGCCTTTGAGATCGGTTTCGTCTTTAATAAGTACACCCTCGGTGAAGAATGTTTGCAGCGTCTTGGATTTGCCCCCGAGCAATACAACGATTTTGAGTGGAGCCTGCTCGAAGCGCTTGGCTTTACCGACGAGCAGATCGAAGCCGCTAACGATTATGTATGCGGTACCATGATGATCGAAGGGGCCCCGGGCCTTAAAGAAGAGCATCTTCCTGTTTTTGACTGTGCCAATAAGTGCGGTCAAAAAGGACA
The DNA here is from genome assembly GCA_947456825.1 of Chitinophagaceae bacterium. Lineage (GTDB taxonomy): Bacteria > Bacteroidota > Bacteroidia > Chitinophagales > Chitinophagaceae > JJ008. The sequence goes on from CANGTM010000001.1 coordinate 42,507, forward strand.
ACGCTATATTCATGCACACGGACATATTCGCATGATGGGTGCCACGCAACCCTTTATCAGCGGAGCCATTTCCAAGACCATCAACCTGCCTCATGAAGCCTCTGTCGAGGAGATCGCCGATGCTTACTACCTGAGCTGGAAGCTCGGACTTAAGGCCAACGCACTATACCGCGACGGATCGAAGTTATCTCAGCCTCTTAGTAACAAAAGTGACAAGAAGAAAAAGACGGATACTGCCGATACCGCCAACGCCGATACGGCTGCAGTTGTCGACTCGAATATCGTTGACCTTGGAAAATTGACCGTAGAGGAGTTGCTCGATGAGGTGCAGAAGCGTGTGCAGGCCTCTCCCGATACCAAGCTCAAGCGCAAGCTGGCCAAGATTGTTGAGCGTCGCACCTTGCCTGCCAAGCGCAGAGGCTTTACGCAAAAAGCTAAGATCAGTGGGCAAGCCGTTTTCTTACGTACCGGCGAGTACGCCGACGGCACCTTGGGAGAGATCTTCGTAGATATGGCTAAAGAGGGCGCTACCATGCGCAGTATGATGAACTGTTTTGCGATATCGGTCTCCATCGGCTTGCAATACGGTGTTCCTCTCGAGGAATTCGTCGATAAGTTCGCCTTTACCCGCTTCGACCCCTCTGGTTTTGTGGAGCATCCCAATATCAGAACGACTACTTCTATCGTGGACTTCATCTTCCGCGTGCTGGGTTACGAATACTTGGGCAGAACCGACCTGGTGCATGTGCTCGACAAACCCGAAGTCATGAACACCGGTGCAGATGATTGGGACGAGGTACCTTCTAACTCGTTGGAGTACGCCAAAGATCCCGAGCTCTCCAGCATCCGCATTACTCCTGCCACTGGTACTGTACAACCTGCCAAGGCTGCTGCTCCCAAGGCGGTACCCAAAGCAGAAAAAGTAGACAGCGCTCTTGATGCTATGAATGCCGTAGCCAAGAACATGCAAAGTGATGCACCCGCTTGTAATGTGTGTGGAAACATCATGATGCGCAGCGGCGCCTGCTACAAGTGCAACAACTGCGGCAACCAGGGTGGTTGTGGTTAATTCAATCCCCGATCATTGAACAGTTTGAATCCCGCCCTTTGTGGCGGGATTTTTTTAAAGTTTTCGGGTAGCGGGTGCTAGAAGCGTTAATTCCCGAACAAACTTCCTACCGCTCCTTCTAGCATAGGGAATTTTTCGACCACGTAGTTCTTGATTGTGGTCAGTGCTTGTTGCGCTTGTTCGTCGGTAAGACCAGCTTCGGTCTTTAGTTTTTCGATCAGTTCTTGCATAGAGGTAAGATAAAGGCCATATGTTCGATAGCGGCAATGCTATGCAACTTTCAGTAAGCTGAGTTTGCTTTTGTTAAAGTGCTGCTCGGCATAAGGCAGGTCCAATATAAGTTCTTTCGTATCGGTAGACGGTAACTCGTACATGGCGTCGGTCAGGATACTCTCGCAAATACTGCGCAGCCCGCGAGCGCCCAGCTTATACTCCAGGGCTTTGGCCACCATAAAGTCCAATACGTCTTCTTGAATGGTAAGTGCAATGCCCTCCATCTCAAAAAGGCGGGTATATTGTTTTACCAATGCGTTGCGCGGTGTGGTCAAGATAGCGCGAAGGGTAGCGGCATCGAGCGGGTCGAGATGCGTGACCACTGGCAAGCGCCCCAATAATTCAGGTATCAAACCAAACGACTTAAGGTCGGTGGCATTCACATAGCTGAGTAAATTGCGCGTGCGACGATCTTGTTCCTCTTTATCGACATTGAATCCGATGGTGTTGGTATGCACCCGGCGAGCAATGATGCGATCGATACCGTCGAAGGCACCTCCACATATAAAAAGGATATTCTGCGTATTGATCTTGATAAGCTTTTGTTCAGGGTGCTTGCGTCCGCCTTGCGGGGGTACGAGTACATCGGTTCCCTCAAGAAGTTTGAGCATGCCTTGTTGCACACCTTCTCCACTCACATCGCGTGTGATGGAGGGGTTATCGCTTTTACGGGCGATCTTATCGATCTCGTCTATGTATACAATACCGCGTTCGGCCGCTGCCACATCGTAGTTACAGACTTGCAGTAAACGGCTCAAGATGCTCTCCACATCTTCGCCCACATAGCCAGCTTCCGTAAAGACCGTGGCATCCACAATGGCGAAAGGCACGTTGAGCATACGGGCGATACTTTTGGCCAGCAAGGTCTTGCCGGTACCGGTCTCGCCTACCATGATGATATTACTCTTCTCGATCTCGATCTCGGCGTGGTTGGCTAGCTCAGTGTTACGTTGCTGCAATCGTTTGTAGTGATTGTAGACGGCTACGGACAAGACTTTCTTGGCTTCGTCTTGGCCAATCACGTATTCATCCAAAAAGCGTTTGATCTCGGTCGGCTTTTTTACAGAGAGCTTGAAACTATTCTTGGTCTTGTCCTCTTTTACCGTTAACTCCTGGTCTATGATCTCGCGGGCATGCTCCACACAATTCTCACAGATATGTCCATCCTGCCCCGCGATCAAGATCTTGACTTCGTCGCGACTGCGACCACAAAAAGAGCAATGAAGCGTATTCTTAGCCATTCTGCAAAATTAAAAAAACCGCCCCGAAAGGGACGGTTAATATTTTAAATTATTAGTAATCAGTTAATTAAGCTATTTCAGTAAGTTAGGTGTCGTTGATCGCAGTGCCCCTGGCACCTCTTTTACAGCTTGCTCAGCAATTTATCGGCGATGCCATAATCAATGGCTTGTTTGGCATCCATCCAGTAATCGCGATCGAAGTCTTTCATGATCTGCTCCACTGTTTTGCCACAATTCTTGGCCAAAATACCGGCACCGATCTCCTTGACCCGGCGGGTCTGTTCGGCCTGGATCTCCAGGTCCGTACTCACGCCACGAATGTATCCCCCCAACGAAGGCTGATGGATCATGACTTCGCCATGCGGAAAAATATAACGTTTGCCTTTGGCGCCGCCGCTGAGCAAAATACTGCCCATAGAGGCGGCCAGTCCCATGCAGATGGTGCTTACCGGGCTGCTGATCATCTGCATCGTATCGTACATGACCATTCCACTGGTCACTACGCCCCCTGGGCTGTTAATATAAAACTTGATCTCCTCTCCGGGCTTGTCCGCCTCGAGCAACAATAATTTGCTCACCACGTCTTTGGCCGATTTATCGTCGACCACGCCCCATAGGTACACAGCTCTTTTTTCGAAGAAGTAGCGCTCGAGTTTTCTACTGAACATGCCCAGATCGCTCTTGGGTTGTTCCTCTTTTTCTTCTTCCTCGCTGCGCCATTCGGGGCCGTCGGTAAAAGGATGATGCTGAAAAGGATGACGGTTCATATAAATAGATTAATCTTTCTTTTGTTTACGGGGATTGGTAATGAGTACTTCGTCGACAAGCCCATATTCCTTGGCCTCGGCAGCGGTCATCCAATTATCGCGATCGAAGTCTTGCTCGATTTGTTCAATGGACTTGCCGGTATGTGCTTGTACCACTTCGTAGAGTTCTTTCTTTAGTTTACGGATCTCTTTTACCGTAATCTCTATGTCGCTGGCTTGTCCACCAATGGCGCCACTAGGCTGGTGCATCATGATGCGTGAGTGGCGCAGTGCCGCACGTTTTCCTTTGGTGCCGGCACCGAGCAACACGCAGGCCATAGAGGCGGCCACCCCGATACAAATGGTGGCGATATCGGGACTCACGTATTGCATGGTATCGTATACGCCCAGCCCGGCATAGACACTGCCTCCGGGGCTGTTGATGTACATGTTGATGTCTCGGGTGCGATCAGCCGAATCCAAGAACAGCAACTGGGCCGTTACGATATTGGCGATCTCGTCATTGATGGGATAGCCTAAAAATATGATGCGGTCCATCATTAGCCGGCTGTACACATCCATCACGGCCACGTTCAGCGAACGCTCCTCGATGATGTTAGGGGTCATGGCGGTAATCAAATGATTTCCGTATTGATGAAGCGTGTTGCTGGAGATGCCCCGATGTTTGATGGCAAATTTTTCGAATTCCGATTGGGTGCTCATGGGCGCTGAGGGATTTTAAATCAATAGTAGCAAATATCCGTCCAAAAGGCGGGTCGGCAAAAATAAAGACAGGTTGACAGATGAGCCTATGACAAGAAACGCAGATGCCCGTTAATGGTGGTCATGCTGATGGCTTTCTACCATCGATGTAAAGGCCTCGGCTGTAATAGCTTTATCGGTGGGATTAAGCTGCGTAGTGGCCCACTCGAACATCTTTTGGGTCTGTATGCGATGGAAGGCATCTTCTACGTATTTGCGATCCTTCATCATCTTTTCGACGTAGTCATTGATCCAAGGTTGTTCCTCGGCCATTGACATGCCTCCCATATAGCTAAAGAGTTGTTGCTTGGCAAACTGACGCAGTTCTTGCGGATCGACCTGAATGCCGTTATCGGCTACGATCTTCTCCGAAATAAGGGTCCACTTGAGCTGGTTGGCAAATTTGGGATACTCTTCTTCGGCCTGCTCGGGGGTCTTGGGGTTTTCACCTTGCGTCTGCAGCCATTTTTTCAAAAAGACTTCGGGTAGTGACAGCGGTGTATGATCAAGAAGCTGATGGTACAGTTGATCGTGTATCTGGTTGGTGGCTTGGGCATTCCAATGAGCCTGAATTTCCTCTTTGATCTTTTCGCGAAACTGCTCGACTGTTTTGATCTCTTTTGCCGGATAAAGCTGCTCAAAGAATTCCTCGTTGAGCTCCCTTTTTTCGAGCAATCCAATCTTGGTGATGGATATGCTGAAAGGAATTGCATCGGCAATGGTATCGGCCTTGTCAAAACCCAGGTCGCCACGCAGCCACTCCCTTTCTTTTTCCTCAAAGGCTTCAGCCAAAGAGAAAGTCAGGGCGTCTCCGGTCTTTTTTCCCATCCATTGCTTGCGCACCTTCTCGGAGAAATACTTTACCAGCAGTGAATTGTCTTTGTTGGCCCCTCCTTCTACGGGCTCCCCGCCAGCACCGACTTGGGTAAAATGAACGTTGAGAACGTTTTCTTCGTTATCGACCACCTCTTGGTCTTTCATGTTCCCATAGCGATTTTGCAAACGGGTCAGTTCGTTATCGATCATTTCGTCGGTAACCGTTACCACATAGCGGGTGATGGCAGCTTTGCCTAGTTCGGGCAACTGTACGGGCGGCTTGCATCCGATCTCAAAATGAAACGTGTAGTCGAGCGGGTTGTTGCAGTCAAGTTGGTTAAAGTCGGCCTCGAGTGGAAGCGGTTGGGCGAAGATCTCGATCTTTTCTTGCTGCAACCATCCGATCAGTTCGCGGTCTACGGTCTTGAGCACTTCGTCGGTAAATAGAGAAGGTCCGACCATCTTTTTGATAAGGCCGGTAGGCACCATTCCTTTTCTAAAGCCGGGAATATTGGCCTTGCGACCGTAGTCTTTGACCGACCTTTCGAATGAGGGTAAGTAGTCTTTTTTATCGAGGGTCAGGGTCAATCGGTCGTGCAAGGGGCCAATGGGGGATCGGGTAACGGTTGCCATAATTCGATTTAAATTAACTACTGGTCCGGATGGAGGGACTCGAACCCCCACACCTTGCGGCATCAGATCCTAAGTCTGACGTGTCTACCAATTTCACCACATCCGGAGTACTTGCTTGCAAAGGGGCTGCAAATGTAGCTTTTTTTGACCGTTGTAGACATTTTTAGTGCTAAAAAACCTTAGATTTGATACAACCCAAAACTGTCCAAACTGCTGCTGATGAGAAAAAAACTGATCGGTCTACTGCTATTGACCCAAACGCTGGGTGCTTTTTCCCAGAATCCTGCCACCACCTTTACGATCCCCAATCGTACCATTTTGCTGCCTTGTGGTACAAGTTGTACCCCTGTTTCGGTGCAGGTGCCTCATATCAAACAGACCAATACATATGTAATGACGAACCCGGGCTACCAGCCCTTTGCTTATGTGACCCCAACGGGCACCGTAGTTAGTTCTATTTATGTCGATGACACCTGGAGCCAGCCTATTGCCTTGCCTTTCCCCTTTTGTTATTATGGCAACAGCTTTAACGCGCTGTTAATGGGTTCGAACTCCGCTCTTACTTTCGATATTAGCCGGGCGGGGCTGGGTAGCGGCTATTCAATCAGCAGCACTACAGGAGCCATTCCCAACACCACCTACACTGCTAACATGATATTTGGGCCATATCATGATATCGATCCCAGCGATCCATCCGCTAATAAAAAAATCGAGTGGAGAATTGAGGGCACAGCTCCCAAGCGCCGCTTTATTGCCAGTTATAACGACATGCCTTATTTTGGGTCGAGCTGTACAACACCAAGAGCGACCCACCAGATGGTGCTGTACGAGGCCACCGGTATCGTAGAGGTGTACATTCAAGATAAACCCGTTTGTACCTCTTGGAACGGGGGCAATGCGATCTTGGGTATGCAAGATGGAACCCGCACTCAAGCAGTTGCCGCACCCGGCAAGAACGCCACGCAATGGGGTAGTACGGCCATGAACGAGGCTTACCGATTTATTCCCAGCGGTGGAACCTCTCGGTTCAAATCGGCTCGACTGCTGGTCAATGGGGTACAGGTCAATACAGCCGATACCAGCACGGCTTCACCGGGTGTGCTCAACCTAAGCTTTCCAAACGTTTGCCCCACCGCCGACAGTACCGCCTATGTGGTACAGGTTACCTACGGCGATTGCAATAACCCTTCGGCCGATGTTGTTTTTACCGACACGGTGTTTGTAAAAAAGACGGGTCCCAGCATCTCTGTTGCAAAGACAGATCCTAACTGTGCCCCCAACGGAACCATTACCGTTACAGCCCAAGGCGGTACTGCCCCCCTTCAATACAGTATCAACGGAGGAACAACCTGGCAATCGTCCAATGCCTTTACCGGGTTGGCCGGAGGCACGTATTCGGTAGTGGTACGCGATGCAGCCAACTGCCGGTCAAGCGTACAAACCATTACGCTGGCCGTATCGAACACATTGACGCAATCGATCGCCACGGCAGGAGCCAATTGTACGACCGGTGGCACGCTCACCATTACAGCAACGGGTGGAGGAAATCCTCCTTATGAGTATAGCATCAATGGCGGAACAACCTGGCAATCGTCCAACACCTTTACCGGTTTGGCCGGCGGCACTTACACCGTGGTTACGCGCAACCCCGTTACCACTTGTACCGCGACTGGTACCGCCACCATCTCATTTACGAATACGCTAACACTGGATCCTATTAGCGGCACTAGTATTTGTTTTGGTGCATCATTTACCCCGGTGGTAACCTCTAATGCCACCAGCTTCAGTTGGACACCCACGGCCGGCGTTAGTAATGCTTCCATTGCAACGCCTGTGTTTTCTCCATCTGCCACTACGGATTACACGCTGTTGGCTCGTTTGGGTACCTGCTCTACCCAACGCACGATGACAGTTACGATTTTTCCGGGAGCTAGTGCCAATGCCGGTCCAGATGCAACCATTATTGCCGGAGATGTTTACACCATGCAGGCCAGTGGTTCTGCGGGCACCTATCTCTGGACGCCGTCTACGGCCCTAACGAATGCGGCCTTGCTTAATCCTAATGCGAATCCGTCGGTTACCACTACCTATTCGCTGCGGGTAACCACTTCGCAAGGGTGCGTGGCAAGTGACGATATGACCTTGACCGTAATTCCGTATTGCATCAAGCCTATGAACGCCTTTACGCCTAATGGGGATGGTATCAATGACCGCTGGTTGATCACCAATGGAAATTGTTTGGCGAATGCGCAAGTGCAAGTGTTCAATCGGTATGGAGCAAAGGTCTTTGAGGATAAGAATTATCGCAATACGTGGGAGGGCACCTACAATGGTAATCCACTTCCTGATGGAACCTACTACTATGTGATCACCTTCAGGCTAATCAATAACAAAGTAGAGACCCGATCTGGCAACGTTACGATCTTGCGCTAACCACCGTTTAATTAAAACCTATGAACCGCATTCTATCTATACTGCTACTGACACTGACGTTGGGCACGCTTGATGCCCAGCAGTTGATGACATCCTCTCTGTACGACCTTCAGGGCAATCTGCATAATCCGGCCATGGCGGGGTTACGCCAACAAACAGTATTGGGCGCTTCTTATCGTAGTATGTGGAGTGGTATCGAGGGGAGTCCCGTTACAGCCCTGGTCTATGGCTCAACCTATTTGCAAAAAGCCGGCATCGGAATTGGAGGCTATTTGTACAGCGATGTGACCGGCCCTACCAGCAGAAGAGGCATTCAGACCTCTTATGCCTACCATATCCCTATGAAAAACGGTGCGCAATTCTCTGTGGGGCTCGAGGCGCGCTTTCAACAATTTGCCATTGACAAATCCATGTTGATCGACGCGTTGGGTAGCGATCCTGTTATGGGCGGGGCTGCCAATCGTTTTAAAGGGGATGCTGGATTGGGGGTGGCTTATACCGCCTCTAACTGGCAGATCGGCGCATCGGTTAGTCAGCTGGTTCAATCGAAACTCGATTTCTATACGGGGAATCTGATGCGTAACGAGGAAGCTCGTCTTTATCGACATTTCTACCTCCAGGGCTCTTACCAGTGGCAAGTAGATGCCAATACCCGCATCATCCCTAATTTTTTAGTGATCTATTTGCCCAACGCGCCTACCGAGCTGCAAGCGGGTGCCCGAGTGGAGCACCGTGAACTTTTCTGGTGGGGACTATCGCTGCGTGCCCGGCAAAGCTGGATGCTTTCGGCCGGGGTAAAGGTGCAGCAAAAAATGACCTTTGGCTATTCCTTTGATATCTACTCGACGCCGCTCAGTGTTTTTGACCGCGGGCCCAATGCACACGAAATCTTGATTCGTTATCAATTCGGTAAATAAGCCGCTTCGCAACGCTGTCTCCTCGTTTCCACTTTAGCATGGGGGATATTTTGTAAATTCGTAGACCATGGAAACGGTCGCGCACATACCCCCTTACAGTCTAAACCAAGATGAGGAAAAGAAACTCATTTTGCGCGAGTACCGTTCATTGCTCAAGATCCTGAAATCACGGATCAAGCCCGGTGATAAACTATTGCTTCGCTCGGCCTTCGAGTTAGCCGCCGATGCACATAAGACCATGCGTCGCAAGAGTGGAGAGCCCTATATTCTGCATCCGATCGCAGTAGCCAAGATCTGTGTAGAGGAGATAGGACTCGGTGTGCGTTCCTCGATCTGTGCACTGCTGCACGATACGGTAGAGGACACGGACATTACACTCGATGATATCAGCAGGGATTTTGGCGAAGAGATCACACGCATCGTGGACGGGCTTACCAAGATCGCCAATGTGGTGGATGTGAATGCCTCGCAGCAGGCCGAGAATTTCAAGCGGATCTTGCTTACGCTTACCGATGATCCCCGGGTTATTTTGATCAAGCTATCGGATAGGTTGCATAACATGCGCACGCTCGATTGCATGAAGCGAGAAAAGCAACTGAAGATCGCCTCCGAGACCATTTTTATCTATGCCCCATTGGCGCATCGTATGGGTCTTTACACGATCAAGACCGAGCTGGAAGATCTGGCCATGAAGTACATGGAGCCTGACACCTACCGCGAGATCGCACGTAAATTGGCCGAGACTCGCAAGGAGAGGACCAAATTCATCAATGAATTCATCAAGCCCATTCGGGACAAGATAGAACAGGCGGGGCTAAAGGCCGACATTCATGGCAGACCCAAGAGCATTCACTCCATTTGGAACAAGATGAAGAAAAAGGGTGTGGAATTCGAGGAGGTATATGACTTGTTTGCCATTCGGGTGATCCTCGACTCGGCCCCTGAAAAAGAAAAGGAGGATTGCTGGAAGGTTTATTCGATGATCACCGATGAATATAGTCCTTCCCCCGAGCGACTTCGCGATTGGTTGAGTAATCCCAAGGCCAATGGATATGAGGCCTTGCATACGACGGTGATGGGAGCGCAAGGTCGCTGGGTAGAAATACAGATCCGTTCACAACGCATGAATGAGATCGCCGAAAAAGGACTGGCGGCTCACTGGAAGTACAAAGAAGATGCACAAGATGAGAGTCGCTTCGATAAATGGTTTCAGCAGATCCGCGAGGTGATAACCAACCAGGAGACCGACAGCATCGATTTCTTACAAGATTTCAAGACCAGCTTTTTGGCAGAGGAGATCTATGTGTATACGCCTAAGGGGGATGTTAAGATGTTGCCTGTGGGTTCTACAGCGCTCGACTTTGCCTTTAGTGTGCATAGCGCCATCGGTACCAAGACCATCGGCGCCAAGGTCAATCATAAATTGGTGCCCATCAGCTATCGGCTCCATAGTGGCGATCAGGTAGAGATCATCACCAGCAGCAAACAAAAGCCCTCTGATGACTGGTTGAGCTTTGTGGTCACTTCCAAGGCCAAGGGTCGTATCCGCGATGCCTTGCGCGAAGAAAAAAGAAAGGTAGCTGACGAGGGTAAATACGTGGTGCAGCGAAAGTTGGAGGGCATGGGGGTCACTGTCTCCCCGCATAATATAGACGAGTTGGTTAACTGGTACAAACTCGGCAATCATCTTGACTTTTATTACCAGGTGGCCGTTAAGGGTATCGATCTGAAAGAGCTGAAAGAATTCAAGGTCTCAGGAGACCGCATCGAGGCCCCTCGACCCATCAAGACCACTCCGTTGCCCGATCGTCCCGAGATAATCCCCCATCATTTGATGCCCCGAAAGGATGCCGAGCTGATCATCTTTGGAGAACGAAGTGACAAGATCGTCTACAATCTTGCGAATTGTTGCAAGCCGATTCCGGGCGACGATGTATTTGGTTTTGTGACCACCGGCAAAGGACTTACCATTCACCGGACCAACTGTCCCAATGCCGCCAAATTGCTGGCCCACTATGGACACCGTGTCGTAAAGACCAAATGGGCCAAGAATAAGGAGATCTCATTTTTGACCGGCATCAAGATAGTGGGTATCGACGATGTGGGTATGGTCAGCAAGATCACGAACCTGATCTCCGGAGAGCTCAAGATCAATATTGCGGCCATTACCATCGAGGCCAAGGAAGGGATCTTTATGGGAAATATTCGCCTTTATGTGCATGAAAAGGAAGAGCTTGAGGCCCTCGTAGCCGCTTTGCTCCAAGTGTCGGGTGTAGAGTCGGTGGAGCGCTATGACATGGAGGATATTCCGGCCTGAATTTCTTATCTTACGACTTCATTATGTCAACGTATAGCAGTAAAAAGCTCTTGGTATTAGTGCTATTGCTGGGGCTGTCATCGACACGCCTTTTGGCACAGCTTTGTATTCCGACCGGTATCCAGAACACTAGCGTAAACTTGCCTTGCAACCAGCTTTGTACCAACCTGGTCTTTCAGGTTCCGCACATTAAATCGACCAGTGATTATGTGTTGCGCACTATTCCCTTTGGTCCACTCCCTTTTTTAAGTGCCACGGGAACGCAAGACATAACGCTATACTGTGACGATGTCTTTGGTCTAAAGTTCGCTCTTCCTTTTCCGTTTCGTTTCTATGATTCGTTGTTTAGTAAAGTGGTCGTTGGCTCCAATGGGTTGCTCACTTTCGATACGACCAACTCCAGCATGTACAATACGTATGTTATTACGAATGCGATCCCCTCTGCCTCTTACGCTCGTGCGGCCATCATGATCGCCTACTCGGATCTTGACCCTCGTCCCCGTGATCCACTCATCACTTGCCCTGATGCCAATGCCAGCTTGCCTGATCGAAAGATAGAATGGCGCGTAGAGGGAACATACCCCTGCAGAAGGTTTGTGGTTAGTTATTACAACATTGGCACCTTCGGAAGACCGAATACAACTGCCATGAACAACCTTCAGATCATCTTGTACGAATCTACGGGTATCATTGATTTTCATCTGGCCAACCGAACTACCAACTCCAGCACCAACGCTGGTCGCGCCATCTTGGGTATCCAGGATTGGCTGCGCGCCCGATCCGTATCGCATCCAACACGTAATGCCACCATTTGGAACCCGGGAGCGATCAACGAGGGATGGCGGTTTATTCCCAACGGGTCTACTTCTTACTATCACTCCTCTCAATTATTGGATATGTCAGGGGCCGTTGTGGCTACTGCCGATACAGCAACCACAGCTACAGGTTTGTTAGATCTGCGCTTCACGAATTTCTGTCCGGCCGCCGGTGCCAATCAGTATGTGGTCAAAACAATTTTTAATAGTAATGATGCGACCGGAACACAATTGATTTCGCTCGACACCTTTTCCGTTACGCGCAACAATAGTTTGAATGCCACAACCACCAGTAACAACCCCAGTTGCGGGCTCAATAATGGTTCGTTAACGGCCTCTATACCAGCCGGGGTAGGGATTCCGCCCTATACCTACTCCATTTCGGGAGGAACCGCTGCCACTGTTTCTGCTACTACCTACACGTTTACCAATCTTGCATCCGGAACGTATAGTGTGGTGGTGGCCGACGCCTCGGGCGGATGTGTGAGTACCCTGAGTTCAACCTTGGTATCGGTGGGTGCATTACAAGCAACGTTGGCAACAGCTCCAACCGCTTGCACGGGCGTAAATAACGGTACCATTACCATTAGCGGGGTGCCTGGGGCCGGCCCGCATCGTTTTCAACTTGACGCTAATGCTCCGGTCGTTGGAACACTTCCTTTTACATTTACGAATGTTTCTGCAGGAAACCACACGGTGATCGTTACCGATCAGGGTTCGAATTGCAGCTCGGGCCCTCTGACCGTTAATGTGGCGCAGGGTGCTGGCGTTAATGCCACCGCCGCTCTAACGGCCACCTCTTGCCCAACAGTAAATAACGGGACTGCAACTATAACGGTCAATACCGGAACGGCACCTTTTCGCTATGCCATTGATGGGGGGGCTCCTACCGCGCCGACGGCAGCTGCTACCTATACATTCAATGGACTCTCGTCAGGAAGCCATGCGGTTGTCGTAACAGATGCGCTGGGATGCTCCAGAACACTTAACGTATTCGTTACCGCTGGCCCCACCTTGTTGGCGGGTGCTGCTCCCACGGCCACCACTTGTGATGGTGCGGTAAATGGAAGCCTTGTGATTACTCCCTTTAGTGGTACGGCACCATTTACTTTTTCTTTAGACGGAGGAAGTTTTATTACGGGCAGTGCGCCCTATACTTTCAATAATGTGGCTGCGGGTGTGCATACCGTGATCGTGCGAGATGCCTTGGGTTGCCAGAGTAATTCGGTTCCTGTAACCGTAGCAGCTGGCCCGCCACTGATCACTACCGCCACTTCTACGCCGGCTCTTTGCAATGCGGGTAATACAGGTACTATTACCGTGGCCCCTCCCACCATTGGGCAGGCTCCTTACGAATACTCACTCGATGGCATCAGCTGGCAGACCACTAATCAGTTCGGCGGACTCACTGCCGGCACCTACACCATTCGATTCAGAGAGACCAATGGTTGTGTCGGTACTACTTCGCTTGATATCACAGAGCCTAGTGCAATGACCCTGTCAACTACGACGGTGCCGGTAATTTGTAACGGACAATCCAATGGGCAACTAAGCGTGGCGGCAACAGGGGGTATCGCACCTTACCAGTACAGCGTCAATGGAGGAGCCAACTGGCAGGCAGCCAATGCATTTTCATTATCGGCAGGCAGCTACACCCTTACCATCAGAGATGCCAACAACTGCACGCGTACACAATCGGTGATATTGACAGAGCCTCCTGTATTGGGGGGAACGCTGACCACCACCAATGCCAGTTGTAATGGGGGCAATGATGGAACCCTAACATTGACACCTTCGGGGGGTAACGGTACTTACAGTTATTCGCTTGATGGGGGTATCAACTGGCAAGCAACGAATAGTTTTAATTTGGCGCCAGGTACTTACACTGTTACCATCAAAGATCAACTCAATTGCGTTTACCAGTTACCCGCTGTGGTGGGTCTTACCAATGATCTTTCCGTAACACCGCAAACCGACGTTACTATATGCGAAAGCAAGTCTACGCAATTGCAGGTCGTGTCTAATGCTCTTCAATACGATTGGACACCGGCATCTGGATTGTCCGCCGTTAACATCGCCAACCCAATCGCCTCGCCCCGGGTGACGACGCAGTATATAGTTGCACTGACACTGGGGCGTTGTGTTTCGCGCGACACGGTAATGGTTACCGTTAACCCTGCACCTATACCCAATGCGGGCCCCGATATTTTCATCTGCTATGGACAATCTGCCACACTCAATGGTAGTGGAGGTACCGTGTATCGCTGGACGCCTTCTACCTATCTGAATAATTCGTCCCTCCCCAACGCTATTTCTACCCCTGATCGAAATATATACTACGTGCTTTCTGTTCTCGCAGATGCTAATGGATGTGCCGCACTGGTCACCGATACCGTGATGATCGATGTAACACCACCCATTCAGGTGCGCACTTTTCCGGCCGATACGATCGGATATCCCGGCGATCAATTTCAGCTGCTTGCCGTTCCTAACGATCCCGATGTTACTACCTATGTATGGACGCCTTCGGTAGGCTTAAGTAACGCCGGTGTGGCCAGCCCTACGGTTACGATCGGATCTATTGGGGCAGATGTACGCTACAAAGTGGTTGCCTCTACGGTGGCTGGATGTAAGGGTGAGGCATACGTGAATGTTCGAGTGTATAAGGGTCCTGATATTTATGTGCCGACAGGTTTTACCCCCAATGGTGACGGAAAGAACGACAGGTTTACTCCTTTTCCGGTGGGGATGAAGAGTTACAATTACTTCCGGATCTTTAACCGGTGGGGTCAATTGGTCTTTCAAACGCGTCGACTAAACGATGGATGGGATGGAACCATCGGTGGTCAGTTACAGCCCGAGGGTATTTATGTCTGGATGATAGAAGGACTGACCAAAGACGACCGAGTGATCTCGAAAAAAGGAACGATAATGCTGATCAAATAGGCCTATTTTTGCCCCGCTTATTACAAACGTTATGGTTGATGTTATACTAGGGCTCCAATGGGGAGACGAGGGCAAAGGAAAGATCGTCGATTACTTTGCAAAGGACTATCAAGTGGTGGCTCGTTTTCAGGGAGGTCCCAACGCAGGCCACACGTTGTACGTGCAAGATAAAAAGCTGGTGTTGCACCAGATCCCCTCGGGCATCTTTCATCCGGGCATCATCAATTTGATCGGTAATGGTGTGGTGCTAGATCCAGTCACGTTAAAACGAGAGTGCGAAAGTGTAACTCCATTCGGGGTAGACCTCAAAAAAAATCTTTTCATTGCCGATCGTACCCATTTGATCTTACCCACACACCGGGCATTAGATAAAGCAGCCGAACTCTCGAAGGGAAATCAAAAGATCGGTTCTACCTTAAAGGGAATCGGTCCTGCCTACATGGACAAGACAGGGCGTAATGGTCTGCGCGTCGGCGATCTGCTCGATAAAAGTTTTACGACCGAGTACATCAAGCTACGTTTAAAGCATCAACGTTTGCTAGACAGCTTCGGCTTTCAAGAAGATATCAGCGCTTGGGAAGAGGAGTTCTTTACGGCGCTCGAATTCTTGCGTACGCTCAATATCGTGAACGGAGAGTATTTTATCAATCAGCAGCTGCAGTCAGGCAAGCGTGTATTGGCCGAAGGGGCCCAGGGTAGCATGCTCGATATAGATTTTGGTACTTTTCCTTTTGTGACCTCTTCTAATACCATCTCGGCCGGTGTTTGTAACGGGCTGGGTGTTGCTCCGCGCACCATCAACGAGGTGATCGGCGTTACGAAGGCCTATTGCACGCGAGTTGGCGGAGGTCCTTTTCCTACCGAGCTAAACGATGCCACAGGCGAGGAGCTAAGAAAAATCGGCAATGAGTTTGGGGCTACCACGGGTCGTCCCCGCAGATGCGGCTGGATCGATCTGGTCGCCCTTCGCTACGCATGCATGATCAACGGGGTCACCAAGCTGGTCATGACCAAAGCGGATGTGCTCGATTCTTTCAGTACACTATCGGTATGCACCGCATACAAAGTAGGGGGTGTAGAAACCTGCGAGATGCCCTATCAGCTAGAGAGAAGCCAGCCCGAAGCTGTGCTGCAACAGTTTTCGGGTTGGAATACGGCTACCGATCAATGCAAGTCTTATGAGGCCCTTCCCGATTCCATGAAACAGTATGTCAACTTCATAAATGGATATTTGGGCGTGAACGTACGGTATATATCAAATGGGCCCGGTCGCGATCAGTTGGTGGTCGTGCCTTGACAGTGAAAAGACAGTGAACCAAAAAAATCTTTTTAAAATTTGGCGGTTTAAAAACTTCGCCGAAAATTTACATTACTAATCCGGTTCAGCTATGGCTACCAAACCTGAAAAGTCTGCAAAGAGTACCGCTAAGTCTGTAAAAGAGTCTGCTCGCTCGGTAGAGAAAAAAGAATCTCTCAAGGGCAAGAAAAAAGAGCAGGACGACGACGATACAGATAACGACGATCTCAATGACGATTGGGAAAAGAACGAAGACGGTCAAGAAGAGGAGTGGGATCCTGACTTCGATGAATTTGACCTTCCTAAATCGAACGGCAAGAAGGTTGCCGGTAAGAAGGGCGAAGAAGAGGATGATTTTAAATTCGAAGATGACGAGTTCAAGGACCTTTTCGACGAGAAAGGATTCGATGACGACGAAGAAGACTTCTAGCCCAATCATCCTTATTTCAACTTACATCAGCGGCGTACATCACGCAACAATAATTGCAGGCTCTCCGCCGCAATTGCCGCTTTCTTTTCTGTAAACGCCTTCATGCATTCCGGTGAGAGGCGTAGCAGGTAGTTTCCTTTCGCCGACAGCTGCTCATCAAAATCCGGATTATAGCGTATAAATTCAGCTCTATCTGTTTCCGTGTACTTTAAAATGGCCTCTTGTTTGTAGCGCCCCGTTATTGGTAGGGTGATCGTTCGTTTCTCTTCTTCTGTGGGTAGCGGGGTTTCGCCCTTTGAACCTTTTTTTTCTCTCTCTTGTCTGGTTATCGTAGTCTCGCTGCCGTCCTCTTCGAATACATAGTGTGTAGCGATGAATTTTTTTACATGGTTCATCGATTCGGTTGGCAGTTGGTACTGAAGTCTCCAAAAATCGGCATGTCCACTGCGTTGAATTGCCTGGCGAACGCGACCCTCTCCTCCATTGTAAGCGGCGATCACCAGTAGCCAGTCTTGAAATTCCTCATAAAGGTCTCGCAAGTACACGGCAGCTGCATGGGTACTTTTAATATAGTCGGTGCGTTGATCGAGCGAGCGGGTAACCGTTAGACCGTAGCGCCTGGCTGTGGCCGGCATAAATTGCCAGGGTCCCACGGCACCGGCCCACGAAACGGCATTCGATTTGAGTCCTGATTCGATCACGGCCAGGTATTTTAATTGGGAAGGAAGGCCATACTGGCTCAGCACCTGGTCCATCATTTCGAAATAAGGGCGGCCCCAGTCCCGCATCTTACGTAGGCCGGCTCCATAGCGGTCCATGTAGCTTTGTACGAAGCTGATGGCCAACGGATGTAAACGGGTAACCGCTTTATCGGATTTGGGTGTGCTTTCGAATAGTTGTGTAAAGCCGCGAGGCGAAGCAGTGGCTGTAACCGATGAAGCGGAAGAAGATATCGATTGTGCGTAAGCAGTCGGTGTAACAGGGGGCCATCCCCACAAAAGGAACCACAGCGGCAGCAGCAACTGGCCGCATCGAGAAATGGTCGTAGAGGCCCGCTTATTCCTTGGCTGAGCGGTTGATATCACTGGCGCTTTCTTCAATCTCTCTTTTTACGTTGCTTTTAGCATCGTTAAACTCGCGCACTCCTTTTCCGAGTCCTCTCATCAGCTCGGGAATTTTTTTACCACCGAACAGCAGTAAAACAATCACGAGAATGATGATGATCTCGTTAGTGCCCAGCATTCCCAGTAAAATAGGATTTGTCATAACGTTCGATTGTGTTGTAAAGATACTAACTGCGCGCGTGTTGGGGACAAAAAAAATCCCGCAGGACCGTACAGTGACTGCGGGATTAAAATTAGTTGAATGACTTATGATTGGGCGCCTTCGGCAACGGCCATGCGCTTTTCACGGATACGGGCACTCTTACCGCTTCTGCTACGCTGGTAGAACAGTTTGGCACGGCGTACGTGTCCGGTCTTGTTAAGCTCGATAGAATCGATGTTGGGAGAAAAGAAAGGGAATACTCTTTCTACGCCCACGCCATCAGAAATTTTTCTGACCGTAAAGCTGGCGGTATGACCCGACCCTTGCTTTTTGATCACGTCTCCTTTAAAGGACTGGATTCTCTCTTTGTTTCCTTCAATGATCTTATAGTTGACCGTGATGTTGTCACCGGGTTTGAAAGCGGGGAATTGCTTTTTGGCGGTGAGTTGTTCGTGTACGTAGGCAATAGCGTTCATGATCCAATGATTTAAGGGGAGGCAAAGGTAGGGAAGTTTCACGGAATACCCAAACCCAAAAGGCGGTAATAGCGGGTCCTCCAAAAAAAAGCCCGTTGAAATACAACGGGCTGTGGGTCAATTAGTAGTAGTGGTCAGCGCAGTCGGTGTCTAGCGGGCTACGTTGACGGCTCTTTTTTCGCGGATCACGGTTACCTTGATCTGTCCGGGAAAGGTCATTTCGGTCTGTATCTTTTGCGCGATCTCGAACGAGAGGCGGTCTGAATCTTGGTCGCTGACCTTTTCGGCCTCTACGATAACTCGAAGTTCACGCCCCGCCTGAATGGCATAGGCCTTTTCAACGCCGTTGTACGCCATGGCCAGGTTCTCAAGGTCCTTAATGCGTTGCAGGTATTGCTGCATGATCTCTCGACGAGCACCGGGGCGGGCGCCACTGATGGCATCGCAAGCCTGGATGATAGGGGAGATCACAAATTGCATTTCTACTTCGTCGTGGTGAGCGGCAATGGCATTGACCACGGCCGGGTTTTCTCCGTATTTCTCGGCCAGTTTGGCTCCCAGCAGGGCGTGGCTGAGTTCACTTTCTTCGTCGGGTACTTTTCCGATATCGTGCAACAAGCCCGCTCTTTTGGCCAACTTTGGATTAAGGCCTAACTCGGCTGCCATAGTCGCACAAAGGTTCGCGGTCTCGCGGCTGTGCATCAACAGATTTTGTCCGTAAGATGAGCGGAATCGCATTCTTCCGACCATGCGTACCAGCTCTTTGTGCAGGCCGTGTATGCCCAGCTCGATCACGGTGCGCTCACCGATCTCCATCACCTGCTCTTCTATCTGTTTGCGGGTCTTTTCGACAACCTCTTCAATACGGGCCGGATGGATGCGGCCATCGCTTACCAGTCGTTGCAGACTAAGGCGAGCGATCTCGCGGCGCAAGGGATCAAAGCTGGAGAGCAAAATAGCTTCGGGGGTATCGTCTACGATCAGGTCCACGCCGGTAGCGGCTTCAATGGCACGAATATTTCTTCCTTCGCGCCCGATGATCTGTCCTTTGATCTCGTCGCTTTCGAGATTGAATACGGTAATGGAGTTCTCGATGGCTTGCTCTGCGGCCGTACGTTGTATGGTCTGAATAACGATCTTACGGGCTTCTTTTCCTGCTTTTTGCTTGGCGTCTTCGATGATCTCCTGCTGCAGCGCCAGTGCACGGGTCTGCACCTCATTCTTGAGACTCTCCAATAGCTGGTTACGCGCATCTTCGGCAGAGAGGTTAGCGATCTTCTCTAAGCGGCGAACATGCTCTTCTTGGTGCTTTTCGAATTCGCTTCGTTTGATGTTGACCAGCTCTATCTGACGATTGAGGTTTTCTTTGATGGCCTCATTCTCTTTTAGCTGCTTGTCGAGGTTGTTTTCTTTCTGATTTACCGATTGTTCCTTCTGGCGGATCCGGTTTTCGGCGTCATTGATCTTTTTGTTACGCTCGAGGGCATCTCTCTCGTGCGCAGCCTTGAGCTGAACGAATTTTTCTTTGGCCTCGAGCTCTTTTTCTTTACGTACGGTCTCGGCCCTTAGTTCAGCTTCTTTTAGGATGGTCTGTGCCTGGATCTCTGCTTCTTGAACTCTTTTGTCACTGGCTTTGCCAAAGATGACACGGCCTACCAGGAGGCCAATTGCTCCGGCGAATACGCCTATAAGGGCGTACAGTATATTGGGGTCCATTGATGTTTGGGTTTAGGGGGTTCACAATACTTGTTTTGGAGACCCTTTGCAAGCGTGGGGGTCTGGTAACAATAGTAAGGTAAAGGTAAGAAAAAAATGGGTCGTACCCCTTAGCGCCTGTTTATTTCGGCATCGAGCAGTTGTTCGAGAAGCTGCAATTCTTGGGCTGTCGCTTGGGCGTTGGCATCGTTGCCGGCATTACTTTCCGTAGCAGGAGTGGTGGCGGGGGACGCCTCGGCAGGCGTCGTGGGTTGGGTGGCAAACCACAGGATGGTCATGGCCAGGTAATCCTGCATATCCTTTCCGGAGAAGTTGGTCTTGAATTCACGCAGTTTTTGATCGATCTGCTGAAGGGTGCGAAGTACAAGTGCCTCGTTTTTTGGCTCTACTTTAATTCGGTAGGTGCGGTCGCCGACCTGGGCTGCTATGGGAATCAGTTCTTCGTTCATGTCGATTAATTGCCCAGCTGTCCAATACAGCGGTCAATTTCTTTTATGTAGTGATTGATCTTTTTTTCAATGGCGGCCTTTTCTTCCTGACTCAATCCTGTAGTTCTGACCTTGGCCGCAGAGAGTTGGTCAATAAGTTCTTGGTTGTGTGTACGCTGCTCGTTCAGTGCTCCTTTTAACTTTTCTATTTCATCCGTAAAGCGCCGTTTTTCACTGAGCAGGGTATGGTGGGCAGCGATCAACTGCTTTAGTTTTTCCCTGATTCGTTGAAGGTCTTCTGCGGTACTCATTTTCTTACTGTGGCCTCGAATTCTTTTTCCAAGGTCTTGATGATGTTGTTCATCCAGCCTTCGATCTCCTTGTCCGTAAGCGTTTTTTCAGGATCAGAGAACGTCAGGTTGATGGCGATCGATTTTTTGCCGGCTCCCAGCTTATCGCTCTCGAATATATCAAAGACTTTGATATCCCGCAGCGTTTTGATCCGGATCTTTTGCAGACATTCCAGGATCGATTGCCAGGAGAGCGTGCCTGCCACCACCAGGGCCAGGTCTCTTTCTACCGACGGAAAACGAGGCAGGTCCTGCACCTTGATCGGCTGTGCTGCCGCCAGCGCTGCTATTGCCTTCCAGTTGAGTTCGGCATAAAATACCGGCTGTTTGATCCCAAAGGAACGAGCCGTGTGCTGTGCTACCAATCCTCCCACCCCCAACAATTGCTCTTGTGTTTGCCAAGTAAGGGTTTGTTGCAAGTGCGGATGCGCTCCTGGCACAGCCGACACGGAAAGCCCCACCGCTGTAAAGACCAACTCAACGGCCCCCTTCAGCGTGTAGAGATCTACCAAACTACTGGGCTCCTGCCAATGGGTAGGCCGTTTTTGCCCGCTCAGCACCAGGCACAGACGCGGCTCTTCAGGGTAGTGTCCTTCTGTTGCTTTGGCGTAAGTGGTTCCGAATTCAAAAAGTCGAAGATCGAGGTTCCGGTGATTGAGGTTATGGCTTACTACTTCGAGTGCAGTGGGTAGCAGCGTGGCCCGAAGGGCATTGAGCTCGGCACTTAGGCTGTTGATCATAGTGACCAGCGAATCGCCCTGTTCCGGAAAGTAAGCGCTGTTAGTGATCGAGTTGGTCATGATCTCGTGAAAACCCAGGCCGACCAGTCTGTCGGAGATCTTTTCCCGAAGGGTTTCTTTATGTAAATAGGCCGGTTGCTCCACGGCAGGAGAAATAGTGATGGTAGTGGGAATGGGGATATTATCCAGACCATCGATGCGTAAGATCTCTTCTACCAGGTCGGCGGCCAGGCTAATATCGGGTTTATGAGGAGGGACTTGCACGGTGATACCATTGGTATCGGACGTTTTGGTAACAAAGCCCAAACTCTGCAGAATGCCGGTGGCGGCAGCGGGCGTATAGTCTTTACCACTGATCTTTTTTAAATAAGACCACGTTAGCGATACGTTGACGGGAGCCAGCGGTGCGGGATAGCAATCTACCGGGGCCGCAGTTATGCTGCCACCGGCAATTTCACCGATCAGATACGCTGCACGTTGCAAAACCGGAATGGTGGCACTTATATCGGTCCCTTTTTCGAAGCGAGTGGCCGCGTCGGTGCGCAGCTGGTGCCCGAACGATGTTTTGCGAATGGTAACGGGATCGAAAAAAGCGCTCTCCAAAAAAAGGTCTGTGGTGTTGTTACCAATGCCGCTTTCTAACCCGCCGTATACACCGGCGATGCACATGGGCTCCCGACTATTGCAGATCATCAGATCGTCGGCACTCAGTTTTCGGATGGTTCCGTCCAGTGTTACGAAAGACGTTTGGTCGGCAACGTTGCGCACCACGATCTGGTCTCCCACAATGGCGTTACGGTCGAACGCATGCAAAGGCTGTCCGGTCTCGTGCAGCACATAGTTGGTGATGTCTACTATACTGTTGATGGGTTTTACCCCAATGGCCTTGAGTCGTTGTTGCATCCATCTGGGTGAAGGGCCCGTCTGGATGCCATCGATGCAGAGTCCGCTATAGCGGGGACAGGCTTTCGTGTTCTCGATAGTGACTTGTACGGGTGAGGCAGGCAGCGCAGCGGCGAAGCTCACCGTAGCAGGCCAACGGGGTTGCCAATTTTTTTGGTGATGATGGTTGACGTATGCGCATACATCGCGTGCTACGCCCCAGTGACTCATCGCATCCATGCGGTTGGGAGTAAGCCCAATCTCGATGATGGTGTCTTCGTAAGGCGTAAAGAAATCGGCTGCGCTCATTCCGACATTGGCAGTGGGAGGCAAGATTAGGATACCCGCATGAGAATCGCCTAGCCCGATCTCGTCCTCGGCACAGATCATTCCCTGGCTCTCCTCTCCTCTGATCCGGGCATTTTTCATGGTCAGCGGAGCGGCATTGGCAGGAAAGATGGTAGCGCCAACAGGGGCCACCACTACTTTTTGTCCGACGGCCACATTGGGAGCGCCACATACGATCGACAAGAGGTTCTCCGATCCGATATTGACCTTCGTGAGCGTGAGTTTATCGGCATTGGGATGTTTTTCGGTGGTCATTACCTCGCCGATCACCAAGCCTTTTAATCCTCCTTTTACTTCTTCGTAGGTGGCGACCCGCTCTACTTCTAACCCAATGGAGGTGAGTATATCACTGAGCTGCTCCACCGGAAGCGGAGCGGGTAAATAATCTAATAGCCATTGGTAAGAAAGGGTCATGATCTCTCTGCTAATTTACTGTTTGCGAAGATAAAGGAAAGGCGGTAGCCAGAGGTCTACATTCGGTAACAAACTGCATTGATGTTCATGCCTGCTCCTACCGATGCGAATAGTACAATATCGCCCTTTTGCAGATGGTGTGCATCCCAATGTCCCTTTATGACCATATCGAAAAGCGTGGGGATCGTGGCCACGGAACTGTTGCCCAGCTTATGGATGTTCATGGGCATTACGTGCTCGGGCAACTCTTTTTTTCCGTAAAGCTTATAGAGGCGCTTGATGATGCCCTCGTCCATTTTTTCGTTGGCCTGGTGCAGAAATACTTTTTTGACCGATTCGATGGGCACGCCTGCTTTATCGAGACAATCTTTCATGGCCGCAGGCACATGTTGCATCGCGTACTCGTACACTTTTCGCCCTTTCATTTTGATGTACCGCACCTTGGGGTCGGCTCCGGGACAATAGCTTTTTCCAAAGGAGATGTAATAGGCTTCTTCGGTACAGTGACTTTGCACGCTGCAGGCCATGATGCCCGGTCCATTCGGTTGGCTGGGTCGTGCTTCGAGCACGGCTGCTCCGGCTCCGTCAGAGAAGATCATACTGTCTCGGTCGTAGGCATCGATAACGCGGCTGAGCGTTTCGGTCCCTATCACCAAAGTTCTCTTTGCTATGCCCGCTTTGATGAAAGCATCCGATTGAATAACGCCTTGCAACCATCCGGGACAACCGAATAATATATCGTAGGCCACGCAATTCGGGTTGCGAATGGCCAGTGCATGTTTGACCCGGCTGGCCAAAGAGGGCACTGCATCGCTTTGTACGGTGTGACTGATGACATTTCCGAAATTATGTGCGACAATAAGCTGATCGAGGGTTTCCGGGTCTATTCCGCTGTTTTCGATGGCTCTTTTCGCAGCTTCGATGGCCATATCGGAACAAGTCATTTGGTCGTCGGCGTATCTTCTTTCCTCTATTCCGGTAATATCTTGAAATTTCTGTACGATCTCTTGCCCCGGCGTGTCAATGGGGAGTCCTTCCTCGGCATAAAAAGCCTGCTGCACAAAGTCGTCATTGGCTTTAATGACGGGAGGTATAAAACATCCTGTTCCGGTAATGACAGTCTGTAGCGGCATCATCAGTTTAGGTTAAAAAGTCGCTATTGTAAATATAGGCCCAAAAGTCAATAACATCCGTTAGTGAGCAGCCGTAAAAAATAAGTGCTTATTTTTACCCGCGAAAATCAACCACTATGGCTCATTCAATGCTCAAAGGAAAAAAGGGGATCATCTTCGGTGCGCTCGATGAACGTTCCATTGCCTGGAAGACAGCCCTTCGTTGTTACGAAGAGGGCGCTCAATTGGTGTTGACCAATGCGCCGGTGGCGTTGCGTATGGGAGAGATCAACAAGCTATCTGCTCTTTGCGGTAATGCTCCGGTGATCGGAGCTGATGTCACCAACATGGAAGACCTCAAGAATCTTTTCGAAAAGTCCATGGAGCACTTGGGTGGCAAGATCGATTTTGTGCTGCACTCCATTGGAATGAGCCTGAATGTTCGCAAAGGCAAGCATTACACCGAAATGAATTACGAGTGGAATGGCAAGACCCTCGATATTTCGGCCATGAGCCTGCACCGCGTGTTGCGTACCGCCTGGGACCTCGATGCCATTAGTGAATGGGGTAGCGTGGTGGCGCTGAGTTATATCGCGGCCCAGCGCGTGTTTCCCGATTACAACGAGATGGCCGATGCCAAAGCCCTGTTAGAAAGCGTTACCCGCAGTTTTGGTTATCACTACGGGGTCAAAAAAAAGGTACGTGTCAATACCATTTCGCAGTCACCTACCCCTACTACGGCGGGGAGTGGGGTTAAGGGATTTGACGGATTTTTAAATTATGCCGAGGCCATGAGCCCGTTAGGAAATGCCGGAGCAACAGACTGCGCCAATTACTGCGTAACGCTTTTCAGCGATATGACACGCTACGTAACCATGCAGAATCTTTTCCACGACGGCGGATTCAGCTTTACGGGTGTTACGCAACATGTGATAGACAAGATGGGAACCCCCTGACCGCAACAGTGATCAGTATTCGTCTTCGTTGAACAAGAAATCGTCTTGGGTAGGATAATCAGGCCAAATGTCTTCGATGGTCTCATAGACATCTCCTTCATCTTCCAATTCCTGCAGATTCTCGACCACTTCAATGGGTGCTCCCGAGCGAATGGAGTAATCGATCAGTTCGTCTTTGGTGGCAGGCCAAGGTGCGTCTTCGAGGTAAGAGGCCAGTTCTAAGGTCCAGAACATACGGATACGTTTAGTAGGTAATCGGGGTCTATTTTGCGCAAATGTAAAGGGATTGACGAATTTTCCAAATAACCTTGGTTCTTTCTGTGCCGGGGCTCGATTTTTTTATAGTTTCGGTAATAATAATAATAAGCTTTGTTAAGCGGAATAGCCATTTATAAACGATACGGAGCCCTTGATATCCTAAGGGGACTTAGCATTGACGTGCAAAAAGGCCAGGTGGCGGCCATTGTGGGCCCCTCCGGTTGCGGAAAAAGCACCTTACTTCATGTGCTCGGCACCCTCGATCGTCCCGACCAAGGCCAAGTGTTGATCAATGGTACCGATGTGCTACAGCTCAGCCCTAAAAAGCTTGCCGCATTCAGAAACCATCATATCGGATTTGTATTTCAATTCCATCACCTGCTGCCCGAGTTCAGCGCCCTAGAGAACGTTGCGATCCCGGGCTGGCTGGCCGGTCGCTCTAAAGCAGTCGTTCGTCAAGAGGCTACCCGGCTGCTCGATAAACTGGGTCTATCTCACCGTCTCGATCATAAGCCTTCACAACTCTCAGGGGGTGAACAACAGCGCGTTGCCGTAGCGCGTGCGCTCATCAACCAGCCTGCGATCGTGTTGGCCGACGAGCCGAGTGGTAATCTCGACTCCATTAATGCGAGGGAACTGCACCAATTATTTTTTAGGTTGCGCGATGAGACAGGGCAGACCTTTTTATTGGTTACGCACAACGAAGAATTGGCCCGTCAATGCGACCGGGTCTGGACCATGCGCGATGGGATGCTTTCTTAATTAGCTAAGGCGGGGTCTCCAGCAATTGTCCTTTACTCCCAACTGTTGACCCGTATAACGGGCCAGTACGAAAATATAATCGCTGAGGCGGTTGAGATACTTTACCACTCTATCGTTAACAGAAAGACCTTCGAATTGCATGCGTACGCAACAGCGCTCGGCCCTTCTGCAAATGCAGCGAAGAACATGAAGATGTGATACGGATGCGGCACCGCCGGGCAAAATAAAGTACTTCATTTCGGGCAGCTGTTCGGTCATGCGGTCAATCTCTTTTTCCAACAGGCGAATATCCTCCTCCACCAGATCGGGCAAAGCCATGCCCGGTTCTTTTTCGGCGTCACAGGCCAGCGAGGAGCCAATGGTAAAAAGGCGATCCTGGATCTCGGCCAATACTTGCAGAGAGGTGGGATCGGTAAGAAGATCACGGCAAAGCCCTACATAGGAATTAAGTTCATCGACAGTGCCATAAGCTTCAATGCGAAAATGTGATTTGGGAACTTTAGTGCCACCTATCAGTGAGGTGGTACCGTCATCTCCGGTCTTTGTGTAGATCTTCAGGGCCATGTCAATTGGTTAATTGCGAATTAGGGGTTAAAAATAACGTAACAATGCCTGCCCGCGAAGGTTCGGCCGCCCCTAAAAATTTCTTGTTTAACCTTTGACGAATTTCGGGTTGAGTTGATCGGTCTCGATGACTCCGTCGCGCAGGCGCACGATACGGCGGGAGTGGTTGGCAATATCCTCTTCGTGGGTCACGATCACAATGGTGTTGCCGTTCTTGTAGATGGTCTCGAAGATATCCATGATCTCTTGTGAGGTCTTTGAGTCAAGATTCCCTGTAGGTTCGTCCGCCAAAATGATAGCGGGATCGTTGACCAACGCCCGGGCAATGGCTACGCGCTGGCACTGCCCACCAGACAATTCATTGGGGCGGTGGTGGCTTCGATCGGTGAGCTGCACCATTTCGAGCATTCGCATGGCCTTTTCGATGCGGTCCTTTTTGCTCATGCCGGCATAGACCAGTGGCAGGGCCACGTTTTCAGCGGCAGTCAGTCGGGGTAATAAATTGAATTGCTGAAAGACGAACCCGATCTCTTTATTACGTACCTCGGCCAGTGAATCGTCGGCCATTTGGCTCACATCGTTATTGTTCAACACATAGCGACCCTCTGTTGGTGTATCGAGACAGCCGATGATGTTCATGAGGGTGCTTTTTCCGGACCCGGAGGGCCCCATCAACGCCACATACTCGTTCTTGAAGATATCGAGCGAGAGGCCTTTAAGCACCGGCAGCTCCTGCTTGCCCATGAAATAACTTTTTCGAATCTGCTCCAGGTGAATGATGCCTTCTGCCATAGCGTGTTTTTGAATCAGATGGCAAAGATAACCCATCCCTTTTAGCTATCTTCGCCCCAATGGACAAGAAGAAGCAAATTGTGATGAGCGGTATCCGTCCCACCGGGTTCTTACACCTGGGGAACTACTTTGGTGCGGTGCGCAATTACGTGCGCCTGCAACAGGAGTACAGCTGCTTTTTTATGGTGGCCGATCTGCACTCTCTTACCACCCATCCCGATACGGCCTTGCTCAAGCAACAGGTATTTCGGGTATTGGCAGAAAATCTGGCCTGTGGGATCGACCCTGAGCAGGCCGTTCTCTATTGCCAGAGCCACGTGCCCGAAACGGCCGAATTGTATTTGTTGCTCAACATGCTGGCCTATGTGGGTGAGCTGGAAAAGACCGTTACGTTCAAAGACAAGGTTCGTCAACATCCCGATAATGTGAATGCAGGGCTGCTCACCTACCCGGTGTTGCAAACCGCCGATATCATTTTACACCGTGCCGCGTTGGTACCGGTTGGCAAAGACCAGGAACAGCACCTCGAGATGGCCCGTAATTTCGTCAAGCGCTTTAATCATCGGTATGGCGACGTTTTTCCCGAGCCGCAGGCGTTTAATTTTGGCGAGGAGTTACTCAAGGTGCCTTCGCTCGATGGCACCGGTAAGATGAGCAAGAGCGAGAACCAATATGCTACGCTGTACCTGGCCGACAACGATGAGCTGATCCAAAAAAAGATCATGCGGGCCAAGACCGACAGCGGCCCTACCAGTCCGGGTGCCCCCAAACCCGATTACATCGTCAATCTGTTTCAGTTGATGAAATTGGTCAGCACTCCCGAAACAGTGGCCCAGTTCGAAGCCGCTTACGACAGTTGCGGTATCAGGTACGGTGATATGAAAACACAATTGGCCGCCGACATGATCCGTTTTATAGGACCTATTCGAGAAAAGGCTCACTCCATTCAGCAAGACAGCGATTACCTGCAAAAAGTAATGCGAAACGGGGCCCAAAAAGCCCGCGAGAGTGCTTCGCAAACCTTGCAGTTGGTCAAAGAGGCCATGGGGCTTACGTATTATTGATTTTCCCTAATTTTAACTCCCTTCAAAAAATAAAGCCGATTCGTCGGCATCCCGCATGGCAAAAGCAAGAAAACCCAAGCATATCGCAGTGGCCGGCAATATCGGAGCCGGTAAGACCACGCTCACTGAGTTACTTAGTAAGCATTACAAGTGGATCCCTCATTTTGAGGATGTCGACCACAATCCGTACCTGATGGATTTCTACGAGGATATGCCCCGGTGGAGTTTCAACCTGCAGATCTATTTTTTAAATAGTCGACTCCGTCAGTTGGTGGAAATTCAACAGGGCACTGAAACCGTCATTCAAGATCGCACCATCTACGAGGACGCCAACATCTTTGCCCCCAACCTGCACGAAATGGGACTCATGAGCAAGCGCGATTTCGATAATTATTTTCATTTTTTCCAGACCCTCAAATCGCTGGTACAACCTCCGGACCTGCTAATCTATCTGCAGGCATCCGTGCCAACCCTCGTTGGGCAGATCCAAAAGCGGGGTCGCGATTACGAAGAGAACATTCGCCTCGATTACCTCAAGAAGCTCAATGAATATTACAATAAGTGGATCGGCGAGTACAAAGAAGGGAAGCTACTGGTGGTGGACGTAGACAAAAATAAATTCGCTGAAAGAGAGGAGGATCTGGGCGATATCATCACAAAGGTCGATGCGGCCTTGTACGGATTATTCTAATTATAGGTTGTCATGAAATACCATCGCCTCAACGCGGAGTTGTTTGTCAAGAACCGCGCTCGTTTCGTAGCGCAGCTACCGCCTCGCTGTATTGCCATCTTTGTTAGCAATGATGCGTTTCCCTCCAACGGAGATGCCTTACATTCTTTCAAGCAGAATAGTGACCTCTACTGGCTCTCCGGAATTGAGCAAGAGGAAAGCATGGTGATCCTTTTTCCCGATCATCCCGATGCGCGCTATCGGGAGGTGCTGGTCTTGGAGCGTCCCAATGAGCTAAAAGAGAAATGGGATGGAAAGCGACTGCGTGTAGCAGAGGCGCAGGCCATCAGTGGGATGTCTACCATCGTATGGCTCGATCAGCTCGACGCCTTACTGCCCGTTTGGGTTCACCTGGCCGATACCATCTGCCTTGATAGTAACGAAAACGACAGAAAGTCGAGTTGGCTTCGTACCCGCGAGTATCGTTTTATCGACGAGATGCAGCAGCGCTACCCATTGCATCAGTACTGCCGGGCTGCCAAGATCATGAACCAGCTTCGCGCCATTAAATCGGCCGAAGAAGTTGAGGTCATTCAGCAAGCCATAGATATAACAGAACATACATTTCGCAGGTTGCTGTCCTTTGTCAAGCCCGGCGTAATGGAGTACGAGGTCGAAGCAGAGATCTTTCACTCATTCTTAAGCCAGCGTGCCACCGGTCCGGCCTATGGCAGTATCATTGCCAGTGGAGATAGGGCGCGAACCCTGCACTACGTTTCCAACAATCAACCTTGTTTGGCCGGTGAGTTATTACTAATGGATTTTGGAGCCGAGTATGGGGGCTATTGCGCAGACCTTACACGCACGATTCCGGTGAGCGGAAAATTCAGCAAGCGACAACGCAGTGTTTACAATGCTTGTCTTCATTTGCATAATTATGCCAAGGGTTTGCTGCGTCCGGGTATCACTATTTTAGATTACACCGAAAAGATCGGAGAGGAGGCAACACAACAGTTTCTAAAATTGGGGTTGCTGCGTAAATCCGATGTCAAGAACGAAGACCCGCAAAACCGAGCGTATCGTAAATATCTTTATCACGGCATTTCACATCATCTCGGTATTGATGTGCACGACCTGGGTACCAAGACCGAGCCTATTCGGGCCGGCATGGTCTTTACCATTGAGCCGGGTATTTATATTGAAGAAGAACACATGGGCATTCGTATCGAGAACAATGTGTGGGTTACCCGTAACGGTAACAAGGATCTGATGAAAAACATTCCCATTACCGCCGATGAGATAGAGGCGTTGATGAAAAAATAGCGCATGATAAAGCAGCTTCCCAATTTTTTTACCTTACTGAATTTATTTTTTGGTTGCCTGGCCATTGCCAGCGGCCTGCAATCCGGACTGATCGTGGCCGCACGTCCCGAAGGGACATTGTATGTGGATGTTCCCGAAGAGATCTGGATGGTTTCTTTGTTCATCGGGTTGGCCGGCGTGGTCGATTTTTTGGATGGATTTCTGGCCCGCGCCTTGGGTGCTGATTCGGCCATGGGAAAGCAACTTGACTCCCTGGCCGACCTGGTCAGTTTTGGTGTGGCACCCGCTTTGCTGGTATATCATTTTTTGCGACTCTCGTGGGCACAGCATCCATCGGCCATGGAGCTCAATGCTGTTTTGCTCTGGCCCGCTTTCTTGTTGCCATTGGCAGCAGCGTGGCGGTTGGCTCGGTTTAATCTGGCTCCGGCTTCACAGCACGTATTCACCGGTCTTCCGGTCCCTGCTGCCGGCCTGTTCGTAGCGTCTTTACCGCTGGTGTATTGGAATGTACAGACAGCGTGGGTCATCTCGCTCTTGCTAAACTCCTACTTTTTATATGCGATAGTTGGATCGCTTTCGTTGCTGATGGTTTCCCGTGTTCCCTTACTCACACTAAAGTTCTCCTCATTATCGTGGGCCGCCAACCGACCCCGCTACTTGCTGATCGCATTATCAATCGTATCTGTTTTGTTGGTTCAATGGTTGGCGCTGCCTCTCATCATCATCCTGTACGTTATCTTATCTTTGCTCTTTAAAAAACAACTTGTATGACCTATATCGTCGAGATCAAAGTAATGCCCTTAAAGGAATTGCTCGATCCACAGGGAAAAGCCGTTTTGGGAGGCCTTGCCAATTTGGGGCTATCTGCCATACAAGATGTACGTGTCGGAAAAAACATTACGGTACAGGTTACAGCCGATTCCGCCGATCAGGCCAAAGAACTGGCGCGCACGGCGGCCGAGAAGTTGCTCGCCAATCCCGTTATGGAATATTTTGAACTGGACTGTCGGCCCGCCTGATCGCTACGATCACCAACCTTCTTTAGTTGCAAAAAGCAGCTGCCGATATAGCCAATGGCCTTGTTAAAGGTGCCGAAGAGAGCCGACCTGTTCCCTCGTTGTACCTGGTACCTACACCCATTGGAAATTTAAAGGATATTACCCTGCGTGCCCTTGATGTATTGCGTGGTGTCGATCTGATCTTGGCCGAAGATACCCGTACCACGGGTGTGCTGTTGCAGCATTATCAAGTGCAACGACCCGTTACCGCTTACCATCAGCATAACGAGCACAAGTTGGTGTCGCAACTTGTACAACAAATGGCAGCCGGCAAGGTAATGGCACTCGTCACCGATGCCGGTACTCCCGGTATATCCGATCCCGCTTTTTTGCTGGTGCGGGCTTGCGTGCAGGCCGGACTTGCCATAGAGACCTTGCCCGGCCCTACCGCCTTTGTGCCGGCACTGGTCAATAGCGGTATTCCTTCCAATAGGTTTTGTTTCGAAGGATTCTTGCCATTGAAGAAAGGCCGTCAAACCTTGCTCAAGCAGTTGGCGACAGAACCTCGTACCATGATCTTCTATGAATCGCCAATGCGGTTGTGCAAAACCTTAGCGGAATTTTGTCAGGTGTTCGGCGAAGAAAGACATTGCAGCGTGAGCCGTGAGCTGACCAAGCTTTTTGAGGAACAATTTCGGGGCACGCTTCGCGAGTGCCATACTCATTTCGCCGCCAAAAAAGTAAAAGGAGAGATCGTGCTGGTAGTAGCCGGTCTCGACGTATAAATTTTAAATCAACGATCATGCAACGGACTTTCTGGTTAACGATGTTTTGTGCTATGCAGACCTTTCAGCTCCTGGCGCAAGGAAGTGGCTGGCAGCAGCGCGTGCAATACAAGATGGACGTAAAACTTAATGTGCAGACCAACCGGTTTGCGGGCACCCAGCAATTAGAATATTGGAACAACTCGCCCGATACGCTCAAGAAGCTCTATTATCACCTTTATTTCAATGCCTTTCAGCCCGGTAGCATGATGGATACCCGCAGTCGCAGACAGGGTACCATTCAGGTGGGGCGCGGTGTCGATTGGGATAACCGGGTCAAGGATCGTATTGTAAATCTAAAGCCCGAAGAGATCGGTGAGCAAAAAGTAGTGTGGCTAAAAATGAACGGCCGTCCTCAACAACTGCAAACCCACGAGACCATCTTAGAAGTGATACTCGATAAACCCATCTTGCCTAAATCAAAAGTCGTGCTCGATCTGGCTTTTGAAGGGCAGGTCCCTCTGCAGATCAGAAGAAGCGGCCGAGATAATGCCACTACGAAGGTGCGTTACTCCATGAGCCAGTGGTATCCTAAGCTATGCGCCTACGATCAGGATGGCTGGCATCCCAATCCGTACGTAGGTCGTGAGTTTTACGGTATCTGGGGAAATTATGACGTGCGCATTACCCTCGACAAAAATTATGTAGTAGGAGGAACCGGTTATTTGCAAAACCCACAGCAGATCGGGTACGGTTATGAAAAGCCCGGCACTGCGGTGATGAGACCCGCAGGAGATGAGCTTACCTGGCATTTTTACGCTCCGCAAGTGCATGATTTTATGTGGGCTGCCGATCCTGACTACGTACATCGCTCTGTAAAACTGCGTGATAGTATTCCCGCTGCCCGAAATGGTGGCGTGGCGCAACAAGAACTAACGCTTCATCTTTTGTACAAGCCTACCAACGTCAAGGCCGAAGAGTGGGAGAAGATATTGGTCGATGCGCAAAAGGCGCTACCATTTATCGAAAAGCATTTTGGCGCTTATCCTTATAAGCAGTACTCGTTCATTCACGGAGGCGATGGGGGAATGGAGTATCCTATGTCAACGCTGTTGATCGGTCCTGGCGCATGGTTGCATGAATGGATGCATAGCTGGTACCAGGGAGTGCTTGCTACGAATGAGTCGCTCTATGGTTGGATGGACGAAGGCTTTACCAGTTATGCCGAAGACCGCATCAGCGCTTTTTTATCGGCTGATACCGGCTTTGCGCAGGCCGGCTCTTACCGTGGATACGTGTCACTGGCCAAAAGTGGAAGAGAAGAGCCACTCACTACCCATGCCGATCACTACAATACCAATGCTGCTTATTCGGCGGCTGTTTATTCGAAAGGGGCGGTCTTTATGGAGCAACTTGGTTACATAACGGGAGCCGCCGTACGTGACCAGATCTTACTCGATTACTACCAGCAATACAAGTTTCGTCATCCTACCTCTAGCGATTTAATTCGGGTGGCCGAAAAAAGAAGCGGGATGGAGCTTGATTGGTATAAGGATTATTGGGTTCATTCGACCAAGACCATCGACTATGCCATCGACAGCGTATGGGAAGAAAGTGGTCGCACGCAGGTTCGTATCAAGCGTGTGGGGCTACTGCCCATGCCCATCGATCTGCACCTGACCTTTACCGATGGTACCCGCGAATTGCATTACGTGCCCCTCGACCTTATGTATGGACAGAAAACCGCAGAGGATAGTACGGTATTACCGATCAATTACCCCGCCTGGAAATGGACCCATGCTACTTACGTTGTGAGCACGTCCAGAAAACTAACGGATATACGTCAGGTGGAGATCGATGCCTCACAGCGCTTGGCCGACATCGATCGGAAGAATAATGTATTGAAGCTCGATTGGACGCCTGCTAAGCCGCTATAGTTAGCGCTCAACGAATAGTAGGAATTTTTCGCGAAAGAATTCGGTGGCGAACATCGTATGAATATCTACCACGTGCGGGCGGGTTCCGCTTTGCTGTATCTCAAGTGCCAGATCACCACCTTTTAGACAGATCAGACCGGTGGGAGCGACATTACCCGCCACCGCAGAACGGGTACGAATCAGCTGTTTGCTCCAGCGCCACAGATCGCCCAAGGGTGCCACGGCACGAGACACCACATAATCAAATTGCCGTTGTTTTATTTCTTCTGCGCGGGTATGTTGAACGGTCAGGTTTTGCAGACCCAACGCGTCTGCAATGGCTTGTACTACTTTTAATTTCTTGGCAATGCTATCGACGAGATGAAACTGAACCTCCGGAAAGTAGATCGCTAGCGGTAATCCCGGAAATCCGCCTCCGGTGCCCAGATCGAGAATGGAAGTCCCCTTGGCAAACGAAAAATTCGCAGCTATGCTCAGCGAATGCAAGACATGTTTTTCGTAAAGGGCATCTATGTCTTTTCGGGAGATCACGTTGATCTTTTCGTTCCACTCACTGTATAGCGGCCCCAGTTGCTCGTATTGTTCGCGTTGCAGTTGGGTAAATTCATCGAAGTATTTTTCGATGAGCGTTACGCCTGCAGGTCCATTGGTTGGCAGCGAGTTCATGGGTTAGTTCCAGCTTTTAGCGGGCCTTCTCCACAGGGCCGGAAAAAAGAGCAGATAATAGAAGAACATCCACATATCCAACACAATGAACCAGGGCCAGAGATCTTTTTCGTCGAGCTTGCTCATGGCTTTATAGAGAACTATGGCCTGCCAAAGAAGCTTTACGCCGGCTATGGCGACCACGTAGGGCCAGGGGCATAACAGAAGCGCAGCTACCAGCAACGGGTAAAAAGCGAATTGCGAAATAAAATAGAGACCGAGCAAGAACGTATGCAAAGGTTTGTAGTACTTGGCCGTGGTATAGTGTCTGGATTTTTGTTTGAGCCAACCGGTCCAGGTGGTCTTGGGGATCGATCGGGTTATGGCTTCGGCATCGATCATCACGGCCGTGTTGTATCGGGTGGCCACGCGGTTGATAAAGAGGTCGTCGTCTCCGCTGGGAATATGGTTGATGGACGAGAAACCCTTGTTGCGCAAAAAGAGATCTTTTCTGTACGAAAGGTTGCGTCCCACGCCCATGTAGGGGATACCCGCCAGCGCATACGAGAGATATTGCAAGGCCGTATGGAAGGTTTCGAATCGAATGAGCTTGTTGAGCAATCCCTTTGTTTTGTGATAGGCTCCGTAGCCCAACACGATCTCGGTGCCTTCTGCGTAAGCATCCTGCATTTTTTGCATCCAATGCTCGCTGGCAGGCACACAATCAGAGTCGGTAAGTAATAAGATCTCGTGTTTGGCCTCGCGAATACCAATGGAAAGCGGGTACTTTTTTCCGCTGATGAGTTTGGCCTCTTGCTGTAATTCTACAACCTGTAAGTGCTTGAAGGTTTTTTTGAGCTCTTGTAAGATATATTTTGAATCGTCGGTCGAATTATCATTTACAACGATCACCTCTTTGGTGCTTGGGTAGTGTTGTACCAGCACACCCGGCAAGTTGCGCGCCAGATTCTCGTCCTCGTCGCGGGCGCAAATGATAACTGACACGGGATGCTGAAAATGTCGGGTACGGGGTGACGGACGGTAAAAAGCTACGCGGCTAAAGAACCATCCGTAATAAAATAGTTGGATACACGCTACACACCCAAAAACAATAAGGAGAATACTGCTCCAGTTGGCCATCAACATGGGGGCGAAGATAATAAGATACTTGTATCTTGCATTCGTATGGCCACCTTGCGATTTCAAGTAGAGAAAACAGATCCGTCGGTTACCGCCCGCGCCGGTGTGCTCACCACCGACCATGGTCAGATTCAAACTCCTGTTTTTATGCCGGTGGGTACGGCTGGAACGGTCAAAGCCCTAACCCAGCAACAACTCGAGCAAGATGTCAATGCGCCCATCATTTTGGGCAATACCTATCATTTGTATCTACGGCCCGGTCTCGAAGTAATGGAAGCTGCCGGAGGGCTCCACCGTTTTATGGGGTGGAACCGAAGCCTGCTTACCGATAGTGGGGGCTACCAGGTCTTTTCGCTTTCCGGCACTCGTAAGATCTCCGAACAGGGTGTCACGTTTCGTTCTCATATAGATGGCAGCACTCATTTGTTTACCCCCGAGTCGGTCATGGACATACAGCGGATCATTGGCGCCGACATTATAATGGCCTTTGACGAATGTCCACCCGCCGACAGCGATTATCACTATGCCCGAAAATCGATGGAGCTAACGCATCGCTGGCTCGATCGTTGCGTAGCCCGCTTTAAGGAGACGCCCGATCGATACGGGCATACCCAGCATCTCTTTCCTATTGTGCAGGGAGGCGTATACCGCGACTTGCGTAAACTTTCTTGCGAGTATGTTCGCACCAAGGATACGGCCGGTTATGCTATTGGGGGATTGAGCGTAGGAGAGCCCGAGGCACAACTTTATGATATCTGCGGATGGTCTTGCGAGCACCTGCCCCAGGACCGGCCCCGTTACCTCATGGGGGTGGGTACACCCTGGAATTTACTGGAGTGCATATCGCTCGGTGTGGACATGTTCGATTGTGTAATGCCTACCCGCAATGGACGTAATGCCATGTTATTTACCAGCGAGGGGGTCGTTAACATCGACAATAAGAAATGGGAGCATGATTTTTCGCCATTGGACAGCGCCATTGGAGCTGTGGTCAGCCAGACCTACTCGCGGGCTTATTTGCGGCATCTGATCAAGTCTAAAGAGATACTGGGGTATACCCTGGCCAGCATTCATAATCTTTGTTTTTATCAGTGGTTGATGCGTGAGGCCCGATCTCACATTTTGCAAGGTGATTTCACTGCATGGAAGACATCCATGGTCGCCAGGCTGCAGCAGCGGTGTTAAGCCACCTTTTTAACAAGGGCTCCATTTTTTTTAAACTATTTTTGGCGCATGCAGAAATTGGACTGGTACATACTCAAGAAGTTCCTGGTCACTTTTCTTTTCTGCATGCTGCTGTTTACCGTCGTAGCCGTTGCGGTGGATATTAGTGAGAAGACAGACGATTTTGTTAAGTCCGGTCTCTCCTCGCGTCAATTGTTCGATCAGTATTACATCGGATTTATCCCTCATATCTGGAGTCTTCTTTTTCCGTTATTCGTATTTATCGCGGTCATTTTTTTTACCTCAAAAATGGCCACGCAGTCAGAGATCATCGCCATATTGAGCAGCGGCACCCCTTATTTTCGGCTGCTACGACCTTACTGGGTCGGCGGTTTTTTGCTGGCCACCCTTTGGTGGGTGGGCAATAGATACTGGATTCCCAAGGCCAACATGGTGCGTAGCGCCTTTCAGGCCAATTATCTCGATCGAAACGACCCTTCCAAGAATATTTATTACGGTAACTGTGCGGCTTGTTATTACCTGCGCACCGATAGCAACACCTTCGTGGGTATTCGCGATTACGATACTATTTCTAAATCGGCGCGCGGGCTTTTTTTGGAGCGGATTAGCGGCGATCGGCTGGTGTACAATCTTAGGGCAGAGAGTATCGTATGGGATACGCTCTCCAAAAAGTGGAAGCTCTACCGTGTTACCGAACGCCGCCTCGACAGCATGGGAGAGCGCATGACCCCTTATGACACCTTATTGCTAGCGTTGAATGTGCTGCCCGAGGAACTGCGTCGCGATGATTATTTGAAGGATAAGTTGACCACGCCCGAACTCAGCCGTTTCATACGTCGCGAGGAGTTGCGGGGCACCGAAGGGCTCAATGCCATGCGGGTCGAACGGTACCGGCGCACCTCTGGTGCGTTCAGCGTTTTGTTACTGACGCTGATCGGAGTCATCATCGCCACCCGCAAGACCCGTGGTGGCAGTGGCATGCACTTGGCCTTGGGGATCATCATTGCATCCGTCTTTATTATCTCGGACCGTTTTTCGACCGTATTTGCCACCAAGGGCGATCTGCCCCCGCTATTGGCGGCGTGGCTTCCCAACCTGGTTTTTTCGGCTATCGCCTTTCGCA
The DNA here is from genome assembly GCA_947456825.1 of Chitinophagaceae bacterium. Lineage (GTDB taxonomy): Bacteria > Bacteroidota > Bacteroidia > Chitinophagales > Chitinophagaceae > JJ008. Next base: position 81,115 of record CANGTM010000001.1, read on the forward strand.
TGTACCGAAATACGCCCAAGTAAAAACTTCTTTGCTTGATTTTTGTTACAGGAGTGGGCTTCGCCTAATTTTGCACCACCTTTTAGGACGCCTTTTCAAAAAATTGTCATATGGGAATCATCAAAGACCGCTTCAAGGCTAAAGCCGATGCATTAAGCATTGAGATCAAAGATCTGTTAAAAGAGCACGGAAATAAAGTGATTGGCGAGGTGCAACTGTCGCAAGTTTATCAGGGCATGCGAGGTATCACGGGGCTGGTCACCGAAACCTCTTTACTAGATGCCCAAGAAGGTATTCGATTCAGAGGATACTCTATTCCCGAGTTGCAACAGAAATTACCCAAGGCCCCCGGTGGGCAAGAGCCTTTGCCGGAAGGTTTATTCTACCTGATGCTGATCGGGGAGTTGCCCTCCGAGGAAGAGGCCAATCATGTGACCAATATATTGCAACGACGCAGCCACGTGCCTTCGCACGTTTTTGAAGCTATCGACGCGCTGCCACTACATACGCACCCTATGACCATGTTCGTAGTGGGAGTAATGGCCTTACAGACCGAGAGTTATTTTCAGAAGCGATACGCAGAGGGCATCAACAAAAAAGAGTACTGGTTGCCCACCTTTGATGACAGTATAGTACTGCTGTCGAGATTGCCTCGCATCGCTGCCTATATCTATCGACGCAAGTATAAGGACAACGATCATATTCAACCCAACGGTTTACTCGATTGGGCCGGCAACTTTGCCCACATGCTGGGCTATCCCGATGAGAGCTTTCAAGAGTTGATGCGTTTGTATATGACCATTCATGCCGATCACGAAGGAGGGAATGTTTCTGCGCATACTACGCATCTCGTAGGCTCTGCCCTAAGCGATCCTTATTTGGCATATGCGGCCGGCATGAATGGACTCGCCGGTCCATTGCACGGATTGGCCAATCAAGAAGTGATCAAGTGGATCTATGAAATGCAGGCTGAACTGGGAACCGATGCTCCTTCGAAAGATCAGATCGCGGAGTATGTTCGTAAGACGCTCAGCAGCGGTAAGGTGGTGCCCGGATACGGACATGCCGTACTGCGCAAGACCGATCCTCGTTTTACGGCGCAGATGGAGTTTGGAAAGAAGCACATGGCCGATGATAAACTTGTCAACACGGTTTGGAATATCTATGAAGTAGTGCCCCCCATCTTGGGAAGTATGGGTAAGATCAAAAACCCCTGGCCCAATGTGGATGCGCATAGCGGAGCCCTGCTGGTGCATTACGGCATGGTTGAGTACGAGTTTTATACCGTGCTTTTTGCTGTTAGCCGCGCGCTGGGCGTACTGGCTAGTCTATGTTGGGATCGTGCTCTTGGATTCCCCATTGAAAGACCCAAATCGGTTACCACCGATCAGGTAAAACGTTGGTTAGAAGGCAACGACCAGATCTGGGGCGAGTAATTTTTACTATATTTGCCACCCCTGGGGAATTAGCTCAGTTGGCTAGAGCGCTTGCATGGCATGCAAGAGGTCACCGGTTCGACTCCGGTATTCTCCACTAACAATTTTTTAATGAACCCCTTGGTAACGAGGGGTTTTTTTTATGGCTCCGCCCAACGTGGTACATTTGCAGTATGAGCGTACTGAAACAATTGGCAGAATACCTGTACCTGCGTCCAAAAGATCCTAGTCGTCCCAAAGACAAATGGATCGGGTACATGCACGGCATTAACCGGATCAGCATTTTTATCTTTATTTTTTGTTTGGTGCTGCTGGCGATCAAGCTGATCTTCTAAGCCCCGCTATAATGAGCGAGGCGGCTTGTGCCGAGGCATTGCCACGCTGGCTTAGCAGCTGATGAAGTTGTGCGTAGTCTGACGCTACTTGCTTTCTTTTAGTTGGATTATTCAACAGCGCTTGCAACGCGTCTGTAAGTGAGGCCGCGGTCATCTCGTCTTGTATCAGCTCTGTTACCACGGCTTTGTTCATGATCAGATTGACCAGCGAGATAAAAGGCACCCTCACCAGTCGCTTTCCTATTTGGTAAGAGAGCCAAGACCCCTTATAGCAAACTACCTGCGGTACCCCGAACAATGCCGTCTCGAGGGTAGCGGTACCAGAGGTTACCAGCGCCGCTTTCGCTTGTCGTAACAAGGCATAGGTTTGATCGTTCACCAATTGCACGTTCGGAAAATCAGCCAGTAAGTCGGTATAGAATGCATCGGGTGTGCCAGGTGCTTTGGCTACCACAAATTGATGATCAGGAAAAGAGCTACTCACCGCTAGCATCACCGGCAACTTCTTGGCGATCTCTTGCGCTCGGCTGCCGGGTAGCAGGGCAACGATGGGTTTAACAGACAGTGGTTCATAGGTGGGTTGTTGTTTGGCATTATCGATCACTTGAACCAGTGGATGGCCTACGTAATCAACGTTCCACTGCCAGCGCGAAGCAAAAAAATCTTTTTCGAAAGGAAGAATGACAAGAAGCTGATCGATGGTTTGCTTCATCTCTTTTACCCGGTTCTCTTTCCAGGCCCATACTTGCGGGGCAATATAATAGACCACGCGTATTTTTTGTGCGTGCGCCCACTTGGCCATCCGTAGATTGAAACCTGGATAATCAATGCAGATCAGTACATCGGGGCGAAATGATCGTATGTCAGTTTTGCAGAAGCGAAGATTACGCAAAATGGTGGGCAGATTCTTGATCACTTCGGCAAAGCCCATGAATGCAAGTTCGCGGTAGTGCTTTACCAGCGTCGCGCCGGCTGCTTGCATCTTTTCGCCTCCCCAACAACGAATAATAGCTTGTTGGTCTTCTTGGCGAAGACTATTTATAAGGTTACTGCCATGAAGATCGCCAGAGGCTTCGCCCGCTATGATATAATAGCGCATGGGTTAGTTGAATAGCTTGAGCAACAGGATGCCAATGCCGTAGCAAAGTGTCACTATAAATATACCACGGGCCGTTCGGTCTTTTTCGGTATTGACGTAAATGGTGAACAGAACAGCATTTACAAGCAAGCTGAGCGAACCTATGGAGGTGATGAGTCGGTTCTCTTGTACGAAACTTTCCAGAAACTCCCCAAAGGTATAACTGGGAAATTTCCAGCTGTACAAGAATACCAGCCCCAGCAGGGGACCTACAAAGCCCAATGCCAGTCCTAAGCGTTGATCATCCTTGTTGAAAATCATAATTTCCAGCTTTTGGCTAGTTGTTCTTTGTACGAATAATGTGTGAGGTCATATTGCACGGGAACCACGCTGACGTAATTGTTGGCCAGCGCCCAGACATCGGTGTCTTTTCCTTTGTCGGCATTCACGAATTCTCCGGTAAGCCAGTAATAATGTTTTCCATGCGGATCGTTACGCTGTACATAGTTCTCATTATACTTGGCATAGGCCTGTCTGCAGATCTTGAGTCCGCGGATCAATTCCGGTTTTTGTGCCGGAATGTTCACGTTTAAAACGGTATGTCTACCTAATTTGGTCCGCATCATTTTTTCGACCACGAGGCGGGCATACAAACGCGCAGCGGTAAAGTCGGCCTCAATACTGTAATCCAACAGGGAGAATCCTGCCGAGGGGATATCTTCAATAGCTGCTTCTACGGCAGCCGACATGGTGCCGGAATAAATTACATTGATGCTGTGATTGGCGCCATGATTGATGCCACTGAGACAGAGATCAGGTTTACGGTGCAGTACTTTATCTACGGCCAGCTTAACGCAATCAACAGGAGTTCCAGAGCAGGCGTACGAATCGATGCCTTCAAAGTGATGGGTCTTGTGAAGCCGAAGCGGCTCTCCGATGGTAATGGCATGCCCCATACCGGATTGGGGCTTGTCAGGCGCCACCACATATATATGGCCCAGATCCTTGACCGATTCTACCAGGTTTCGAATACCGGGGGCACTGATGCCGTCGTCATTGGTAATGAGAATAACGGGTTTGTCTTTGGAAACCCGGGCTTTTGAAGAGGTCCGGGGCTTTTTTGTCTTAGGGGTACGCATGGGTTGTAAAAGTCCTTGATTTTTAGCTTATCCCAAAATGCCGGCTAAAAAATTTGGAAATTCTAAAAATATTAGTATTTTGCAGCTAAATAAATTAGACAAACATGGCACTTTCCAATCAAAATCTGAAGTATCTGCGCAAGCTCCGCGGCTGGACCCAAGAGGAGTTTGCCATTAAATTAAATATTAAAAGATCGCTGCTCGGTGCCTACGAGGAGGAGCGGGCGGAGCCTCGTTTCGAAGTCCTCGAGGCTGTCTGTGATATTTTCAAATTGACCATGGACGAACTATTACGAAAGGACCTGAGCGATAACAAGGCTAACTACCTCGACAAAAGAAGGTCTTTGAAGATGAATGCGGGCCCTTCCGAGATTCCCTTTGTGCCGGTAAAAGCGGCCGCGGGATATTTGGCCGGATATGCCGATCCCGAGTTCATCGACGAGCTTAACACATTTACGCTCCCGATGCTTACCGGCGGTAATTATCGTGCCTTCGAGATCATCGGGGACTCAATGTTACCCACGCCGAGTGGTTCGGTTATTGTGGGCGAGAAAGTAAATGATCTCGAAGAGATAAAGCATAATACCCCTTGCATCGTCATTTCCAGAAACGAGGGGATTGTATACAAGCGAGTACAGAAAAGTGCCAAACAACGTGATAAACTTACGCTGATCAGCGATAATCCTATCTTTCATCCTTACACGGTCAACACCGACGAAGTCTTGGAGATGTGGCAGGCACAAGTTGTGATATCCAAAGCCAGCACACAGCATCGCTGGGATATGAACCAATTGGCCAATGTGGTTTCTGATTTGCAGCAGCAGGTCACTTCACTAAAAAAGAAGATCAATTAGCCAGCTTCAAAAAACCATCCTGCCATTTTAGGTAGTAAAGTTTCTTGTTTTCGTAGTACTGTATAACGCCGGGCTGTGCGGCAAATAATGTAGGCTGAATATCCGTTTCGCGAAAAAGGGCGAACTCTTTACTGCCTAAATGGAGATTGACTTCTTTTTTATAGCGGAGTAGCAATTTCGTAAACCGCCAGGTGGCTTCATAGCCTCTAAGTACCATATCGCTGGGGCGGGCATATAGCTGGTTTCCAAAAAATGTTTCTATTGCCTGGCTTAAACTATCGGTGCGTGGCGAGTAAAACGGAGTACAGAATATAATGTCGGCACCTCGATACTCCGTTTTTGAAAATTCCTTGATGCCATCCCAGGTGGGCATCCCCACTATGGTTAGTTTGTAGCGTTGTTTGGTAAGCCCAACCAACTGCTGGCTGATGCGCTTTCCAAAATTTTCTTCAACACTTCCAATCCAGCATACCGTTGCCTTAAGGGTGTCGATCCAGGGGGTGAGTTGTTGCACTGTAAAGCTGTCGGTCAGCTCCACAAATTTTATCGAAGGCGGTGTGCCTCCTCTTTTTCGTGCAGCTTCCTCGATATAAGAACGGATCCTTGTTTCGAGGGCTCCTTTCTTTTGAAAGACGACCAACTGGTGTTTCGAAAATCGGTTACGGATATAGCTATAAATGCTCTGACATTGCGAGGGTAGCGTTGAGTTTAGTAGTACGAGATACGGGTTTTGCAATACGCCCCCGTCGTTGGGCAGATTGATATTGATAACTGGGATCTTTCTTTCTTTTGCGGCCGAGGCAAAAAGTTTTAATTCAGCGGCGGAGCAATAGGTAATTATCAGATCCACTCCTTGACAAGCGGGGCTGCTCAGCTGTTCGGCAATTGTTTTATCGGCCGCTTTGTTATCGAATGCGATCAGTTCGATGGCGGCACCTTCTTTTCGCAGAGAGTCTAGTGCCAGCAGGGCACCTTCGTAGAACTCCAGGCCCGGGACTATGAATTTTGGAAACTGCTTGGAACCATAGCGGTACTCGCTGTTCTTATCGAATGCGGAGTCGAGATAAAGGGGTGCGAAGAGCGCGATCCTTATCTTTTTTTCCGAGAAAGTCGACGGCTGCGCCAGTAGTACCGTACGCGGGACAATGAGGTTGCCGCACAATAAAAAGATCAAGACGATCCAACTTCTTTTCATGCAGTTAAGAAATTATTCCCACTCGATGGTCGCAGGAGGCTTGCTGCTGATATCGTATACGACCCGGTTGATGCCACGGACTTGATTGATGATATCGTTGGACAGGTCGGCTAAAAAAGTATACGGTAGATGGGCCCAGTCGGCGGTCATTCCATCTACACTGGTCACGGCTCGCAACGCGACCGTGTATTCGTACGTGCGTTCATCTCCCATTACGCCCACCGTCTTGACCGGTAGCAAGATGGCGCCTGCTTGCCAAACCGATGCATAAAGTCCTTTCTCTTTCAGGGATCTAATAAAAATAGCATCGGCCTCTTGCAACAGCGTAACACGTTCGGCAGTGACTTCGCCCAATATGCGAATGGCCAGACCCGGCCCGGGAAAGGGATGTCTTCCGATCATCTCGGCCGGTATACCCAGCTCTAGTCCGATCTTTCTGACTTCGTCTTTGAATAATAAGCGTAGTGGCTCTACCAACTCTAAGTGCAAGTGGTCCGGCAAACCTCCTACATTATGATGCGATTTGATGGTAACTGAAGGGCCATGTACCGAAACGCTCTCGATAACATCCGGATAGATGGTGCCCTGACCCAGCAGTTCAAACCCGCTTAGTTTTTTAGCTTCTTCTTGAAATACGTCAATAAAGAGAGAACCGATAGCTTTTCTTTTTTGCTCCGGGTCGGTCTTACCGGCCAGGGCAGTATAAAAACGCGCGCGGGCATCGATGCCTGTTACATTCAATCCGATCTCTCGGTAAGATTGTAATACATGCTCGAACTCATCTTTGCGAAGTACGCCATTGTCTACAAAAATGCCTACCAGTCTATCGCCAATGGCCCGATGGATGAGCGTGGCGGCCACGGTGGAGTCCACGCCTCCACTGAGTGCCATGATCACTTTTCGTTGGCCGATCTGCTGTTGTAGCGCCTTTACGCTATCGGTAATAAAGTGAGCAGCGGTCCAGTCTTGGGTACATCCGCAAATGTGTATCAAAAAATTCTTGAGCAGTAATTTTCCTTGTATCGAATGATAGACCTCTGGATGAAACTGTACCCCATACAAGGGTTTTGTATCCGCATTTATTTTTTTAAAAGCCGCTACCGGAATGCTGTCGGTGGTGGCCAGTAACTCGAAGTTCTCAGGAAGCTCCTTGATGGAGTCGCTATGGCTCATCCATACCTGGGAGGTCTTTTCGAGCCCTAAAACGAAGCTGTCTTCGCTTTGAATAAGAAGTTGGGCTCTGCCGTACTCTCTTTTATCGCTTTTGGCCACTGTACCGCCAAAGCACTTTGCCGTAAGCTGGGCTCCGTAACAGATACCCAGTACGGGTACGTGCTTTATAAGGCTATCGATGTCAAGCGCTGGGGCATTGGCCTCATTGACCGAAAAGGGAGAACCAGACAGGATGATCCCTTTGAGGGAGGGGTCGAAGGAAATGGATTTATTATACGGTATGATCTCGCAGTAGACGTTCAATTCTCGAATGGCGCGGGCAATCAATTGGGTGTATTGCGATCCAAAATCGAGGATCAGAATCTTCTCTGTCATGATGGGGCGAAGGTAGCAAAAAAAAGTCCGGTCTCTGAGAGACCGGACTGCAGCTTTTATTGAATGGGTAGCGGTTCTTGACCGCTTACATTAAAAATCGCCGTTGTTGAAACCTTCGCGGTTGTAACCACCGCCGTTTCCGCCACGATAGCCGCCGCCACCGCCGTTACCACCACGGTAACCGCCGCCGCCGCCGCCAAAGCTGCGCTTTTTGTAACCACCGCCGCCGCCGCCTTCGGGCTTAGGACGACTTTCGTTGACTACCACGTTACGGCCGTCAACTTCTGTGCCGTTAAGAGCTGCGATGGCAGCTTGTGCTTGGTCGTCGTTAGGCATTTCCACAAAGCCGAAACCTTTGCTGCGGCCGGTGAATTTGTCAGTGACGATTTTAGCAGAGGCTACTTCGCCATGAGATGCAAACAGGTTGAGCAGATCCTGGTCTTTGAGGTTCCAGCTCAGATTTCCTACGTAAATGTTCATTTTAATACGTTTTTAAAAAATAAACAGTGTCAACAGTAAACAGTACCATAAGAACATTCAACGTTGTGACGAATCGTTCCGGACATGCAAAACTGAAAGAGCACCAATAGCCAGGCAAGTTAATTATAATTTTTTATTCTGGGGATAAATTGTTGAGGAAAATACAAAAAAATAGCTTAAATCATTGATCAATAATGCGCTGGAAATAAAAAAGCCCCCCAAAAAGGAGGGCTTTATGCGTTCGATTCTCTTGATTTATTCCGCGATCACGTCAAAATCAATCTCTGCTGTCTTTCCGTTGCCAAAGTCGATCTGGGCTTTGTAGCTACCCAGTTCTTTCAGTTCTTCGGGCAAACTGATCTTCTTGCGATCGATCTCGAATCCTTTTTGCTCACGAATGGCGCGCGTCATTTGAAGCGAGGTGATGCTTCCAAAGATCTTACCACTGGTGCCTGTCTTGGCGGTCAGCTTTATAGGGCCTTCATTGAGCTTGGCAATAACACTGTTGATCTGCGCCAGCATCTGCTCTTCTTTCTTGCGCACTTGCTTGAGACGCTCTTGCAATTGCTTGTTATTGCTGGGGCTGTTTTCAATGGCCAGTTTGCGAGGCAATAAGAAATTGCGTGCATAGCCATTTTTTACTTTGACCACTTCGTTAGCGGCACCCAGGTTATCTACGTCTTGAATTAAAATGATTTCCATGTTGTTTCTTTTGTTCACCGACCCAGCCTTGCGGGCTGTCTTCCGGAAGAGGAGTTAGGGTGAGGTTATTTTAAAAGATCAGTTACATAAGGCAACAGCGCCATTTGGCGGGCTTTCTTTACCGCATCAGAGACTTTACGCTGAAATTTCAGACTATTTCCGCTTAAGCGACGGGGGAGCAGTTTACCTTGCTCGTTGAGGAATTTCTTGAGAAACTCAACGTCCTTGTAATCGATGTAGCGGATGCCATATTTCTTGAAACGACAAAACTTCTTAACGCGTTTGTCCGATTTGATGGCCGTCAGGTATTTGATTTCGTTCTTTGCCATGATATTAAGCCTCCACTGCTTTTTCGTTACCGGATTTTACGCCACTTCTCTTGCGTGCATTGTACTCGACGGCGTATTTGTCGAGCTTGGTGCAAAGATGACGAAGCACAGCTTCGTCGCGGAGCAACTGGATCTTTAATTTCTCATTGAAATCAGCAGCTGCCGTGTACTCCAGTACCCAGTACAATCCGGTCGTCTTTTTCTGGATGGGGTAGGCCAGTGATTTCAGGCCCCATGCGTTCTCAGCTACAACAGCACCGCCGTTGTCGGTTACCAGCTTCGCATATTTCTTTTGCGCAGCCTTGAACTCTTCGTCGCTCAGAACAGGGGTGAAGATCACCATCAGTTCGTAATTGTTCATGTACCTTTTTTTTGTTTCCGGTTTGAAGCGGAAAGGGTTAAAAATTCGATTTCTCCCATTGGACATTACGGGGGTTGAGCCCGCAAAGAATCTGCGAATACAGATTTGGGGCGGCAAAGATAGGGGATTTTGCCACAGCGGGCAAGCCTTTAGGGCTACTTCTTTATCTCTTTGATAACCAATAAGTAACTGGGAAAATGGTCGCTGTAGCCACCCCGGTAGAAATTACCGTCCCAGGTACGCATCGGATAACCTTTGTATCTGCCATTATTCTCGACCAGAAACTCTCGGTTGAATACCTGATTTTGATAAAGAAAGAAACCATTTTCTTTACTGAGCCAGGGTCTCGACAAGATGATCTGGTCAAAAAGTCCCCAGGCATCCTGGTAGGCCAGCGTGCCGATTCCCTTTCGGTAAAGTTCGTGCCAGGGGTTAAAGAGTGACTGTTGCTGAGAAGAGGTCAGGTCGCCGTTGGCCTTCAGCACTTGGCTTACGCTTTTGTTGGTGGGATCGTCATTGAGGTCTCCCATGATCACGATCTTGGCTTGGGGCTGGGTTTTCAAAATACTGTCGACATGCTTGCGACAAGCCAGTGCAGCGGCCACTCGGCCTGGTTCACTTCTTTTCTCGCCTCCGCTTCTGCTGGGCCAGTGGTTAACGTACACGTGAATGGTCTCTCCATCCAGCTTTCCTTTTACCCAGAGTATGTCTCTAGTATAATACGCATCCTTTGCGCCGCTTGGAAGGGCCACGAAGATCTTGTCGCTGGCCTCGGGGGTAAAATAAGTAGGTTGATAAAGTAGGCCTACGTCGACACCACGGGCATCTTTGGAATCGTAGTGAACCCATTTGTAACGTTTGTCGGCAAGCAGCGGTTGCTTGACAAGGTCGCTGAGAACGGTATCGTTTTCTATCTCGGCTACTCCGAGCAAGGCGGGACCATCTGGATTAAAATCGGTGCCGATCTGAGAAATAACAGAGGCTAGTTTACCAAGTTTGTCGGCATATATGCGCGTGTTGTAGTTGCGCACGCCCTGGGGCAGAAACTCCTCATCGTTGATAAGGGTGTTGTCGATGGTGTCAAATAAGTTTTCCAGATTATAGAAAGCAATGACGGCCGACTTGTATTGCTTTTTTTGTGCAGGTGACAGGCCCGGCAAAAGCAAAAGGGCGGCGATGGTAAGCAGGTATCTCATGGGTGGTTTGAAGCGGCACGAATGTACATAAAATGTACAGCCTTTATATTTTTTTAGGTGTCTGGTACCGTTACCGTTTTGTGCCAAACTTTTTAGGTCAATAAAAAGGAATACTGATAAATTTGCCTGCCCTACCAAAAACTAACCGCATGCGCATCTACTCGCTCATCGTGCTGACCTTGCTGCTTTCAACGCCAGGCCTGGCACAAGTTGACTCTACTTCTAGAAAGGACACTTCCATTATCGAAGAGATCAAGGACGGAATCTTGGATAATATCCCTACGGTTTCCATCGATGACAACGACCTGGGCGATGGTGGTAACCAGAACGTCTCATCCATTCTTACTGCGGGACGGGATCCATTTTTCTCAGCGGCCTCTTTTAATTTTAGTGCGGTGCGTTTTCGCATCAGGGGATACGACAACGACCACTTCAGTACCTTCCTGAACGGGGTCCCCATGGACAACCTAGACAATGGGTTTACCCCGTTCGGTCTTTGGGGAGGGCTTAACGATGTGATGCGTAACCGCGATGTGTCTTGGGGTCTTCGCTACAATACATTCACGTTCGGGGATATTGGAGGAAATACGCACATCGATGCTCGTGCCAGCCGCCAGCGGGCACAGACGCAGGTCAGTTATGCCGCCTCTAACAGAAATTACAACAACCGTGTGATGTTGACCCATTCGACCGGTGTCAGTAAAAAGGGATGGGCCTTTTCGCTGAGTGGTAGCCGTCGCTGGGCCGATGAAGGATATGTTCCCGGCACTCACTATGATGGTTGGGCCTTCTTTGCGGGTATCGATAAAAAGATCAACCAGCGCAACCTGCTATCGCTTACCTTGTTCGATGCTCCAACAGAGAACGGCAGACAGGGAGCGGCCGTGCAGGAGATGATGGACCTGGCCGGTACCAATTATTATAATCCCAACTGGGGCTATCAAAATGGCAAAAAGCGCAATGTGAGCGTTGGCAGAACCCACCAGCCTGTCGCCATTCTCAATCATGAATTTCGATTACGCAATAATACAACGCTGACCAATGCGGTCAGTTATTCGTTCGGCAATCGTTCTGTCACGGCCTTTGATTGGTATAATGCCCCGGATCCCCGTCCTGATTATTATCGGTATTTACCCAGTTACACCGGAACTTGGGCCGGCTCTCCCGATGCGGCCCAGGCGGCTCGTCTGACGGAGCTGATGCGCAATGATATCAACTTAAGACAGATCAACTGGCAACGTCTGTACGATGTCAATCGCTCGGGTTTTACCACCATTACGGATGCCAACGGGATCGCTGGAAACAATGTGTCGGGGCTTCGCTCACGTTACATCGTTGAGAACCGTATCATCAACACCACCCGCTTTAATTTCAATTCGGTACTCAACACACGCGTAAGCGAGCACCTTGATTTTACCGCCGGGGTCTCTTACCAGATGCAGCGCAATCATTACTATAAAAAGGTCGATGATCTGTTGGGCGGCGAATTTTACGTAAATCTGAATCAGTTCGCCGAAAGGGATTTTGGAGCGGGCACGACCGCCAACCAATTCGATATCGATGTGCCCAACCGGATCTTGAAGGTGGGAGACCGCTTCGGGTACGATTACAATCTGAACATCAGTCGTGCTGCCGCTTGGATGCAAGGGGTTTTTCAATTCAATAAATTCGACTTCTTTTTATCGGGCCAACTTTCGCAGACGAAATTTTACCGCGAAGGAAATGTTCGAAATGGCGTTTTTCCCACTGAATCATTTGGAAAAGGAACGATCAACGATTTTCTGAACGGGGCCGGTAAAGGGGGCATAACTTACAAGATCAACGGTCGCAACTACCTATTCGTGCACGGATCGTACCAGACCCGCGCACCTTATTTCGAGAACGTCTACATTTCTCCGCGTACCCGCAATTCTCAACAACAAGTGTTGGAAAGCGAAAAGATCATGAGTGGCGAGGCCGGCTATGTACTCAATGCTCCCAAGCTGCGGATCAAGTTGGGTGGATACTACACCCGTATTCAGGATGGCATGGATGTTACGACCTTCTACCATGATTTCTATCAAAATTTCGTCAACTATGCCATCAGCGGTATCAATCGTCTTCACTTCGGTGGGGAATTTGGTGTTGAGGCAAAACTTAGTTCTACGTTGACCATCAACGCCGCCGCTTCGGTGGGCCGATACTATCTGGACAGCCGCCAGCAGGCGATCATCACCGTAGACAACAGTGCCAAAGAATTAGGTCGCGACATCATCTACGCCGAAAATTTCAGGGTCCCCTCTACGCCTATGGAGGCGTACAGTGTGGCGATCAACTATCGTTCGCCTCGTTTCTGGTTCGTCAGCCTGACCGGAAGCTATTTTGACCAGTCCTATTTGGCCATTAATCCCATTCGTCGTACCTGGGATGCTCTTCAATATCTGACATCGGGAACATCCTCTTTTAAAGAGGTTTTCGACCAACAAAAGTTCGATGCACAGTATACGGTCGACTTTTTTGGTGGTTATTCTTGGAAACTACCTCGTTCGTATGAGATCAACAACAAGCCTACGTTCTTGGTCTTTAATGCCGGGGTCAACAACCTGCTCAACAACCGCAACATCGTTACAGGCGGATTTGAGCAGCTCCGCTATGACCAGCAGCAAAATGCAGCCGATCCAACACAGGTAGGCAAGTTTCCTCCAAGGCTTTTCTATGCATTTGGCCTTAATTTCTTTACCAGTGTAACCCTTCGTTTCTGACCTGATCGAAAAAAATACAGATTATGATAGCTTATCAAAAAAAATTATTCGGTTGGTTGTTTTTAGTGAGTATGGCGGGTTTATTATCCTGCAATAAACTACCCTTGGGGCCTTCGGGTCCCGATCCGATCATTCCAACCGACCCTGCGCAATTGATGAAGATCGCTGACTTTCGCGCGCTCTATCCCGGCTCCGGAACGGTGACTGTTCCTGCCGGTACCAAAAAGATCCGCGGCGTGGTCATATCGAATAGTGCCAATGAAGCAGCTGGAAGTTTTAGAGTGCAAGAAGAGAACGGGGCAGGTATTTACCTTTATATGCTTCCAGGTTCTCCCACCTACGCCCTTGGCTCTGTTCTCGAGATCGATGCGGCCGGGGTGGGGGAGCTGTTGCTTTACAATGGTGATCTGGAATTAAAGAGCGTGCCGCAAGACAAGATCGTGGTCGTTCCCCTAAGCAGTTCCGTTACGCCCAGAAATGCGACTTGTGCCGAGGTAGTAGCCAACCGCAACACCTGGTCCTCGTCGCTGGTAAAGATCAGCAATCTGACCAGTATCAGAC
>CANGTM010000002.1 GCA_947456825.1 Chitinophagaceae bacterium
CTCCAAAGGTTTTACCCATTGAGATCAAGCGTTCAGTGCTTGTCGAAAATTATGTCTTGAAGGCCCAGTACGATAACCTTATCAGTTTTACAGGAAATGGAGGCGGTTCAGAAGTTCGCATAAACAGGATATCCAGTTATCTGCAGTCAACGGTCGGGCCTGCTGTTAGCAATTTTGCACCTTTGTTGCGGCCCTGGAATGCCCCCTCTAGCTATACCTTCGATCAAACTCTTACGTCACACACGCGTCAGGATATCAGCGAAAAGGTTTGGAAAGTCGTTAATTATTGGTGGAATGCACATGGAGAGTCTCGCTGGGATACTAGTTGGGTGCAAAATAATTTCGAACAGGCACTGGCCATTTGGGAGTATGACAACACTATCCAGCGAACCTCTTTTAACGGGCAGCTTTATACTACCTTACTTCAAACCACATCTTCTCCCATGGAGTTGGTGCCGGGTGTAAAGTCTTATTCAGTTCAAGTGCCCTCGATGCATCCACCCATTAAGCATCTTCGTATTTTGCGGAGCACTTACTTTGGGGAGGCTAGAAATAATTTTGATGCCGGATTTCGGCCAGGCTGTGGTGCTCCCGGCTCTTGGTTTTGTCCTGGTTGGAGTGATTATGCAGGATTAGATACCTTCCGTTTTGTTGTACCCAGTCCTGCCAATCAACTCGCAACTTGGCCTGCTCGTGATGTGCATTGGGAAACAAAGGCGGGTGCCGTATTTGGCTGGGTTTGGCCTCATCGAGTTTATTATATAGGAGGGGGCTATCCCCATACTATGTTATAGTAGCTAACCTTAGCTATTAAATGGTCTTTACTATAACACATTGGGTATGACACAATAGTTGGAAATACTCATGAAGAGGATGTAGTCGTAAAGTAATAACACTATTAATCAACTGATATGAGAACCATTTTTATTTTAATCTTGCTGTTTTCAATAACGGCTTGTACTCGGGATGGGATGATTGACTCCAATCCCGCGTTCCCCGATACCAGCCTTTTGTTGGATAATCGTTGGTATTTAAAAACTTTTGTTGACAGTGCCGGAGTCAGTACTCATCATCAGGGGCCGTGGATTCGATACACAAGAGTCAATACCCCGGAGTACAACGGATTTATGTACGATGACAGTGAAAGTACTAGGTACAGGGTGACCATTTGTTTTGATGAAATAATATCTGAAAATACCTTGCATAAGATTCGGTTTATAACCAAAGACAGCCTGGTTCTTCTTAACATGTTTAATAGTGCCACGTACCGTTTTAGTGTACATAAGTAATTAAAGTGCATTTACAGTAACTTACAGCCGGTGAGTTCACCGGCTGTTTATATTGTGCTGTTCGATGGCGTTTGCAAGTTGTGCACGCGCTCCGTTCGCTTTATTATTCAACGTGATCCTGCCGGGTATTTTTGCTTTGCATCGATTCAGTCCACTGCCGGTAAGGCACTTTTGCAAAAGTATCTAGGTTCGGCCACCGAGGTTGGTTCGGTAGTATTGATAGCAAACGAAAAGGCCTATGTAAGGTCCGATGCCGCCTTACTGATCTTGCGCCACTTGCCCGGTACTTGGAGATTTTTATCTTATTTGATGATCGTGCCCCGGCCGCTTCGTGATTTGGTTTATCGATTGATCGCTCGTTATCGCTATCGTCTTTTTGGTGTTCGGGCTACCTGTTTGCTTACCTTGCCCGGGTGGGAGGGGAGGTTTTTAGAATGATCGGATTCATTTCGCTATGCTCAATGTTCCATGGGTGGTGTTCTTACCCAAAGCCCCACACGGCTTCGCCGTGGCGGGCTTTTTACTTCTCTGCTTAGCAAAGCGAGCTTTGCACGCATTTAATTAAAAAAGCCCTCAACACTTCGTGTTGGGGGCTTTGTGCCCGAGATCGGAATCGAACCGATACACCCTTGCGGGCGGCAGATTTTGAGTCTGCTGCGTCTACCAGTTTCGCCACCCGGGCGGGAGGAGGGCAAAGGTACAAAAATCATCGATAGGGGCAAAGCGAATGGTTGGTTATGTAGTTATTTGGGGGCTGGGAGGATCACCGATTGCTACAGAGCATTGAGACTCTCCTTAATGCGCTCCAGGTATTTATTTTGAAAGTAGTATTCTTTTACCTTCAGTAGATCGGTTGGCGAGGTAGTATCATCCCTAAAATTTTCTATGGTGGCACGTACGGGCGCATAGATTTGCTCTTGAAGGTGCTGTAAGCGCTCTGTTAGAGAAGACAGTTGACCCGCATCTTGTTCTGTAAGAGCTTCGTTGATCTCCATCATCTCCATTAAAAAATCGGCATCCAGTTGGTATTTTTCGTTTTCGGCCAGTAATCCCTTTAATTGTAACACATAGGCAATGGTCTCCTCGGGTTGTTGAAAAATCTTCCAGGCCTTATTTACTAAGGCGATCATATCCAGCGCCTCCTCTTGTCTCTCCGGCGTTTCGTTGGTAAAGAAGTCGGGATGATAGCGGCGACTCAATTCCATGAATTTACTTCGCAGTTCATGGCTGTTTACGTGTAGCTGAACGGGGATTTCGAAGAGTTCAAAATAGTTCATATCTAAAACCGCTTAAATCGGGTTAATTTCGCCTCGATTGCAAAGGTATGCCTATGATCAGGATCGGATTGTTGCGAGAGGGTAAAAATCCACCCGATAGTCGGGTAGCACTAACCCCGGCGCAGTGTAAGTGGCTTCAAAAAAGCTTCGAACAAGTACAAATTGTCGTGCAACCTTCTTCCACCCGGTGTTTCAGCGATCTGGAGTATCAAAGGGCCGGGGTGTCGATACAAGAGGACCTCTCTGATTGCGAATACATCTTTGGTATCAAAGAGGTGCCTATTGACCAGTTGATCGAGCAAAAGACATATTTGTTTTTTTCGCATACTAAAAAGCTCCAGCCCTATAACCAGGCCCTGTTTAGGGACGTGATCAAGAAGCGCATTCGGCTTATCGACTATGAATGCCTGGAGCATGAAGATGGTCAACGCATTATCGGATTTGGATTTTTTGCCGGGGTAGTCGGAGCCCATAACGGAATGATGGCCTATGGAAAAAGAACTAAAAGTTTTAACTTAGGTAGAGTCTATAAACAGCGAAACTTCAGGGAGTTAATTCATTCATATTTCGGATTAAAAATTCCGCCGGTCAAAATTGCGGTCACCGGATCCGGAAGGGTAGCCCATGGCATTTTGGAGGTAATGAACCTCATGGGAATTCACGAGGTAGAGCCCAGCGACTATCTAAAAAGGCAATATAGCTACCCGGTATACACCCACTTAAAGGGCGCTGATCTCTTTCAGAATAAGCTCACAGGTGGCTATGATCGAGAAGAGTTTCATGCCCACCACGAACGCTATAAGACCCGTTTTAAGCCCTATGCCTATGTTACCGATATCTTGATGAACGGTATTTATTGGGAGCAGGGCATGGAGCGGCTCTTTGAAAAAGAAGACGTAAGCGATCCTAGATTTCGAATAGTAACGATCGCCGATATTAGCGATGATGCCAACGGATCGGTTCCGATCAATTTAGGCGATCAGAGCATCGAGGACCCTTTGTATGGTGTTGATCGCACCACCTTCGCTAAAACGGCTCCTTACTTGCCCGAATCTGTCGATGTGATGGCTGTAGGTAATTTGCCCAATGAGCTTCCGCGCGATGCCAGTCGCTATTTTGGGGAGCAGCTTATCAAGTATATTTTAGAGGATCTTTTTAAAGGAGGCTCCCCCCTTATCGAAAAAGCTACGCTTACCAAAGAGGGGCAGCTATCTCCGTACTATGCGTACATGCGCAGCTATGCCGGGTTGGAGTAATCCTAAAAGGCAAGGTAGTAGTCCCTTAGTAATTCCGTAAATGCGCTGCTGTACTGCCCGCTTTGATCAGTGATGCAAATTTCTTGCGCTTCTATGTGTTGCTTTAACAAGGGGGGCTCTTTTTTAATTCGTCGACCGGCAAGTAACATCCGGTGGGGCAGGTGCTGTGGAGAGGTTTTTACGTAAAGTTTATCGATCAATCTTAACTCAAAAGTGCCTAGAATTGCTTCCAGATCTTCTTCTCTTCGGATGGGGAGTAACAGATAAAAGTATCCAAGACTGCTCAGATTTTTACCGATGAATGCCAGCAATTGCGACAGCGTCAGCGTCTCCTCATGAAAAGCCCAGCTTCTTCTTTGCTCCGCTGCTTTGAGGTCGTTTTGATAAAAAGGGGGGTTGCTTATAATACAATCATAGGGCACTACCGGTGAGAAGTTGGTAGCGTCCGTGGTATGAACGTTTACCTGAACACCAGCCTCTGCTCTCGAAATATTTTGTCGGGCCTGCTCGGCGGCTAGCGGATCTATTTCTAATGCCTCTATTAAAAAATCAGGGTTTTTTTGATGGATCATCAGCGACAGCAGGCCGGTGCCGGCTCCGACATCGGCAATTCGTGGTGGCGAGGTCAGCCCAACTCCTTTCGAAGCATGCGCTCGAATATGTTCACTTGCCCAGGCACCGAACAAACAAGCATCGGTGGTTACTTTCATGGCTGCCTGCTCTTGCCAAATAGTGAACTGCTTGAAAGAAAAATAGGTATTGGCCATAAATAGCTTACCAGGTGGCTTTGGCACTGGAGCGCAGATCGAACGAAGCGAATTGTTTGTCGAGGTATTTGTGATACCCTGTAATGGCGATCATGGCCGCATTATCGGTACAGTAGGATAGCGAAGGGATCGTACACGTGTAGTGGTATCGTTCAGCCATTTCGGTTATGCCCTTTCGTAATCCGCTGTTGGCCGATACGCCACCCGCCAGGGCAATATTTTTGATACCGGTCAATACCACGGCTTTTTTTAATTTATTCAGTAAGATCGATACGATGCGCTGTTGTATGGAGGCGCATAGGTCTGGCAGATTCGCCTCTATAAAAGCGCGCTGTTCTTCTGTTGTGGCATTGAGTTCAGGGTGATAGGCATGGCTTTTGCCCGCATTTTGTAAAAAATAGAGAATAGATGTTTTTAATCCGCTAAAACTAAAATCAAGGTCTGCGATCTGAGGTTCCGGAAATACAAAACGATCGGCACGGCCTGTTTTGGCATACTGGTCAATCAGCGGCCCCCCGGGGTAGGGCAATCCCAGAAGCTTGGCACTCTTGTCGAACGCCTCTCCGGCCGCATCATCAATGGTCTCTCCGATCACTTCCATACGTGTGGGGCTTTCGCACTTGACCAGCTGGGTATGTCCGCCACTTACGGTCAGACACAAAAATGGAAAAGAAAGATGGGGGTATTCGATCAGATTGGCTAACACATGAGCTTGCATATGATGTACGGCGATCAGCGGTTTGCCCAGCGATAAGGCCAGGGACTTGGCGAATTGACCGCCCACCAATAGCGATCCGATTAGACCCGGACTCTGCGTATAGGCAATGGCATCTACTGCATTGAGCGAAACCCCTGATCGTTGAAGCGCCAGCTCTACCACGGGGACTATGTGCTCCAGGTGTGCTCGGGAGGCTAGTTCCGGAACGACGCCTCCAAAATTGGCGTGGGCCGCTTGTGTAGCTATTTCGTTCGATAGGATTTTTCCATCGATACAAACGGCTGCGGCCGTTTCGTCACAAGAGGATTCTATAGCGAGGATACATACGGACACAGTTACAAAAATAGCGAAGTTCCGGAGTCCCTTTCTATTTACTACGAATGGCCACTACGGGGTCCATTCGAGCGGCTTGTCGGGCAGGTATAAACCCGGCAATGATACCCACTACAATGCAAATTCCGATGGCCAGTAGCATGTTGCTGGTAGAGATAAAAACCGGAAAGTTCAGTGCGCTGGTCAAGATCTGCGTTAGCAAAAAGACGAGACTAAGCCCGATCAATCCCCCAATGATGCAGAGAAAGGAGGACTCCAATAGAAATTCGGTAAGAATGATACTGCTTTTGGCCCCGATGGCTTTTTTGAGACCGATCTGACTGGTGCGCTCGCGAACCGAAACAAACATAATATTGGCCACCCCGAACATTCCCACGATAAGAGAGAGCATAGCAATGGCCCAGCCTCCGATGTTGACATTCACGAACAGATCACTGACTACCTTACTAAAGTCGTTGATGTCGTTTAGTGCGAAATTATCTTCTTGGGTAGGCGTGAGTTTTCTGACGGCTCGCATGCTGCCTGTTAATTCCTCTTTTAGTTTGGAAGAAGCTACTCCTTCTTTGCCCTGTACCATTATGAGAGGGTCTGCCTTGAGTTCGTTCATTAACATTTTTCCAAAGCGGTAAGGGATAAAGACACTTTTATCGAATTCCCAACCTCCACCGGATAAAAATCCCTTGCCTTGTTTTTTGATGATGCCAATGACAAGCAATTGTTTACCTCGTACCTCAATTACTTTATCGAGCCCTAATTCGGCTTGGCCGAATAATTGCTCGGCTATTTCGCTGCCAATGATGCCTACATGCGCCCCGTCTTCGTATTCTCTGTCAGAGATGGCCCGCCCAAAGGCGATCTCGGTGGGCTGTATGTACTGAAAGTCTTCGTTGACGCTGTGCGTAGTCACGCCGCTGAGTTGACGTCCGGCAAACTCTACCGGATCGTTGATGCTATTGTGAAAGGCTACGTAGCGGGCCATGGGAGTTCGTTCTCTGATCTCCTGCACTTCTTGGTAACGGGGAGAGGGACGATTGACGAATTTCCACCAAGGATAATCGGAGCCGCCCCCGCTGTATTCCCATTTGTCGATGTAGATAGTATTATTGCCGAGCGATTTGATCTCGTTTTGTATGTTTTGCTCTAAGCTATTGACCGTGGCGAGGACTCCGATGATACAAAAAATGCCGATCGTAATTCCGAAGAGAGACAAGAAGGTACGCAGCTTATTTTTCCATAGCTCCTGAATGGCCATTTTAAAGCTGCTGACAACTATTTCTATCGTGCCCTTGATCATAGTGCAAATGTACTGTCAATCGGGGGCTCGTGCACTAATTTTTGACAGACGGCCTGGTAGGGCTGCGACCGGCCAAGCCACAAGTGCTGCCGCCCCCTTACCTTTGCGGCGCTTCTATGAAATATCAGCCAGAAATCGCCAAGCGACGCAGTTTTGCTATCATCTCTCACCCTGATGCCGGAAAGACCACACTGACCGAGAAGTTCCTGCTTTTTGGGGGTGCCATACAGGTGGCCGGAGCTGTCAAGAGCAATAAAATAAAAAAACATGCTACCAGCGACTTTATGGAGATCGAACGGCAGCGGGGTATTTCGGTGGCAACCTCGGTGATGAGTTTTGAATACAAAGACACCCTTATCAACTTGCTGGATACCCCCGGGCACAAGGATTTTGCAGAAGATACCTATCGTACGCTCACTGCGGTGGACAGTGTTATATTGGTAGTTGACAGCGTAAATGGAGTAGAGGAGCAAACTCGCCGTCTTATGGAGGTCTGTCGCATGCGGGATACGCCTGTGATCGTTTTTATAAACAAGATGGACCGAGATGGAAAAAATCGGTTCGATCTTTTAGAGGAGATCGAAAAGGAATTGACAATCCGGCTACATCCCATGACCTGGCCCATCAATAGCGGAAAGGACTTTAAGGGCGTATACAATATGGCCGATCAAAGCTTGTTGCTTTTTAGGGCCGGTACTCGTGCCGATGAGGATACCCTGCAGATCGCGTCGCTGGCCGATCCAGTGCTAGAACAAAAGCTGGGAGAAAAGGATGCACAGCAATTACGCGAAGACGCCGAATTGGTAGAGGGTGTATACGGAGCGCTTGCCGTGGAGGAATACCTGCAGGCCAAGGTGGCACCTGTTTTCTTTGGAAGTGCCATCAATAATTTTGGAGTAAAGGAAATGCTCGATACGTTCATTCGTATAGCCCCCACACCGCGTAGTCGGATGTCTACGGCCCGTGCCGTGGATGTGCAGGAGGATAAGATGAGCGGTTTTGTATTTAAAATTCATGCCAACCTGGACCCTAAACACCGGGACCGCATCGCATTTTTTAGAATTTGCGCAGGAAAGTTCGAACGTAACAAGTACTATCATCACGTTCGCCTCGATAAGGATGTGCGTTTTAGCAACCCTTATTCTTTTATGGCCAGAGAAAAAAGCATCATAGAAGATGCGTATGCTGGCGATGTGGTAGGGCTTTTCGACACCGGTAACTTTAAGATAGGAGATACCCTCACCGAGGGAGAGGATTTTTATTTTACCGGAATCCCATCCTTTTCTCCGGAGATATTCAAAGAGGTGGTCAATAAGGATCCGCTCAAGACCAAGCAACTCGAAAAAGGGTTGCTGCAATTAACAGATGAGGGCGTGGCTCAGCTTTTTACGCAGTTCGGAGGCAATAAGAAGATCATTGGTTGCGTGGGTGAGCTGCAATTCGAGGTTATCCAGTATCGCCTGTTGCATGAATACGGAGCGTCTGTGGTATTCAATACGATGCCTTTTTATAAGGCCTGTTGGCTTACGGCTGCCGATCCGGCAAAGCTTATCGATTTTCTTCGCTTTAAACAAGCCAATGCGGCCGAGGATAAAGACGGTCATCCCATTTATCTGGCCCAAAGTGAATGGTTCCTAAATACGGAGATCTCCAATAATCCGGACATCCAGTTTCACTTTACCAGTGAGATTCACAAGTAGGCAATAAAAAATCAATAGCTCAGTGCTGATGGGCATCGCTTGTTACTACCGCTCAGTTTCACTCAACGCTAGTAGCCAGTTTTAAAGGGGGGCTTGCATGCCCGTATAATTATGCGGGGTGATACGTTTGAGTTCCTTTTTTACAGCGGCCTTTACGGCTAGTCCGTCAATGAACTTGTGCAACACTTGTTTGGTAATGCGCTGTTGACCACGGGTAAGATCTTTGAGTGCCTCATAAGGCTCAGGATAGTTTTCGCGCCGCAATATCGTTTGGATGGCCTCTGCCACCACGGCCCAATTTTGATCAAGGTCCTCATAGATCTTAGCATCATTGAGTACCAGTTTTGCTATTCCTTTCTCTAGCGAACGAAGGGCCACCAATGTATGAGCAACCGGAACGCCGATATTACGCAGTACGGTCGAGTCGGTCAGGTCGCGTTGTAATCGGGATATCGGCAATTTACCAGCCATATGTTCAAAGAGGGCATTGGCGATGCCCAAATTCCCTTCTGCATTTTCGAAGTCGATAGGGTTGACTTTGTGGGGCATGGCCGAGGAGCCCACTTCTCCCTTTTTGGTCTTTTGTAAGAAGTATTCAAGTGAGATATACGTCCACAAATCTCTTGAAAAATCGATCAGGATGGTATTGATCCTGCGCATCGCATCGAATTGCGCCGCCAGTTGGTCGTAGTGTTCGATCTGGGTGGTGTGTTGTTGACGGGTCAGTCCAAGCGAGGACAGCATTTCATTTCCAAAACGGATCCAATTTATCTGGGGAAAGGCCACATGATGCGCATTGAAATTACCGGTCGCGCCTCCGAATTTTGCCGTAAAGGGTACGCCAATAAATTGCTCAATTTGATCCTGAATACGCTCCACAAAAACCATGATCTCCTTACCCAGTTTAGTAGGGCTGGCCGGTTGACCATGTGTACGGGCCAGCATGGGAATATCTTGGTAACGCTGGGCCAGAATCCGTAGCTCCGTATTCAAATTCAGCAGGGCCGGAAGATATTCGTTCTCCATGGCATGTTTCCAGGCAAGCGGTACTGCTGTGTTGTTGATGTCTTGCGAGGTAAGTCCGAAATGAACCCATTCTCTGATGGAAGTAGCTCCGCAACTATCGAGCTCTTTTTTCAAAAAGTATTCAACGGCCTTAACATCGTGATTGGTGGTCTTCTCGATGGCTTTTATGGCCATGGCTTGTTCTATGGAGAATGTCTCGCAGAGTGATCTTAGGTGTTTGGTGGCTGCTGCTCCCAATTTGATGATCTTCTTTTTTTCGAGCCAAAATAAGTAATGAACCTCTATCAGAATTCTGTATTTGATGAGACCGAACTCAGAAAAATACTCCTCTAGTGACTGTACCTGGCTTCGGTATCGTCCATCAATGGCGGCTATGGCGGTGAGTGTGCTGCGTTCCATGAATTCTATTGGTTTATGGACGGCTGATCCAGTACCTTTGTGCCCACAAATTTAGTTAATTTGAAGAAGATAAGGGTTGGAATCGTCAACTACCTAAACACAAGACCCTTGCTGTATGGGCTAGAGAGAACGTCCATTCGCGATCAGATCAGCTTAACGCTGGATTATCCCGCCAATATTGCCGCGCAACTAAAGAGTGGGGCCATCGATCTGGGTCTAGTTCCCGTGGCCTTAAAAAAGGAAATGCCCGAGCTACAGCGGGTTGGGTCACATTGCATTGCTACCGAAGGCGAGATCGCTTCGGTCTGTCTATTTAGCCAGGTGCCACTAGAATCCATCCGGTCTATCTTGCTCGATTATCAAAGTCGCAGCTCGGTAGCCTTGCTTCGAGTCTTACTGAATCATTATTTTAAGTTGTCTGTCTCTTTCGAGACAACGGCGGGGGATGAGTATATCGGGCAGATTAGGGATCATCGCGCCGGATTGATCATTGGCGACAGAGCGCTGCAGTGCCGAAATGATTTTGCCTATTGTTATGACCTGGGCATTGCCTGGAAACAGTTTACCGGACTCCCATTCGTATTTGCGGCCTGGTTCTCGCGGATCAGCTTGTCTGCTGAATTTCTGGAAGCTTTCCATGTGGCCAATCAATTGGGGTTGGATCATTTGCAAGACGTGCTTGGCGGTATCAGCACCAATGTCAATTACGATCTGCATCATTATTACACCCATAACGTGCAGTATCGCTGGTTACCGGGTATGCAGGAGGCGCTCGATCGATTTTTGAGTCTGTCCGAATAGGCCGATGCCTTACCTTTATGTATCAATTCTTATCTTGGAGACCTTAGCAACCAATCAGCGAATTACTGCGGCCGCCGTCACTTGGCGTAGTCGTGATTTCTTGCATTATGCTCCCTTTTTTAAGTCGCTTCGACGAGCCATAGCGCAGCATGGAAGGGGTGATGTGCTGGATATTGGCTGTGGTAACAAGCCCTATGCTGCACTTTTCTCTTCGGAGGTAACTAGTTACATAGGAGTGGATATAGAACAATCTCATTTGCAAAAGGTCGATATCATTTGTCCTGCTACGGCCATTCCTCTACCTGACAGCAGCTTCGATACAATACTTTGCACCCAGACCATAGAGCATGTGTACGACCATCGTCAATTATTAGCCGAAGCCTTTCGGCTGGTAAGACCCGGCGGGCATCTGATCTTATCTGGCCCTTTCTATTGGCCATTGCATGAGGAGCCATATGATTTTTTTCGGTTTACCCGCTATGGGTTTGAACAGCTGCTTCGCTCAACTGGATTTTCTGTTCAGTCAATAGAAGAGAACGGAGGGTCTTGGGCGTTGGCCGGACAAGCCTTGATACACTCCCTTTGTGGCAGCAAGCTTTGGGCCGTACGATTTTTATTCGATTCCCTTCGGCTTTATATATTGTTTAACTTGATATTTGGAGCGTTAGAGGCGATCGATCACAATCCGATCAGTACCACCAATTACGTTGTGGTGGCCAAAAAAATATGATACTGTCATTATATCGCACCCTACGATCCGTCTACCGGATTTTTATCAGTTATCCGCTGCGTACTTTTTGGTCGTTGCGTTCCCTTCAACAGAAAGGGCTGATCAGTTCCGTTCACCACAATGAAGACGCCGTAGTTTTTGATTACGGCAGTTTCCGTCAGGTGCGTGCCAGGCGTTTTCCTCACAGTGACTTAGAGGTGCTGCAGCAAATTATCCTTGATCAGGAGTATGGTTTTGCTATTGAGTGGGTACGAACAGCAGGATTAGAAGGTCGTGCGCTTCGTATTGTAGATGCGGGGGCTAATGTCGGTTACACCTCATTGTATTTTTTGTCCGCTTTTCCCAACGCCACGTTGATAGCCATAGAGCCTGATCCGGATAATTACAAGATGCTCGAGTACAACCTACGCTGTGCTCCTCCGACCTCCGCTGCTCAGGCCATTCAAGCCGCCTTGCTTTCGCAGTCCGGAATCTCGGTAATGATAGATCGGCAGGGGGGTGACAAAAAGGATTGGTCTTTTTCCGTGAGACCTGCTGCTGAATCGACCGGTGTCAATAGCATAACGGTGGCCGGGATACTTGATCGTGCCGGTTGGGACCATTTAGATATTTTAAAGATCGATATAGAAGGCAGCGAAGCCGACCTATTCTCCGAACAGGCGGACCTGTCTTACCTCCAGCGCACCCGATTGGTCTTGGTCGAGATCCACGATGACAAGGCCGACAGACAGCTCATTCACCGATTACTTTCGCGGTACGGGTTTTCGGTAGAGGAGCGTTCAGAGACTACCTTTGCCATCAATAAAGCCTTTGCCTGATAAGCCATGTCTGTTCAACTTTCTATCATAACGGCTTGCTATAACCATGGCATCTATCTCGACGAAATGCTCGAGAGTGTTCGCTATTCACTGAATGGAGTAGCTTATGAGCACATTATCGTAGATGACGGGTCTACCGATCCTTTTACGAAAGAGAAGTTGGCGCAGCTGTCGCAGCAAGGCATTATTATTTTGCATCAATCCAATCAAGGGTTGGGAGCTGCCAGAAACACCGGTATACGAAAGGCGCAGGGTGACCTTATTTTGCCCCTCGATTGTGATAACAAATTATGCTCTGGATTTGTGCAGCAAGCCTTGCCGATTTTTTCGCAAGAGCCGCGGGTAGGGGTCGTATATGGCGATGCGCTGCTTTTTGGCGAGAAGAAAGGCTATTCCAAAGTGGGGGCTTTCAATTTGCAACGGCTGATGCTCTCAAATTATATCGATGCCTGTGCACTGTTTCGCAGATCTTGTTGGGAGAGGATCGGTGGATTCGACGAAAGCCGCTCTATCATGATGTGGTCCGATTGGGACTTTTGGCTGCGGGTAGCCTTCTCCGGAACTCGTTTTTACTACATCTCCATGGCAGCTTTTGAATATCGGGTGTTGTCTCATTCGATGGTACACAGTGCCGATAGAAAAAAATACCTGGAGGCCGCTGCCTTTTTTTATAAGAAACATGAGCAATATCTTGGTGATGTATATCTTTTCACAACACTTAAGATGCTCAAGGTATTCCTGGCGAAATTCTTGCCCCGTCTCTATCAGCTTTTAATTCGTATTGGTATCATCAAGAATCCTTTTAGCCTCTGGTAATGGTATCGGTCATCATCATAAACTATAATACCTTTTCTCTTACGTCTGCTTGCATACGTTCGGTATATGCACATACCAAATCGGTATCCTTTGAGGTGATCTTAGTAGACAACGCCTCTGTTGAGTGCGATGCTGATGATTTTTTGCGGGAGTTCCCCCAGCTCAAGCTGATCAAGAGTCTCACCAATGCCGGTTTTGCGGCTGGCAATAACCTGGGTATTGCGGCAGCATCCGGCCATTATTACCTGCTGCTTAATAGCGATACCTTACTGACCGAGGATAGTATTGGAAAGGCATATCATTTTCTCAGTGAGCGAGCCGACGTAGGAGTAGTAGGCTGTCGTCAAGTGTATCCCGACGGCAAGATCCAGTTCGTGGCCCGTAAGTTCAGAACTATTCGGTGGGAGCTGCTCGATCTGTTTCGTTTCGTCACCTATCTTATGCCTTACCAGAGGCGTTCTCGGTTACTGCTGGGAAAGTACTTCAAGAACGATACGACCTGTGAGGCCGACTGGGTCAATGGCGCGTTCTTTATGATGCCGGCCGCAGTGATGCGCGCATTGCCTGGCCAACAACTTGATGACCGCTTCTTCATGTACGGAGAGGACGTACTTTGGTGCGAGCAAATAAGACAGTTGGGGTATCGGATTTTCTTTTTTGCTGATACCACCATCATTCATATCGCCGGTGCCAGCACCGCTTTGAAAAGACAATTGCAGTTGCGCAACGTAATGATCCGTCATGAATGCGCCATCATGGCTATGCGTAAGGGAAAGGGGCTTTACTATTTTCTGTTTTGCCTCCTATATGTAAGTAAGGAATACCTCCGTTATATGATTAAATGGGGGGTATATCAATTTTCCGGAAAATTAATCAAGTAAGCCGGCCAGTAGTCTTTCGATGATGGATGTCCAGTTGTGGTACTCATAGAACGCGGCTGGTGTTTGTAAAGGCTGATCTAGTAGACTGTCGGCCAGTGTATCCAGGGCACTGGCAAATTGGTCCCAATCAAGGTCTGGCGTGATGGTGAGCATGGGTCCTGCCAGCGCTGGCGAAAGCCCCGTTGCCGCTTTTTGCATCGCTACCACAGGTGTGCCAAAGGCGATGGATTCTATCATTTTGGTTTTGACACCGCCTCCTTCGAGAACAGGGTTCAAAAAAATATCGGCGCCTTTAAAATAGGGTTCAATGTCATCCACAAACCCTGCATGGTACACGCCTAGCGAGCGGTAGGCTACCAGTTCTTTATCTCTCTTAGGTAATCCTTTTCCGCAAATAAGAAGCGTGTAGCCTCTCTTACTCTTTTTCTGTAAACGGGGCATCACTTCTTTTAGTAAATGTTGCAGCGCCCTGTAGTTGGGAGCGTAGTCAAGGGATCCGTTGAAAAGGAGTAACGTCTTTTCGCCCGGCAGTCCGTGTTTATCGACTAGGGATGTACGGCAGTTCGCTTTATCTGTGGGAGTACTGTGCAGGGTAATTCCATAGGGGATATCGAGGCAGTTTCTGTCGTTGATAGTCCAGCTGTTGACGGCAAATTGCCTATCAGCTGCAGAAATGAATGCGATCTTATCGGCCAATTGGAATGTTTTTCGCTCATACTTCTCTAAAAGGGGCCACCATATCTTGCCAAGCGAGCGAAATCGTTGGTATTCGATATTATGTGTGTGGATGAGCGTATTGATGCCTGTTTTTTCTTTGATGATACGTGCCAGCCAGCCATAATAGGGATGTTCCCAAATGATCCAGTCGTAATGATTTCGTTCAATAAGATCGATGAGCGTTGCAGTAAGTGTTAGGTCTGCGTAACGAAAAAAAGAGTAGGGTAGCACCGGCAGCAGTCTGTAATGTGCCGAGGCTACATAGCCTGTGTCTTGCGCTGTGCTGACCACGGTAACCCTAGCTTGCTGACCCAAGGCATCCAGAAATTGTGCAATATATTTCTGCCCGCCCGATCGATAGGGTAAAAAATTGTAAGGTGCTACAACGAGAATTTTCTTATTCACAGTTTAGTTTTTGACCGCGGTAACTCTACTTGTTTTGTAGGCCATAAAAAATCCGGCCAGTATCACTAGGGCGATCAACACCGACGACCCATACATTAGTGTGGTTCCGGTCTTGACAGATTCGGGTTCAAAAATAAATTCCAGTTTGTGCTGTCCGGCGGGAACCAGCAATCCTCTCAATACATAATTTACATTCACATAGTCGGTCTTTTTTCCGTCTACATACGCGTTCCATCCCTTGGGGTAGTAGATCTCGCTAAATACAGCGAAACGAGGTTTATTTCCGGTCGTTTCATAGATAAGGGTATCGTTATCGAACTTCGTAAGGGTAAGCGTGGCACTACTATCACGCTCAAATTTAGTAGCGGTAATACCGGCCGTTTTCTCTGCTAGGGCGACATGACGAAGATCGGTCTCTCCCAGTTGTTGCAGGGTTGCCGCGCGGTCGTTGGTCAATACTAGGCTATCCACCAGCCAGCAGCTGCCATAGGCCGAATCGCGGTTACTGATCAGTGAGGGCTGGTTGGCTGAGGGGTCGTTGACGATCACATAACGCGTATTCAGCATGTTCATGACGGTAGGGTTCACACCACCGGTAAAATACTTTTCGATCAGATCTTGATAGATCCTGAGCTTGGCCGCATGGTAACCACCCACCGAGCGATGGTGATAAGAAGTAAGGGCATCATTGAAGGTGCTTGTGCTCAGGTTGAGTACACGGTAATGTGCATCACGGTCTTTTAAGATCTCTTGATCGATAGGAGTGGGGGCAAAGTTCTTTTGTTGATACTCATCGGCCGAAACGTAACTTTCGTTAGGTAAATAATCTTTACTGGTCAGGGTCAACTCGGCGGTAGAGACCACGATCAATAAGGCCAAGGCCCAGAACTTTCCCAAGTGATTTTTTAAATAGGCCCAAGCAATTCCAAGTAAAGCCAGGGTAAGTAGCAGGGCCCTGAGTACGGCGCTGCCGAACATGGCTTGTCTCTCTTGTTTCATACTGCCGACGATCACTCTGGCGAATTCATCAGAGCCGTTCTTGTCGGTATAGCCAGCCAAGATCTGTGCATCAATGGGAGCTCCATAGTCTTGCAATAGCCAGTATATGATCAAGAGCCCAAACAAGCCGCCCAATGGGGCCAGTACTTTTTTTGATAGCAGGTCCGACGCGCTCCATCCTCCACTGGTAAGTTGTGAAAGTCCCAGTACGGCGGCAACGGACAGTGTAATTTGTGGAATTACCTGTGCCATTGAGGGTGCTCTAAATTTGTTGAACAAGGGTAAATACTCGAACATCAACATATTGAAGACTGCAAAATTTTTACCCCACGAAATAAAAAGCCCGATCAGTGTTGCGGCCAATAGCCCCCAGCGTAAAGGTCCCTTTGAGAATAAAAATCCTAGAACGGCTAGCACGACCAGAAGCACACCCAGATAAGCCGGGCCGGCGGTGTAGGGTAATCCGCCCCAGTATTGGGGTAAGCCCTGTGCCAGTTGTTCCGCATTGGCCTGATCGATCCCTTTTTCCATCAGATCGTTGGCCACTTGCGAGCCTTCTTCGAAACGGCGGCTGTGTCCGCCTCCAAAGGCATTGGGCAGCAGCAGCGTAAAACTCTCTTTCGGGGCCAGTGAATATTCAAATGCATACGAGGTGTCCAATCCTTTCGTTTGGGTAGTAGTTACTTTTCCACTTTCATCGATAGAGAGGTCCTTGCCTCCGCGCATGGTATAGCGACTGTACTCAGCGCTGGTGAGCAGAATAAGTGCGTTGCCTCCAATGGCAAGCAGCGCTGCACTCAAGCTAATGGCGAGTGACAGCAGCAGGTGTTTCCACTCTTTATTACGGATCCACTCAATGCCATAGGTGACTGAGATGAGCAGGGCGATCAGAAAAAAGTAATAGGTGATCTGCAGATGATTGGCGGCGATCAGTGAATAGGCACCCAGCGTGGACAGGCTCATCCCGATCCAATATTTCTTGTGAAAGGTGAGCAAGAGCCCTGCCAGCAATAGCGGTAAAAAAGCTGTTGCGATCATTTGTGTGTCATGCCCGGCCGCGATTATGACCGGATTGTAGGTAGAGAAGGCATATCCTGTCGCCACCAGTGTAGCTACCATCGGTCCAGCTCCCAGGGTAAGTGCTAAGAGATAAAAGCAGACACAGGCTAGAAAGAAGAAGTTCATGGGTTTGGGAAGCCCCAGCATAAAGATCTCTGTCAGATTTGGCAAGATGGATTTTCCTTCCATGGCTACCTGGTAATTGGGCATGCCGCTAAATAGCGACGGATTCCAAAGCGGAAAATGCCCTTTCGCTTCTTTGTACTCGAACGAGTTTTGAGCCATTCCCTTCCAACTTACATTGTCGTGTTGGTCCAGTTCATTGCCCTGTAGGGCAGGCCAACAGAATAATGCAGCTACCAGCATAAAGAAAGCAATGGCCGCCACGTGGGGTAGGGCCTTTTTAAGTAAGGCATTTTGCATGGAGAAAAGATTTGAGCAACAAAATAATGCTATTTTCATGGATAAGTAAAACCCCTGTATGGTACAGTCTATCATGGCCAACAAGGCCAATCGTTTGTTTCTGATATTGGGTGGCTTTTTTATAGCCAATGCCTTGATCGCCGAGATCATCGGGGTCAAGATATTCTCGCTTGAGCAAACCCTGGGCTTGTCACCACTCTCGTTACGTATTTTGGGTAATGAGCTTTCCTTTAATTTGACGGCAGGGGTTCTGTTGTGGCCGGTAGTATTCATTATGACGGATCTGATCAATGAGTACTATGGTACCCGGGGCGTTCGCTTTTTGTCTTGGCTTACCGCCGGGTTGATCGCATTTGCATTTATTATTTTTATGGGAGCTATTCGGCTTTCTCCGGCCGCTTTTTTTGTGACAGGTAAACAGGGTAGCGGGGTGCCTGACATGCAACTGGCATATGCCAGTGTACTAGGGCAGGGTGGGTTTATTATTATCGGCTCGCTGACCGCTTTCTTATTAGGACAGCTGGTCGATGTGATGGTCTTTCATCGAATAAAAAGGTTGACCGGTGAGCGATTTATCTGGTTGCGGGCCACCGGCTCAACGCTGGTTTCGCAGTTTTTGGACAGTTTCGTTGTTTTATTTATTGCCTTTTACATAGGTACCAGAGCCAACGCGCAGCCCGGTGATTTTACATGGCCCTTTAGTCTTTTTGTTGCCGTCGGCATCGTTAACTATTGCTACAAGTTCGCCGTAGCCATACTATTGACCCCGGTTATTTATTGGGTGCATGCACTCATCGAAAATTATCTTGGTCACGATTTGGCTACCTCCATGAAAAAGGAAGCCATGATCAGTTGATGGGGAAGCGCTGTAGCAGCTGATCGGCCACTATCTTATCGATCGGCAAACTCATGATATCCGGGCCAAATTCCTTGAAGTGAACAAAGCGAAAGGCCTCTGCTTGTTGGTGACGTTGGTAGAGCGCCAGTTCTCGTTCATCGAAATCAAAGGGCTTTTTCTTGAGGTCTACCTTGAATTCTTCGAGCGGACGAACGGCATAGTAGATCGACACGATCTGGTGAGCCGGATTAAAAGCAGAAAGTTGAAAATAGTCTGTGGTATAGATGTGTTCCTCTACGGAAACGCGCAAGTTCATCTCCTCCAGAAACTCGCGGGCTAGGCAATCGCGGGTTCCTTCTCCAAATTGCAGTCCGCCACCCGGAAATTTGGTAAAGCGATCTGCTTTGATCCACTCATCGCTCACCAAAATACCTTTTGCAGGATCTTGCAAAATGCCATATACGCGAATAGTGAATTGTTTCATGTTCAAAATTGTTGCGGATCTAGGGTCGTTTCAAATATAAATAAAGCAGGTCCGCACAGCCAGATCGCGCTGTATCTTGCTTTTTCTTTTGCAAAACGTACCAGCAAATCTCCGCCTCTTGTTTGTACACAGATCAGTTGTTCTCCTTCGCGATCAGCCGCAAATACCAGGGCTGCGGCAACCGCTCCGGTTCCACACGAATAGGTCTCGTTCTCTACACCTCGTTCGTAGGTACGTACTCGAATTGTACCGGGGTCGTCGGTGCGTTGTACAAAATTTATGTTGATGCCTTTCTCGCGGTAGCGATCACTGTTTCGGATAGAGCGTCCTACTTCTTCTACTGCGGTATTGTCAAGGTCCTCAACCGCTACGACCAGGTGAGGTGAGCCGGTATCTACAAAAACGGCATCATCGTGAGAAAGCAGGGTGGTTACAGACTGCATGAGTACCGATACGGTACCATCCTGATCGCGACGAGAGCGATGATCGCCATCGACCGCCGAAAAAATATATTCATCTTTAGCGATCCCCGCATAATGCGCAAATTGTGTAATGCAGCGAGCTCCGTTGCCACAAAAACTTCCGGGATGGCCATCTGCGTTAAAATAGCGCATCGAAAAGTCTTTATCGGCTTCGGACTCCAGCAAAATGAGACCATCGGCACCAATGCCGAAGCGACGGTCGCAGAGGCGCTGTATTTGTGGGGCCGTTAGGTTAGTATATAGACCACTCCGGTTATCACCGATCAAAAAGTCATTGCCTGTGCCCTGATATTTATGGAACCAAAGGGTGCTCATAGGTCATCTGCAAAGGTTTGCAGAAAGCGCTGGATAAGTTTTTCTACGGCCCCTTGCACATTTTGTGAGAAGGTTTGTGATACTCGGTTGGCGACTACAGCATTCAATGCCAGACAATGATGACCTAACAACCGGCCTAGCCCATAGATGGCTGCCGTTTCCATTTCCATGTTGGTTATCCGGTGCATCCCATGGCGAAACTGGGTAAGGCTGTCGACGAACTGAGGATGCTTTAGCCCAAGTCGCACCACCCGGCCTTGCGGTCCATAGAAACCGGGTGCTGTAATGGTTATGCCATGGTGAAGGTCCTGAACAAACCAAGCGAGTAAGGAGGGAGCGGCACCACTGACATAAGGGAGGCCCGATAGGTGGTGAAATTGAGTTTGCGCACAGAAAGCATCCAGCAAGGTGGTTTCGTCGGTCGTGGGCTCCAGTTTGTAGTAGTGCAATAAATTATCGATGCCGAGCCCGTGCGTGGAGGCAACCAGCGAGTCGACGGGAATATCTTTTTGCAGCGATCCCGTTGTTCCGAGCCGAATGATCTTTAAGGCACTTAGCTCTTTTTTGGGGATTCTTGTGTCAAGGTCTATGTTTACCAGGGCATCGAGCTCGTTCATTACGATGTCGATGTTGTCGGGTCCGATGCCTGACGAAAGCACGGAGATCCTTTTTTGTCCGATTCGCCCGGTATGGGTAATAAATTCGCGGTGCGTTGTCTTGTATTCTATCTGGTCGAAATATTTACTCACCTCAGCGACACGTCCGGGATCTCCTACGGTAATGACGGTAGGGGCCAATTCCTCGGGGCGAAGATCGAGATGATATACGGCACCACGCGAATTGATAATTAGTTCAGAGGGGGCAATCGGCTTCATGGATGTCAAAAATAGTGCTTATTTTCGCAGCGTTTCTATCGGGTCCTGTGGCCGAGTGGCTAGGCAGAGCTCTGCAAAAGCTCCTACAGCGGTTCGAATCCGCTCGGGACCTCCCTCAACCCCCGTCAACCCATCGTTGGTGGGGGTTTGTTTTATAGCGTCGTTTTTCTCGTTGTGCTGTACATTTGTACACTATGCTGACCCAAGACGAAGAGAATTTTATCGTGTACTGGCAACAACATCGTCTGCAAAAGAAAAGATGGATCAAGCAACTAGCCGTGGGGCTGCCCATGGGTATGGCGCTTGTAATGGGTGTGGCTCTCAATTTGGTGTCGGGGTGGCACACAAGAGCACAGATGGTCATGTTCAGGGAAAGCGCCTCGTTGGTGATCGTATTGTTGATCGCTGCCTTGGCGATGGTCGTTTTTATGGTCGTGTTCTCCTCCCGTCATCGCTGGGACCAGCAAGAGCAGCGCTATCTTGAGTTCATGCAGCGAAAAGCCGCCCAGACCGGTCATTTAGAAAAGAAAGAACAACCCTCCTCAACTATTTAAAATTTTTTTATATGAATACATTTCGCACTAGAGATTTCAGCTTTGTGTTAGGGGTAGCCTTACTCATGTTCTTTAGCGGGTGCGTAAAAGATAAGACCTGTGTGCCCAAGACGGTAGCCAGTGAGCAGGCCACTATGCAAGCCTATGCTACTGCCAACAACATGACCGTTCAGGCTCATCCAAGTGGAATGCTTTATCAGATCGTGAGTCCTGGAAATGGGGCTACGCCCAATCTGGCCTCGAGAGTATCGGTTCGGTATACCGGTAAATTAATGAACGGCACCATTTTTGATTCCCGCACCACCACACCTGCTGAGTTCACGCTAGGACAAGTCATCACAGGATGGCAGATAGGGGTGCCCTTAATTCAAAAGGGAGGTACCGTACGGCTGATCATTCCTTCATCGCTTGCCTATGGTTGTACTGCCACAGGTCCTATTCCGGCCGATGCCGTGCTCTATTTTGAGATCGAATTGGTAGATGTAAGATAACGCATGCCTCACGAAGCGATCTCCACCTTTGATATTTTCAAGATCGGCATTGGCCCTTCCAGTTCGCACACGCTGGGTCCTTGGCGAGCAGCTTTGCGCTTTGTTGAGGAGTTGCGTGGTGCCGGCGAACTTTTGCAGGTAACCTCCGTTCGCGTTTTATTATACGGCTCGTTGGCAAAGACAGGAAAGGGGCACGGCACCGATGTTGCCGTTCAGTTGGGTTTGTCCGGAGAGGACCCCGTGCACTTTCCTGTAGAGGAACTTCAAACTCGTCTTGCAACTATAGCCAGCATGGGTCGTCTTCTTTTGGGGGGCAGTCATGAAACCGTTTTTGATCCCAGAGAAGATATTGAGTTCTTGATCACCGAGACTCTTCCATTTCATTCCAACGGTATTAGTTTTTTGGCTACCCTTTCTTCGGGAGCTAATCGGGCTGCTACCTTTTACTCTATCGGCGGCGGTTTTGTGGTCAAAGAAGGAGAAGGTTCTTCTTCGCAGCAGCTGGTCGATCTCTCATTTCCCATCAACGATGCGGCCGATCTGCAGCATTGGTGCATCAAGACAGGGTTGTCGATCCACGAGATCGTATTGGAGAACGAGACTGCTTGGAGATCGGAGGCCGATACGCGCAACATGGGTATGCAGATATGGAATGTCATGCAGGATTGTATTTATCGGGGATGTCATACGGCCGGCGTGTTGCCTGGCGGATTGGATGTCAATCGCAGAGCGGCCGATCTCAACAAGAAATTATTGGCCGCGCAGCCCGGTTATCAAGATAAAAAGAGTTGGATCGATGCCATACGGTCCGGTGGAAATGATTTTAAATACACGCTCGATTGGGTAAGTTGCTTCGCATTGGCGGTCAACGAAGAAAATGCAGCCTTTGGAAGGGTAGTGACGGCTCCCACCAATGGAGCAGCCGGGGTTATTCCGGCGGTATTGCAATATTTTATTTGTTTTTGCAATCGCGATAGTGATAGTGAAGAGAAGATCCTTTCTTTTCTTTTTACCGCTGCGCAGATCGGTACGCTATTTAAAAAAGGTGCCACACTTTCTGCTGCGATGGGAGGTTGCCAAGCCGAGATCGGTGTCTCCTCCGCCATGGCTGCTGCCGGACTTACAGAGGCTATGGGCGGCACTCAGCGACAAGTGCTCATGGCCGCCGAGATCGCCATGGAGCATCACCTGGGTCTCACCTGTGATCCTATAGGAGGATTGGTGCAGGTGCCTTGCATAGAACGTAATACGATGGGTGCCATTAAGGCGATTACAGCTTCACAGTTGGCTTTGCAAAGTGCACCCGACCTGGCCAAGGTATCTCTCGATGCTGTTATCAGAACCATGTGGGAGACCGCTCAAGATATGAATCACAAGTATAAGGAAACGGCCGATGGCGGATTAGCCATCAATGTGCCGCTGAGTTTGCCTGAGTGCTAAAATCAGTTACTACATTGTAAAGGGTATCACGTTCGATCGGATCTCTTTTAGCTTGTCGGATCAAATGTACCAGTTGCTCGGTGGAGAGCGTAGGGTTTTGTTCCTCGGAGCCAGCCATGCTGTATATCTTGGTACTGTCATCGATGGTGCCATCAATGTCATCTACGCCAAACGATAACGATAGCTGCGCATTTTGTCTGCCCAGCATGGGCCAGTATGACTTTAGGTGAGAGAAATTATCGAGATATATGCGGGCAATGGCATATAGGCGCATGTCTTCGATGAGCGTGCTTTCCTTAACATGGCTCATGTCGTTATCCTTATTACGAAACTTGAGGGGTATGAATGTATTGAAGCCATGCGTCTGGTCTTGCAACTCCCGTAGTCTTCGCATGTGATCTATGCGATCTTCGAATGATTCTATATGCCCGTACAGCATGGTGGCGTTAGAGGGAAGTCCCATTTCATGGGCCGTACGGTGTATGGCCAGCCATCCTGCTGCATCCACTTTGTCGGCACAGATCTGCTGGCGGATTGCGGGTGCAAAGATCTCGGCTCCGCCGCCGGGTATTGAATCAAGTCCGGCCTCCATCAATCTTTTTAATCCCTCTTGTACACTTACCTTGGCTTTTCTGAACATGTAGTCGTACTCTACGGCCGTAAACGCTTTTATGTGTAAAGAGGGTCGGTGGGCTTTGATAGCTTGCAGCAGTTCGCTAAAAAAAGTAAGGTCCATCTTGGGATGCACACCCCCGACAATATGTACTTCGGTGACTGGTTTGCCATCGTATCGTTTAACAAGATGCAGCATTTGTTCGATGCTTAGTTCCCATCCTTCTTCTCGATTGGCGTATAAGCGGCTGTAGGCGCAGAACTGACAACTGAAGACGCACACATTGGTGGGTTCAATGTGAAAGTTTCTATTAAAGTAGACCTTGTCGCCATGCAGTCGCTCCTTGATGTTGTTGGCCAACGTGCCTACCAGCCCAAGACTTGCTTCTTTAAAGAGCGTAAGGCATTCATCGTCGGTGATGCGCTCACCGGCATTTACTTTTTCAGCAATGCGAGAGAGGTTGGTGGTTAGATGACGGTAGGGGGTCATGGTGGTACTATATCGAGGTGGCAAAGTTAAGTTGAATTCGGCAGGCGTATCTGTCTTGTTGATCGTTGGTTAAAAATTGCTATCTTTCGTTGACTAAAACCAGCGCTGTTTATGGAACGATTTCAAGGTATTATCGGTATCGTCATGATCTTGGGGATCGCCTTTTTATTTTCTAACAATAAAAGAAAGATCGATCTCCGTTTGGTGATCAGTGGTATCCTTTTGCAAGTTTCTATAGCGCTGTTGATATTTAAGGTTGGACCCGTTCAGTGGTTCTTTCAACAACTAGGCAGAGGGATCGGTAAACTGGAGCAATTTTCGAAGGCCGGCGTAGATTTTGTTTACGGGGGAGTGGCGACCATTGGAGCCGATGGGGCTGCACAGAACTATCGGGCTCCCGACTCGTTCGTATTTGCCTTTAACGTTACCGCCACGATCGTGTTGGTGTGTGCTTTGGTAGCGGTATTTTATCATTTAGGGCTGATGCAGCGCCTTGTTTCCCTGATTGCTCGTGCCATGAATAAAATAATGCGGGTCAGTGGTGCCGAAGCGCTCAGCAACGTGGCCAGTGCCTTTGTAGGTCAGGTAGAGGCACAGGTGATGATAAGGCCTTATTTGCCTTCTATGACAAAAAGCGAACTGCTAGCCTCCATGAGCGGAAGTCTGGCTTGTATTGCAGGGGGTATACTGATCGTATATGCCAATATGGGGGCCAAAGCCGGGATGGATCTGGCGCCAACACTTATAATGGCGAGTTTGATGGCGGCCCCCGGTGCGCTGGTCATCTCCAAGATCGTATGGCCCGAGACAGAGGAGAGCCAGACGATGGGAAAGGTAAAACTGGAGGTTAAAAGTGATTACGTCAATGTGATCGATGCCATTTCTCACGGTGCCGGCGATGGTTTTAAGATCGCCATGAATGTGATCGCTATGCTGATCGGGTTTATTGCGGTCATTACGCTCATCGACTGGACGCTACTCAAGGCAGGTCATCTTTTTGCACCCGACTTTGATCTGAGTTTAAATTGGATCTTCGCCAAGCTTTTTTATCCTTTTGCCTGGGCCATGGGTATTCCATCTGTGGATGTAAATGCCGCAGCCACGCTACTAGGTCAAAAACTAACCATCAATGAGTTTGTAGCATTCTCGAACCTTACATCAAAGGCCGTGCCCATCGTTACCACCAAGGGATTGTGGATCGTTAGCATCGCTATTTGCGGATTTGCCAACTTTAGTTCGGTAGGCATGCAAATCGGTGGGATAGGGGCTTTAGCGCCCGAGAGAAGGGCAGATCTGGCCAAGCTGGGTTTCAAGGCCCTTCTGTGCGGAACGCTCGCCTCTTACCTCTCCGCCTCCATAGCGGGTATTTTAATGTAGAAAGATGTAGAAGGCAGCGACGATTAAATGTGCGCCTCTATCTTCTTGACAAAATTGGCCTTGGGTTGTGCGCCCACCAGTTTGTC
Organism: Chitinophagaceae bacterium; assembly: GCA_947456825.1. Classification (GTDB taxonomy): domain Bacteria; phylum Bacteroidota; class Bacteroidia; order Chitinophagales; family Chitinophagaceae; genus JJ008. The sequence continues at coordinate 25,753 of CANGTM010000002.1, forward strand.
TACCACCTGACCATTCTTGATAAATAAGATCGCGGGAATAGAAGTGATTCCGTAGTTCATGGATACCTCTGGGTTATGATCGACGTTGAGTTTTCCAATATTCACCTTGCCATCGTATTCTTTGGAGAGCTCCTCAATTACTGGCCCGATCGCTCTGCAGGGACCGCACCATTCCGCCCAAAAATCAACGAGGGCCAGTTTGGGTGATTCGAGTACTTCGGTCTTGAAATTCTGATCGGTAAATTCTTTTGCCATGATTTGTTTTTTTAAGAGGATGCAAATTTAGTTCCGCGTTTCCTATAACGGTCTGCCTGACATGCATTGTGCAAAAGTTGTCAGCCTACACACTTTGTACCATCATTCCTATACCCGGGGTATTTTCGAGAAAATGGACAAGTTCTGGGTTGACCTCAATTCCGTAGCTAGTCGATAGAAGATTGACCTTCATTTTTTTATGAAGATCATTTACAATTAATTTAAATGCTGTTTTTCCGGGGTGCCGCTTAAGGTTCTTTTCAAAAAAACGGATCATTTCGGCGTTGATGTCTTTGGGTTGTATCTCTATGGTCAGCGATCTTGTCAGGTTGGCCAGCATGGTTTCGGCCAGTGTTACGCCGTTGAGCTTAAATTCGAATTCGTTTCTGTTGTAGCGTTGTTTTAGATAGCCTACAATGAGCACACTGCTGCCGGGCTGCAGGATCGGCGAAAGGCGCAGGTAGTCGTCGCTAAAAAGCGGAAACTCCAGTTTGCCCGTGTAGTCTTCAATGATAAAGCTGCCATACTTGTTTCCGCTCTTGGCAATGCGGTGTTGCGCATCGGTTACCAATCCAACCAGCCTGAAAGGTGCGCCTGGATTGGGTTGTTTCGATATGTTATCTCTGAATTCATTGAAATCACTGATAGCCGTAATGCCATAATGTTTGATCTCGAAACGATAATTATCCAGTGGGTGGCCGCTCAGGTAGATACCGGCTACTTCTTTTTCGTGGTCCAGTTGAACGACCAGGGGCCATGGTGGCACGTCGCTGATACGGGGCGGTGGGATCTCCATGGTAATGGGCAGATCTCCAAAAAGTGTATTGGCCGCAGAAGCTTGGTGCTGTCCCATGACCTGCCCGTATTTCATAATTTTTTCTAGTCCGTTTACCTGCTCCCCGTCGGGTATGGTAAAGTACTGTGCCCGGTGTAATTCCGGAAAACAATCAAAGCCACCGGCGTAGGCCAGACTCTCGAGGGTTCGTTTGTTGACCGTGCGTTGGTTGACCCGTTTGATAAAATCGAATACGCTCTTATACAATCCACCTTTCTTTCTTTCTTCAATAATACTTTCAACGGCTGCCTCACCCACGCCTTTTAATCCTCCCAGGCCAAATCGAATCTCTCCTTTGGCATTGACCGCAAAACCTTTTAGCGATTCATTGCTATCGGGCCCCAGCACTTTGATGCCCATTCGCTTGCACTCTTCCATAAAGAAGGTGATCTTTTCAATGCTGCCCGCATTGTTAAGCACGGCCGACATGTAAGCAGCAGGGTAGTGGGCCTTTAGATAGGCGGTCTGGTAAGCGACATAGGCATAGCAGGTAGAATGCGATTTATTGAAGGCATATTGCGCAAAAGCTTCCCAGTCGGTCCATATCTTCTCCAGTCGATCGGCTGGAAGTAGCTTGGCGGTGGCACCCTCAATGAATTGTTTTTTCATTTTATCGAGGGTCTCTCGATTCTTCTTTCCCATGGCCTTTCGTAAGACGTCTGCGTCTCCTTTACTGAACCCGGCCAACTTTTGCGCCAACAGCATCACTTGTTCTTGATACACGGTAATACCATAGGTCTCCTCTAGGTATTCTTGCATCTCGGGCAGATCGTAGCTGATAGCCTCTCTGCCATGTTTTCGATCGATATAATTGGGAATGTAGGCCATGGGACCCGGACGATAGAGGGCATTCATGGCAATGAGATCACCGAACTTATCGGGCTTTAGCTCGCGCAGGTATTTTTGCATGCCCGGACTTTCGAACTGAAAGGTACCGATGGTAGCACCGTGTTGATAAAGTTCAAAGGTCTTGGCATCATCGAGTGGGATCTTATCAATGTCGATATCTACATCGTGCAACTGTTTGATCAGCGTCAGGGCTTGTTTGATAATAGAGAGCGTCTTAAGGCCCAGAAAGTCCATCTTGATGATACCGGCACTCTCAATATCATTACCTTCTATCTGGGTAACCCACAGGGGTGAGTCCTTGGCCGTTGCCACCGGTATAAGGTCGGTGAGGTCTCTGGGCGCAATGATGATGCCGGCTGCATGTATACCTGTGCTTCGTACGGAGCCTTCGAGTCGCTCGGCCTCGTGCAATACTTTAGAGGCAATGGATTCTTTTTGCTTGTAGATCTCCCTGAGTTTTTTGACGCTCTCCAGATCGTCATTGCCCAGCCCGTCTTTTTCTTCGAGCGATTTTTGGCCGTCCTTGGCCTTGAGTGGGGCATGTAAGACGCGACGTAGTTCAATGCCCGGTTTGTCGGGCACCAATTTAGCCAGTGCGTTAGAATCGGTTAACGGAAGGTCCATTACACGAGCCACGTCTTTGATGCTCATCTTGGCAGCCATCGTTCCATAGGTGATGATCTGCGCCACCTGGTTCTTTCCGTATTTCTCTACCACATAGTCGATCACTTTTTGCCGCCCCTCATCATCAAAGTCGGTATCGATATCGGGCATCGATTTACGATCGGGGTTCAAGAAGCGTTCGAAAAGTAAGTTGTACTTGATGGGGTCTATATTGGTAATGCCTATACAATAAGCCACTACAGAGCCTGCGGCGGAGCCCCGGCCGGGTCCGATGAAGACACCTTTTTCACGTCCGGCCCTTATAAAGTCGCTAACGATCAAAAAGTAACCGGCAAAGCCCATCATTTTGATCGTGAACAATTCGAATTCGATCCTTTCCTTGATCTCGTCGGTGAGGGCTTGGTATCGTTTCTCTGCTCCTTCGTAGGTCAAATGGCGCAGGTATTCCCATTGGTTTTGCGACTCGGCAGACACTTTGTATTTGCCAATGGTCTCTTCTTTGGTATGAATCTGAAATCGGTTGGCTACCGGAAAATTCGGCAGCAAAATATCGCGCGTCAAATTCACCGGCTCTACCTTTTCGACAATTTCATTCGTGTTGTCGATGGCCTCAGGCAGATCGGCGAAGGTTTGGCGCATTTGCGCAGCGGTCTTAAAAAAGAACTGGTCGTTCGGAAAGGCAAAGCGTTTGTTACGAACGTTCACGTCGTCGTCCGAGATCTCTCGCAGCGCGGGGGTCGATTGCTTTTCGCCGGTATTGATGCAAAGTAATATGTCGTGTGCATTAAAGTCGTCTTGCTCCACATAATGACTATCGTTACTGGCAATGATCTTTACCTGGTACTGTTTTGCCCATTTAACGAGAACTTCGTTGACCTTGTCTTGTTCGGGGAGTCCATGGCGCTGTAACTCTACATAGAAGTCTTGTTGAAATATATTGAGCCACCAGCGAAATTCATTCTCGGCCTCTTCTTCTCCTTTCTTTAAAATAGCTTGTGGAATGGAGGCGCCAAGGCAGCAGGTAGTTGCGATGAGTCCCTCGGCATACTTTACGATCAGCTCCTTATCGATGCGGGGATATTTACTGTACATCCCCTCCACATAGCCCAGTGAGGTCAGCTTGACGAGATGGTGATATCCCTTCTCGTTCTTGGCCAGTAAGATCTGGTGATAGCGTTTGTCCCTTTGGTCTTTGGTAAATGTTTTTTGATGGCGGTTCTCGGTCAGGTAAAATTCGCATCCCACGATGGGTTTCACCTTTAATTTTCCGTTCTCGTCTTTATGGCGATAGGCCTCTGCCACGAACTCGAACACGCCGAACATATTTCCATGATCGCTGATGGCAAGACCGGGCATGCCATCGCTGATGGCCTTGTTATAAAGGGCGGGTATGGAGGCAGCACCATCTAAGAGCGAAAATTGGGTGTGAACATGCAGGTGAGAGAACTTCATAGAAGGTCAATAATAGGCAAATTAGCTACCTTTGCAAAATTCCGATATACACCATTGAGGCCCTGTTTCTTTCTATATAATTTTTTTCTAATCCTTGCCATTTCGGTGTTAAGCGGGTGTGCGTTGATCTCCTCCTTTACTGAACGCAACCGGCCTGTAGTGTCAACAACTACCGCATCCGTTTCTCCTCAATTTTTACCTCCCCTGGCAGTAGACAAGCCTCTACCGACAAAGGAGGTTGAGAGCAAGCCCATTCGCCCAACCCGCGCTTCTTCCGCTGCGCCCACCGTAAGCCAGACCGTTCAAGTGCAGCCGGCTCCTTTAACCTACAGTGCGCCGCAGATAGAGTCGGCCACGCCCGTTCAACTCAAATACGCTGTGTTGCTCGACACAGAGGTCGAGCAGTTGCCCTCATCAGGGTTGCTGGAACAGATCGATCCGTGGATGGGGGTGCCTTACCGATCGGGGGGCAGTAATCGATCGGGGATCGATTGCTCGGCCTTTACCATGCAAGTGTTGGATGGATGCTGCGGGTATAAATTACCTCGTACGTCCAGACAACAGCATGCGTATTGCGAACCCGCCAGCATGGAGACACTTGCGAGCGGGGACCTTCTCTTTTATGCTACAAGGGGAAAAGGTGTTTCTCATGTGGGCATCTATTTAGGTAATGGAAAGTTTGCTCACGCATCGGTGAGCAATGGGGTTACGGTCAGTGATCTATCCGATCCTTATTATCAGAAACGTTTTATTTCGGCAGGTCGTATTCCTGCGGGTTCTACAAGGCAATAAGCTACTTGAACAACCGGTGTGTTACGGGTTTGCACTTTTTTTTCGAAGGGCTGCGAGCAGTTCCTTTGCGTCGGGCGTAAGTTGCAGTAGGTAGATGCCGGCCGCGTAGACCAGCATAAAGGTCAAGCTCTGTGTCATCAGGGCTGTCCATCCGCTCCACTCTTGAAAAAGAAAATGGCAAAAGGTCCATCCCCCTGCGGCCAAGGCAATGGTGTATAACGATTTTAGGGAGAAGGGTTGTAGGTCAAATTGTTTCCACAAGAAAAACAGACGAAACAGGTTGTAGCAACCGATAGATATTAGCTGGGCCAGGGCCGTACCGATGATGCCCTCTTTTTTGGTTAGCCAATAGCTGAGGGGCAACATAACGGCCAGTAACACGAGACCACTGGTAAACTCAAATCGCCACTTAGGCGAAGTAATGATGATCTGTGAATTGACTCCAGTGCCCATGTCGATCAGCTTGGTCATCCCCAGTAATACTAAAATTGAAAATGCCTGTAAATAGGTCGGCTTCAAGTGAAAGGTCGCTACTGCATCCTTGTAATTAATCAGGAGTAATACCAATAGTCCGGCTCCGACTATAAGTTGATTGATGGACGATCGTTGATAGATTTTTGCGATCGTGGTCATGTCTTTTTGTTTCCAGGCAGCGGAGAGGGGTGCTATCGCGGCCGCAACGACCCCTCGTTGCGGTACCTGCACCAGCGATGCCATGTTCTGCGCAAGCGAGTAAAGGGCTACTTTGGTCATCGCATTGCTTACCACAGATGCTATAAGGATCGTATCAAACACTTGTGCAATAGTAAAGATCAAGGTGCCGAAGTAGGTATAACTGGTGTATCGAGTGGCCGATCTCCTGAGTCTATGGCTCACATGGCTGAATGGCTTTGCCAGTGGTGCTTGTTTACGGTATAGCAAGATCAGTAGTAGCGCAATGGCGATCAGCGGAAAACTAAAAGCAAAAAGTTTAATGAAAACATCGTAGCTGGGAATAATGCCCGCCGCAAAACAGCCGATCAGCAATAAAATGAATAGTCGCCATCCCGCCTCCTTTAAAAAGTGGCTGGTGGCGGCCCGTTGCTGCTGCCAGTTCCAAGCTTCCAAAATGGTGAATAGCAAAAGTCCTGCCCCCAGCAAGAAGGTCCAGTGGTAGTAGTTCACCAGCTGGGGGGCATTGGTCGCATATTTTTTTATTACGATTGGCTCAATGTAGAAACCGACGAGAATGGCCGCTACACAGCCAAGCGCGCCCAGTAGGATAGATACGGTCAGCTGGTCGTTTTTGTCCGTGCGCAGGTGGTCGCGGTAGTACGGATAAAATTTATAGATAAAATAGGGGGCTCCCAGGTTTCCGGCAGCGGCTAGTAACGTTGCAATCGCAATAAAGGCGTTATAAAGTCCAAACTCCTCCTCGGTAAATAGTCCCTGTCGGGTAAAAAGATACGTATTGAGCAGGCCGACCGCAAAGCCTGCATAGATGACCAGGGTAGAGAGTATACTTTGCTTTCTAATTACGCTCATTTCATAAAGATAGTATCTGTGCGGTCAACCGATGCTGCGAAGGGTCCAATAATAGTTGCCGTCTAGTTGCTGTGGATCGCTGTCTTCGTCAATGGTTGTTTCGGTCCATTGCGTGGTGATGGTCAATTGGCGTTGCCCCCAGCGAACCGGCATCTGAAAGTTGTCTATGCAATTACGAAAACGAAGCCTGATCTTACCACGATCGATCTGGTACTCCAGTACGGGAATGGTGGTGCTACGCAGGTATTGGTCAAAGACCAATGAGAGATTTAGTTGTGCTTTTTGCGAGAAGTAGGCCTCCACTTGTTTAGAGTCTACCGTGCGGTGACGAAAATCGTTATTGAGCCCTATAAGAATGGCTCGAAATAAAGAATCGTTACCGATCATCTCTCTAATGTGGTGCAATAGACCGGCCCCTTTGTTATACATGTCTCCGCTGCCTTCTTGGTTTACACCATAGTCACCAATGAGCGGTTTGTCGTTACGAATATTCTTGCGTACCCCGCGGCAGTATTCATCGGCCGCTTTTTTTCCGTAGTGATAATCGATAAAGAGCACCTCCGAATACATGGTGAATCCTTCGTGTACCCACATATCCGCAATATCATTGGTGGTAATGTTATTGGCAAACCATTCGTGACCGCTTTCATGAATGATGATGTAGTCCCAATCTTTACCCCATCCGCTGCCCGATAGGTCTCGGCCCCTATACCCGTTTTTGAAACCATTCCCATAGGCAATCGCGCTTTGATGCTCCATGCCTAAATGCGATGACTCCACCAATTTGTAGCCGTCCTCATAAAAGGGGTAGGGCCCAAACCAGTACTCGAAGGCCTTTAGCATGCGGGGTACATCCTTATTGAAAGAGAGCTTGGCCTTGTCGATATTATAATCCAAAACCCAGTAATCCAGATCTAGTTTTTTAGAGCCAATGCCCTCGTACTGGTCTTTCCAGTGTACATAATTACCAATGTAGGGCACCAAGTTGTAATTATTGATGGGATTAGTTACCTGCCACACGAAGGTGTTCCATCCTTTTTGGGGAGCGCTTTGGCCAACTAATCGCCCGTTGGCTACCGCTTTCAGCGAGTCTGGTACCGTTATGGAAAGTGTTGCGCCTCGATCAGGTTCATCGCTTTGGTGATCTTTGCAAGGGTACCATACGCTGGCCCCCAGTCCCTGGCAGGCGACCGTCATCCAAGGTCTTCCTTCTTTATCTTTCGAAAAGATCCAGCCCCCGTCCCATGGGGGATTCTTGGCGGTGCGCGGAGTTCCGCTAAAATAGATCGTAACCGATTGTTCGTTCTTTTTCTTGGTAACCGATCGCATGTTTAGTTGTACCAGCCAGCTGTCTTTGCCTCTTTTTTCAAAACCAACCCGACGTCCTTCGAACAGTACGCTGTCGATTTTCATGGGCCATTGCAGATCGATCTGCATAACGGGTTTGGCCTTGGCATGGGTGCTTATAAAACCAATGGTGTTGGTGCCGGTAATTGTTTTGCTAGCAAAGTCGGGTACTACTGAAAGGGCATAGTGCTGCACGTTCCACCAGCTGCGTTCCGGGTTCAGTGATCCGCGCAGTGAATCGTCCAAGGTGTAAGAGGCTTTGCGTTGAAGGGGCTGCGCGTTCAAGTAGCTTGAACCGCATAATAGGCCTGTTAGTATGAGCGTAAAGTAAAAAACTCGCATGGGCGGCTTATATATTGTTGGATCAATTCAACGCTAATATACCCCGCCTTGGTCAGATGAGCGTGTTCCAGTTTTATTTTGTGGTATCTGATCAGTTTTTTCTGAGCCTATCGGCAAATACCTTTCGAAATTTATCGAGCTTAGGCTGAATTACGAATTGGCAGTACGGATTACTGTTTCCGTTTTGTTCCATGTACTGCTGGTGATAATCCTCAGCCGAATAAAATACCGTAAACGGACTTATTTCGGTTACGATCGGGTCGTTCCAGGCGCCCGAGTGGTCCAGGGCTGTCTTGTACGCCTCGGCCTTTTGTCGCTGCTCTTCGTTGTGGTAGAATATGCCGCTTCTGTATTGAGTGCCCACATCATTACCCTGCCTATTAAGGGTGGTGGGGTCATGTGTTTTCCAAAAGACCTCGAGAAGTTCATCGAAGCTTATTCGTTGGGGGTCGTAGGTAATTTGAATGCACTCGGCATGCCCGGTAGAGCCGGAACAAACTTCTTTGTAGGTGGGATTTTTAGTGGCACCGCCAGTGTAGCCAGAAACAGCGCTGATAACACCATCTAATTCCTCGAAGATAGCTTCGGTGCACCAGAAACATCCGTTAGCAAAGGTGGCCGTATCTGTTTTTCCGGAAAAGGCTGGGGTCGTCATGGCAGGTTTATTTTTTTTAGTAGCGGAGGGTTGTCCACAAGCAGGCAGAACAACCGCCAAGCAGAGTAGGAGCGCTAAGGTTTTGTATTCCAAATAAGGAAGATGTTGTTTCATTATTTGTTATAACAAAAAAGATCATATCCGGTTTAAAGTCTGGGAAAGGGCTTCGGGTTTATGTGCCGATTTGATGTATTTTTATCCAATAAACACCCCTTTTTTATGAAGTCATTACTCTCCTTGTTTAGCTTCTTGCTTGTTTGTGCCGTCCCAGTGTGGTCTCAGTCGCAGCAACCCGCAGCCGAGGACATACGGACCGAAAAAGCGGCTAGTCGGGGCAGCATGGTCTTTAAACCAGTTCGTAGCGGCGTAGACAATAGTGAAACTATCGAAATAGTCGGGCTTGGCACTCCTTCTTTCAAAGTAGCTAACATGGCTGATGGCACCTATGGTAGCTACGAGCACTCATTGCGCGTAAGCTATCCCTTGGTGCTCAGCGGTGGAAAAACGGGATTTGTCCTTTGTTTTTATGGAACGACCGAAAAAATCCCTTACGCTGTCGAAACAAAAGGGGGTACTACTACTTTGTTTTTTCCATTTTCTACGCACGATCTCATCAAGGGTCGCATTGAACAGACCATTGCCACTAAAAAGAAGATCGCAGTTAAACTCACCCAGCAAGCCGATGGGTATCGCGAGGCTGTTGTGGGCGGAAATTGAGCACTGTTATTCTCGTTGCTCGTGGGATTATTTCATGGCCCAACCATTTTCATTGTGCTCGGTTTGGAATGCAAGCATTCTATGCTCGCCAACTAAAAAATGCCCCAGGGGGGCATTCAATTTGAAGTGCGGAGAGAGAGGGATTCGAACCCCCGGACCTGTTACAGTCAACGGTTTTCAAGACCGCCGCAATCGACCGCTCTGCCATCTCTCCGGCGCAAATGTACGCCAATGATCTTTTCAGCCCAAATCCCGCTTAACAAAAGCTAACTTTACTATTCTTTCTATGCGCGAATTGTTTTCACTGGCACCTTTTTTCTGGACGTATCGTCTTCGACTGGCGGCTGGCCTTGGATTCGTTATTCTCTCCAACTACTTTAACGTATTGTCTCCCCAGGTCACTGGATTCGTGATTGACCATGTTCAGCGGGCACTGTCGTTGCAGGGCTATCAATCTCCTGTCGTTTACGCGGGCTACGACAGGTCGGTAAAGTTGTTGATTGAATGGATCCGGCAGTGGGGTTCAGATGTGGGAACAGTGGTGGCACTGTGTGGGGCAGTGATCTTGCTGTTGGCCTTGTTGAGAGGTATTTTTTTGTTTATGATGCGGCAAACGCTCATCGTAATGAGTCGCTATATAGAGTACGAACAAAAGAACCAGATCTTTTCGCACTACCAATTGCTTGATGCCGCTTTTTTTCGTCAGCAGCGTACGGGCGACCTCATGAACCGCATTACCGAAGATGTAAGCCGCGTCAGAATGTTTACCGGCCCTGCTGTCATGTATATGGCCAACCTGCTATCTGTTATTTCGCTGAGTTTGTATTTTATGTTCCGAAGGAACGTAGAGCTGACCATCTATGTGTTGTTGCCATTGCCAATATTGGCCATTGCTATCTACTATATCAATAATCTGATCCACCGGCGTAGCGAACGAATTCAAGAGGCATTGTCAGATCTTACTACACATGCACAAGAGACCTACTCGGGCATTCGGGTGGTCAAGGCCTTTGCCCAAGAGCAGGCCCTTTCGGGATTCTTTCGGCAGATCGCAGGGCGCTATAAAAAAGAGGTTTTGGGCCTGGTCAAGGTGGAGTCCCTCTATTTTCCGTCGATCAGTTTGTTGATCGGGCTTAGTACGTTGCTCACCATTATGATCGGCGGGCTGTATTACATCGATGGCTCCCATAGCATTACCCTGAGCACCATCGTGGAATTCGTCATGTATATAAACATGCTTACGTTTCCGGTCAGTGCCATTGGCCTCACCGCTAGCATGGTGCAGCGTGCCGCCGCATCACAACAACGCATCAATGAATTCTTGTCAGCACGACCGGCCGTTACCGATGCCGCCGATGCCATCTCTCATCCCCTAAAGGGAGGCATTACCTTCGATCGCGTCCATTTTACGTACGCCGATACGGGGATCAAGGCCCTCCAGGATATAAGTTTCACCATTTCACCGGGCGAAAAGGTAGCTATTGTGGGTCGCACGGGCAGCGGTAAATCCACGCTCGTTCAGTTACTGCTTCGGCAATTCGATGCTTCATCGGGTCAGATAACATTCGACAATGTCCCCTTGGAGAAGATCAACTTACATTCCCTGCGCAGTCAAATCGGCTACGTACCCCAGGATGTCTTTTTGTTTAGTGATACGGTACGCGCCAATATTGGATTTGGAAGTGAGGAGGTCGAGCTCGAAAAAATTACTGCCGCTGCTCGCCTTGCTTGCATTGAAGAGGAGATCCATCAACTTTCTGCCGGGTTCGATACGATGGTGGGAGAAAGAGGGGTAATGCTCAGTGGAGGTCAAAAACAACGGATCACCCTTGCAAGGGCCCTGTTGCGCCATCCATCCATTTTGTTATTGGATGATTGCCTGAGCGCGGTGGATGCGCGAACGGAGCAGCGGATCACCGAGGGATTGCAAGCCTTTTTGCAAAATAAAACAGCCATCATAATAACCCATCGCATTTTTAGTTTGCTGGAGTTCGACAGGGTGCTGGTACTTGAAGAGGGTAGGCTGGTAGAGTCGGGCGCGCCTGCCGCGTTGCTTCAGGCGGGCGGCTACTATGCCGATATGTACAAAAGGCAGCAGCAGCAACAAGCAGTAGTATAGCACTGGCTGATTTGGTCATTTCACAAACATTTTTTTTATTTGTAGAGAGTCAATCTGTTATTAACTAACTGCTTAAAATTATTTTTGTGTCTTACGAGAACAACGAAAGAAAACAAGACAGTATCTACAGTAAACGAATCAGGGCCGGCAAGCGAAGAACCTACTTTTTTGATGTGCGTTCCACCAAAGGGAACGATTACTATTTGACCATTACAGAGAGTCGTAAACGATTTGATGATAATGGGTACGACCGGCACAAGATCTTTTTGTACAAAGAAGATTTTAACAAGTTCGTAAAAGCATTGGGCGAGGCAGTGGAATATGTAAAGACCGACCTGATGCCTGACTTTGATTTCGATGCCTTCAGCCATGAGGAGTCTGTCGAAGAGGAGGGTGGCTACCGCCATAACAACGGTAATACCGACGTACCCGTCAGCAGTTCCATGCCCCCCGAAGTGGATAATATCGATAACAACGCCGGCCAGCCGGGGGAGGAGGTCGATAAGTGGTAATTTTAACTAATTGATTATCAATAAGAAAATAGTCTGTTCTCGAGGATTTTATCGTTTTGTTAATGATAATCAAAAATTTCTTTTATCTTTCGACTTGAATTGTGCATACGCTTGATTAGTAGTGCACTAACAATTTTTTAAAACTGTAACTATGCAACCAAACTTTACGCTTAAGCAAGTTGAGGTTTTGTTTTTGAAGCCCCTGCTTGCTTTTTGTCTTTTGATCTTGATCGGTACTTCAGCCGTTTCCCAGCAATACACCAATGGGCCGTTGTCTACCGGTGCTTCTACCAGTAATGGTACCGCTGCTCCTGCCGGTTTTACCTGGAGCGAGGTACAAGGGGCCAACACTATTGCCGGCTTTGGTGCCAACATCACTGCCAATACCGTTGCCGATGATTTTACTGTTCCCGCCGGTCCTTCTTGGGGTATAACCAAGATCAGTTTCTTTGCGTATTCTACAGGGTTTGCCGGCTCTACATCTCCATTCGATGATGTGAGAGTAGCCATTTACAATACCAATCCTTCTGTAGGTAACCCTACACCAATATTCGGAGACAGAACGACCAACCGTTTTGCGGCCAGCAGTTCTGCTTCTATGTATAGAATTTTCAATGCTACTCCAGGTACTACTCGTCAGATCTTTCGGGTAGAGGCTAACGTTAGCGTTACTCTTGCTCCCGGAACGTATTGGATCGAGTGGGGAGTGGGTACTTCTCAGGCAAGTAATTTCTCACCACCCGTAACAATCGTAGGCGCTGCCGGTGCCACGGGTGCTAACGCTATTCAGCGTACTGTAACTACCGGCGCTTGGGCCGCCCTTGTGGATGGTACCACCCCTCAGGCTATGCCTTTTGTTATTGATTATGCTACATCAGGTTGCTCCGGAACGCCTGCTCCCGGTAACACCATATCTTCTGCAGCGTCTGTTTGTCCTGGTGTCAACTTCTCTCTTTCTCTTCAGAATGCAACATCAGGAAGCGGCGTAACTTATCAGTGGCAGTCTTCAGCCGACGGTTCAACCTGGACAAATATTGCCGGAGCCAACAGCCCCGGTCTTACCAGAAACCAAACAGCTGCTACTTTCTATCGCTGCCAGGTAACATGTTCTGGAAACACCGGCAACTCAAGTTCACTGCTCGTTGCTTTGGCGCCGACCTCTGCTTGCTATTGCACGCCCACCTATTCGTTTGGTTGCGGATTGGGTGACGCCATTACCAATGTTAGCATTCCCGGAACTACGCTGAATAACAATTCCGCTTGTTCGACACCACCTTTCACCTATTACAGCAGCCTTGCTGCACCTTCGCTTATCGCAGGTGGTTCTTATACGGTCAACGTAACCATGGGTGCCGATGCCAATCAACACGCTCGTGTTTGGTTCGACTGGAACCAAGATGGTGATTTCGCCGATGCCGGAGAAGCGGCCGGAGCCACCACAGGTACTGCTGGAGCTAACGGTACCGCTGTAATGGCGATTACTGTTCCTGCCAACGCACTTCCTGGTACTACCAGAATGCGCGTGAGAGGAGGTGATGACGTTGCCCTTGCAGCTACACAATCTTGCGGCGCTTCTTCTAGTGGCTTTGGAGAGGCCGAGGATTATAATGTAACGATCGCACCTTGTATTCAAGGGGCATTCACTACACAGCCTGCTTCATCTACTATCACTTGCGGTGGCAACGCCACCTTTACGGTAGCTGCCTCCGGATCGCTGCCAGTTTACTCTTGGCAGTTCCGTACCGGCCCCACTGCTATTTGGCAGGCTCTTCCCAATGGGGGTGTAGTAAGCGGTGCTACAACAGCAACTCTTACGCTGACCAACGTTCCCACCACCTGGAATGGATACGAGATCAGAGCCATGTTCAGCGGCGCTTGTACCGGTATTAACCCCAGCAATGCTGCTACGCTTACCGTCAATCCTATTCAGACGGTGGTTAGCCCTGCTTCTGCCAATATCTGCGCCGGTTCTATCCAGCGGTTGACCATCACCAACTTTGCCTCTACTTCTGCACCTGTTACGGCCAGCTTCACATCAACCGATATTCCTAAGCCAATCCCTGACAATAATACCGCAGGTGTTACCAGTGGCATCACAGTAAGTGGATTACCCGCTGGTGCTGCTACCGTTGGCTTGGCGGTTCGCTTCAGTGTTCCTAACCATACATGGCCTGGCGACCTGGTAATTGTTTTAAGAACGCCTAATGGACAAATATTGAATTTGAACAACGAGATCTCCGGAACAGGCTATGGTCCTGGCCAAGGAATGGTCAACACTGTCATTAGTTCGGCAGGTGTTAATGCACTGTCCTCTGGCATATCTGCGGGTACCACTTTTACAGGGGTATTCAGGGCTGACCGTGGTACCGGTGCCGGTGCAGGTCCCGCCTCAATGGTGCCCACTACTGCCAACTGGGCCGATATTTATGGTCCTTCTAACGGTGTTTACACACTCGGTCTTCGCGATAAATATGCACAAGACTTTGGTACGCTTACCGCCTGGTCACTCGACGTAACATATGTGGTGCCCAGCTATGGAGAAGGTGTTTGGACCGCCGCTCCTGCTATTGCCGGAACCATGTTCCTCGATGCTGCCGGAACTATTCCTTACAACGGTACGCGTGAGGATACCATTTTTGTTCGTCCTTCAGAGAATACTACTTACTCCGTGTTCTTTAATTCTACTATTTCTCCATGTACTTCTGCTCCTGCAACGGTTCGTGTCAATGTTGGTCAGCCTATCACTACGCTGGCTGTGCCTGCCACTGCTGCCACTTGCGTAGGAAGTGGATTTACAATGACAGGAAGCCATGCTGCCATCCCATCTACTAACGCTGCGGCCGTATATCAGTGGCAGCAAAGTGCCGATGGTGGTGTTAACTGGACCAGCATCAGTGGTGCCACTGGTATCACCTTGGCTGTTCCTTCTACTACGGCTGCCATGAACGGAATGCGCTATCGTTTGCTGGCGCAGTCTGGCGGTTGTCCTGTAGCGGTCTCCAACACTGCTGTGCTCACGGTTAACCCGCTGCCTTCCGTAACGCTGTCTGCTCCTGTTACAGGGCTGACTCCTGGCAGAACGACTACCATTAATGGTACCAGCTCTCCAGCTGCCGCTGTTTGGTCTTGGACCTTGAACGGTAATGCAATTGCAGGTGCTGCAGCTACTCAGGTAGTTAACATCGATGGACTGGGCAACTACCAAGCTACTGTTCGCGATGTAAACGGATGTATCAACAGATCGAATGTGCTTACCATTTCTGGTGAAGCTTCTGATAAGCTCTTTATTTACCCCAACCCAACTGCGGGCGCCTTCCAGGTTCGCTACTATCATGCAGGTGATGCCAACGAAAAGCGTATCATCTCTGTGTACAACCCGCTTGGTCAGTTGGTGGCCGTTAAGACCTTTGATCTTACGTACAGCTCTGCTCCTTACCTCCGTATGGATGTGGATATGAGCGGTGCTGCCCGTGGAACATATGTGGTCAAAGTGGCCCACGAGTATAGTGGCAAGATCGTATCTGGTCTGGTACTGGTACAGTAATCGATATTCGACTCTCGTTATAAAAAAGTCCCCGGATTATCCGGGGACTTTTTTTGTGGGTCACTCGACGCTTGTAATTGACCAATGCTGGCAGGTTGTATCAACGCATGGCTTTATAGCAGTTGATCAGTCCATTGGTAGAGGAGTCATGCGAACGGACAGGGCGTTGGTCTTTAAGCTCGGGAAGTATGTTGCCGGCCAATTCTTTGCCAAGCTCTACGCCCCATTGATCGAAACTATAAATGTTCCAGATGATGCCCTGGGTAAAGATCTTATGCTCATATATAGCGATCAATTCGCCCAGGGTAAAGGGGGTCACTTTTTTGACCAATATGGTGTTGGTGGGGCGATTGCCACTAAAGATTTTGTAGGGAAGCAATTTTTTGATGCGGGCTGCCGACAGTCCTTGCTTTTGTAAGGCAGCCTTTACCTGTTGCGCTGTTTGTCCATTGAGTAAGGCCTCGGTTTGGGCAAATAGATTGCTCATTAATTTTTGGTGATGGTCACCGATCGGATGATGCGATCGTGCGGCTCCGATAAAATCGCAAGGGATCAGCGTGGTACCCTGGTGTATCAGTTGAAAGAAGGCATGTTGCCCGTTAGTGCCGGGTTCTCCCCAAATAATGGGCCCCGTGCTATAGCGAACAGCCCGTCCGCTGCGGTCCACACTTTTTCCATTGCTCTCCATGTTGCCCTGTTGAAAATAGGCGGCAAAGCGGTGCAAGTATTGGTCGTAGGGCAAGATCGCCTCAGTGTCTGCTCCAAAGAAATTACGGTACCAAACACCGATCAGCGCCATGATCACCGAGATATTATGCTCTAGCGGTTGGGTGCGAAATTCTTTATCGATGTGGTGAGCTCCCTTGAGCAGCTCCTCAAAATTTGTATAGCCAATAGTCAGCGCAATGGACAGGCCAATGGCACTCCACAGCGAATAGCGTCCGCCTACCCAATCCCAAAAGACGAACATATTAGCGGGGTCGATACCAAATTTTTTTACTTCGCTCTCATTCGTGCTGAGCGCCACGAAATGCTTGGCGATATGTTTCTCTTGTTTTACCGTTTTCAAAAACCACTGACGCGCAGTAAAGGCGTTGGTCATGGTCTCCTGCGTGGTAAAGGTCTTGGAGGCGATCAAAAAAAGCGTTTGCTCGGGATCTACTTTGGATAACACGGAAGCAATATGTGATCCGTCTACGTTGGAGACAAAAAAAGTCTCTATTCCCTCTTTCCAGTAGGGCCGTAGGGCTTCGGTGACCATCTGGGGGCCTAGATCGCTGCCGCCGATGCCGATATTGACAATGTATCTAATCTTTTTTCTGGTGTAGCCCCGCAGCGTACCCCCATGAATACCCGCGCAGAATTTTTTCATTTGTCGCTGCACTTTTCTGACCGCTGGCATTACATCGACACCCTGGTAAAAGACCGGATCCTTCGAAAAATTGCGGAGCGCGGTATGTAAGACCGCACGTTGCTCCGTCTCATTGATGGGTTGCCCGGTAAATTGTTGTTCTATGGCCTCGGGCAGTTTGCATTCGCGGGCCAGGTTCAGCAAAAGCGACAGTGTCTCTTCGGTAATATGATTTTTAGAGTAATCGATGACCAGTTCTTTGGCACAGGCCGAAAACTTCTTGAATCGATCGGGGTCTGCTGCAAAGAGTTGTTGCAGTGTAACCTTTTTTTGCCGGGCATAGTGTTGCCTCAGTTGTTTCCAGGCCTTGGTTTGGGTAGGGTTGATGGTGGCTAACATGGCACTATAGCGAATTGAAAATATCGATGGTTTTTTGAATGTCTGACTCGCTGATGTCAAGATGGGTCACCAGCCGAACGCGCACGGGGCTGATGGCATATCCCAATATGCCCTTTTCTTTAAGCGTGGCAACCAGCGCGGGGGCCGACTGTCCGGGTTGTAATTCAAAGATGATGATGTTGGTCTCTACCGGCAGGAGCATTTTTACGAATGATCTATTTTGCAGACACTCGCCCAACAGACGCGCATGTAAATGATCTTGCTCCAATCTGGCAATATGATGGTCCAGGGCATAGATGCCGGCCGCTGCCAGCGAACCGGCTTGTCTCATGCCTCCCCCAAAGACCTTACGGATGCGGCGGGCTTTTTTTATGAAGGGTCTGCTTCCTAACAGCACGCTACCCACAGGGCAACCCAAACTCTTGCTCAGGCATACCGAAATACTGTCAAATGTGTTTCCGTAGCGGAGATAATCTTCTTGTTTGGCCACGATGGCATTCCAAATTCGCGCTCCGTCCAGATGCAGGGCCAATCCCTTTTCTTGACACAGATCCTTGATCGCGACGATATCCTCAAAATCGTAGCAACAGCCACCGCCGCGGTTGCTGGTATTTTCGAGCGATACCAACCGACTTACAGGGCGGTGCACATCATCAGGTTGGATGGCTCCGCTTACTTGCGAGGCCGTAATGCGCCCTCGGTCTCCTGACAATAACTTTACGGAGGCGCCTGCATTGAACGCAATACCGCCTCCCTCATACTGATAGATATGGGAATTTTCCTCACAGATAACTTCATCGCCCGGCTGTGTATGACACTTGATCGCGATTTGGTTGGTCATGGTGCCCGAGGGACAGAACACAGCGGCTTCCATTCCGAATAATCGGGCACATTTATCCTCGAGTTGGTTAATGGAGGGATCTTCTCCGAACACATCATCGCCCAACGGAGCCGCCGCCATGGCTTCTCGCATGGCGGAAGTAGGTCGCGTAACGGTATCGGATCGGTAATCGATGAACGTAGTACTCATTGCTGCAAGTTAACAAGGCCTCTTCGGTTTTGGGCGTTTTTAGCCGCTATCTTTGCACAAAATAGCTATCCTATGCCTTCTTTTGATATTGTCAGCAAGGTCGATGCCCAGGCCCTAGACAACACGGTCAACGTTACACAGCGCGAGATCACCAATCGTTTCGATTTTAAAGGTTCGCATGTGCTCATCGAGCTCGACAAGAAAACGTTTCAACTCAAACTCGAGACAGATGATGATATGAAGATGCGCCAGCTACTTGATGTGCTCATCAATCGGGCTCATAAGCAGGGGATTGCCCCGGAGGCTTTCGATACGGCCAAAGAGGGGAGCCAGCAGGGAAAGGTTTGGCGAAAAGAGGTCAAGGTCAAAAACGGGCTGGCACAAGAAGATGCCAAGAAGATCGTTAAGTTGATCAAAGATTCCGGCCTGAAAGTACAGGCCTCCATCAATGATGATCTGGTGCGTGTTACCGGTAAAAAGATAGACGATCTCCAAGCTGTGATCCAGTGCTGTAAGACCGCTTCGGTGGGGGTACCGTTGCAATACATCAATATGCGCGATTGATTTGGTGCACAGGTTTCGTTCGCTTACCTTTGCGGTCCATTATTTTATAATCTTTACGGCAAAATCCGTAAGACCTTAAAAATCATAGTATTATGAAAAAAGGAATCCATCCCGAAAGCTATCGTATGGTAGTGTTCAAGGACATGAGTAACGGTCATTCATTTTTGAGCCGTTCCACTGCTGCTTCCAAAGAGACTGTAAAGTGGGAAGATGGCAATGAGTATCCTCTAATCAAGCTCGAGATCTCCAACATGTCTCACCCTTTCTTTACTGGTAAGAACATGCTGGTCGATACGGCCGGTCGTATCGATAAGTTCAAAAAGAAATACGCCAAAAAGTAATTGGTCCCCTTGTGGTGGCCTCCTTACCTTAGTAACGCCTCGCTTTGTCGGGGCGTTTTTTTTACTTTTACAGTCTCTATGCCGCAGCAGCGAATTGTTTTTACCGAAGAGTTTTGTCAGCCGGAGCTGCTCTTTCCCTTTACACTTTGTCGCTCTATGCAAGACATAAGGGTGGGTATGCTGACCATCCGGGAAAAGTGGGAGAGGATGATGCGATTACCTTCTGTGGACAAGCGGCAAAATGATTACAAGGATAGTGAGTGTCATGTGGACTTCGATGGGTTGAAAACGGGTGATTCTTGGTGGTTGCTTCATGGCAATATCTTACCCACTCCTGCTCTGTGTAAAGCCATAAGATCATTGCAAAATGGAGACTGCCTGCTCGATAAAGGCGGAAGTGCCCTTGCTTACCGGATCTGTAAAAAACAAGTGATTAGTGCACACAAGGTCAAGATGCTTCGCAGTATATCCTTTGACCAAGAGATTCACTCCATTGTATATCCATGGGATATCGTACGGCTAAATGCATGGGCCTTGCAAGAAGATTTCAAATTATTGACAGCACGAAAAAAGTCGTCCCCTGTACCCAAGGGAACGCGTGTTAGTGGTCGGGGTAAATTATTTATCGAAAAAGGCGCCTCGATCAACGTTGCTACCATCAATACCCAAGACGGCCCGGTCTATATTGCCAACAAAGCAACTGTCATGGAGGGTGCTTTGCTGCGAGGCCCTCTCTTTATAGGAGAAGGTGCTTGCGTAAAAATGGGAGCCCGGCTCTATGGCGCCACCACCATCGGTCCTTATTGTACCGTGGGGGGCGAAATAAAAAATAGTGTTTTGCAAGGCTACAGCAACAAAGCGCACGATGGATATTTGGGAGATGCCGTTATCGGAACATGGTGTAATCTGGGGGCGGGGACCACTAATTCTAATATCAAAAACACGGGAGCACCGGTAAAAGTGTGGACCTTGCAAGGAGAGAAAGAAGTGGGACAAAAATGCGGGGTTATGATGGGTGACTACTCGCAAACTGCCATTAATACCTCGATCAATACGGGTACGGTGATTGGAGTGGGGTGTAATGTGATGGGCCAGGGTTTAACACCAGCCTACATTCCCTGTTTTTCTTGGGGCCAAGAGGGTATCGATCGTTACCAGTTGCCAAAACTTTTAGAAGCTATTGGCCGCTGGAAGCAATTCAAAGGGCGGTCGCTGTCTGACTTCGAGGAAAGAATTATCACCACCATCTATAAAAAATACTGATCTATCTATGCGAAAAAAGATCGCCGCCGCTAACTGGAAAATGAATCTCACCTGGCAGCAAGGAAATGAATTGGTACAGTCGTTGCTGGGGGCTACTCCCTCTATGCAAGATACTCACCAGGTGATCCTGTCGGTTCCTTTCCCTTACCTGGCTTCGGTCAGCTCAATGACCAAGGGAACATCCGGATACCAGGTAGCCGCACAAAATTGTCACCACTTGGCAGCAGGCGCCTATACAGGAGAGGTGTCCGCTGGTATGCTGGCCTCCATCGGTATCCCTTATTGCCTGGTCGGACACAGTGAGCGAAGGGAGTACAATGGAGAAACCAATGCTGTACTGGCCGATAAGTTAGTGCGCTGTATCGAGAATTCGATTCGCCCTATCTTTTGTTGTGGTGAGCCATTGGCCATTCGCGATCAGGGGCAGCAAAACGAATACGTGGCTCGGCAATTACAGGAATCCCTTTTTGTACTATCTGCTGAGCAGGTCGGTCAAGCTGTAATTGCTTATGAACCTATATGGGCTATTGGTACCGGACGAACGGCCAGTAGCGAGCAGGCCCAGGCCATGCATCTTCATATTCGTCAGGTGCTGGAAGTGCATTACGGTCAACAATTGGCCGGGCAAATCCCTATTTTGTACGGGGGAAGTGTCAAAGCGTCTAACGCAGACGAGTTGTTTGCTTGCCCCGATGTGGATGGTGCACTGGTAGGCGGGGCTTCGCTGGTGGCTTCAGAGTTTACCGCAATAGTAAACGCCCTTTGCAAAAGTTAGCTCTTGTAGCGAACGTGGTCTATTTCGAAAGCCTCAAGATTTTTGTAACGTTTCTATTATCGCTATGTACTGTTGCATGCATTCCAAAGCGGGCTTGCCCCGCAGTGCCGACCAGGCATCATGTTTAGCTCTGGCCACAAAGTCAAATGGATTAGAGGGAGGATCTTGTGTATTGTCTCCTTCGGTAGCTTGTTTGTAGAGCGAATAGAGCTGCAGCAGTATTTCGTTAGAGGGTCGTTCCGTTAGTTGTTTGCTTTTTGCAACGGCATTCTCGAATTGTTCATTTAGTTCCATGCTATTTATTTTAAGACTTCTGCAATAACGGTGCCGATGTTTCCGCTGGGCATCTGAATGCGTAATAATGCAGCCAGTGTAGGGGCTATGTCGGTCATATAGACCTCTCGTTGCGTGATCCCTTTTTTAATGCCCCATCCAAACCAAAGCAATGGTATGTGCGAATCGTAAGGATTCCAAAGCCCATGGGTAGTGCCGGTGGTGCCGTAGGCATCGATGTATCCGGGCTTTAAAATGATCTGCAGATCACCGCTCCTGTTTGGATGGTATCCGTTATTGAGCATTTTTCTGACCGTGGCGGGCAGCGGCACCGTGTTGAGTTCCTTGATCGAAAAGGCACGATCTATGCCGGATTCTTTCATGAGTGCTTTTTTAAGCCAGCCGATCACTTGATCGGTGTTAATACCGGCCGAATCCAGTTGCGGGTGGTCGAGGTGAAGTTGATAATTGTCATCGCTGACGATGAGCTTTTTAAGCCGGTACATTTTTTCCAGATCGAGATTGAGCCGGTCGATGATCTTTCCCATAAAGACCCTGCCGCCGGGTAATTTGTTCTCTTGATTGAATTCCGGAACATGTGCCGCCCCGTGATCGGCGGTAAGAAAAACGGTATAAAGCCCTTTGCCTACCTGCCTGTCGAGGAGGTCAAAGAATTGACCCAAGGCAAGGTCTATGCGAAGCATCGCATCTTCGGCCTCTACGGAGTTGGGTCCAAAGCTATGTCCGATATAGTCGGGAGAGGAGAAACTGATCGCCAGCATATCGGTTATTTCATCTCGGCCCAGCGATTCGCCCAGCAGCGCTGCTTTAGCCATAGCAAAGGTCATGTCGTTGCCCATGGGGGTCGTGCTGATCTTGCCGTAATCTTTTCCGATGTATTTTTTTAGGTCGTATGGAAAAGCCTCTCCAAAGACCTTGTTCTCGTACGATTTATTATCGGCGGTACTGGCCTTGTAGCTGGCAGCGGGATACAGCAAAGACCAACCCAAGTTGTAAAAAGAATCAGCGATCTTTCTCTCGTTGAATGTTTGCGCCCAGGCAGGAAGCTCGTTATTGTAATAGGTGGATGTGATCCAGTTTCCGGTGCTGTTATCGTACCAATAGGCACCATTGGCGCTGTGCCCGGCCGGCAAGATGGCTCCACGGTCTTTGATGGCCACTCCAATTACTTTTGCCTGAAAATTGGTAGCCACCCGCAGCTCGTCGGCAATACTCGTAACCAGCATGTTCTTAGGACTCATCTTTCCTAGTGAACTGCTGCTACCCACCGTGCTAACCGCTTTATCTTCGGTACAG
The DNA here is from genome assembly GCA_947456825.1 of Chitinophagaceae bacterium. Classification (GTDB taxonomy): domain Bacteria; phylum Bacteroidota; class Bacteroidia; order Chitinophagales; family Chitinophagaceae; genus JJ008. The sequence continues at coordinate 48,633 of CANGTM010000002.1, forward strand.
TATACGGTTCTTCGTAGTTGGCTATCCCACCAAGCGTTTCCGGTGATACCATTGATGGCGGGCACCGTTCCGGTATAAACAGCACTGTGGCCGCAAGCGGTCACAGTAGGGGTGTAAGGAATCAGTGTTTGCTCACAGGTGTTTCCTTCGCTTAACATGCGTCTAAAGCCTCCTTTATCGCTAAAGCGATCGGCATATCTATATAGATAATCCCAGCGCATCTGGTCAAGCACCAATCCAACCACCAACCGAGGACGGGGAGGCTTGGACATAGTCGTAGTTGCGGCTGTTTGCGCTAGTGCATTCGAAACAAAAAGCAAGCAAAGCAGCGAGTAAAGAGCAGAGGAGATACGCATACAAAAAGATTGAGGAGCAAAGGTAGAAGGTAAAACGGAAAACGGGGTAAACTTTACATTACCTAATGGGCGTACAGTGCTCTGATAAGATCTTTACCTTTCCCCGGTGTTTGATGATGGTCACGCTACAGCGTTGCTTATCATCAAAGCTTTCTCCGTGGTACATCCCTTTGCCACTCCACACGGTATTGACCACAGCGGCATTGCCATCTATTTGAATAGAGATCTGTTCGCGAGACATATCTTGCAGCCCATATATGTCCGATCCCGCTGTGGCTATGAGGGCGTCACGTGAAAAGGTTTTTCCTGATTGGGTGAAATAGAGATAATGCGTAGATAGGGCCGAGTCGACAAGCGCGGGTTTTTTTTCTTTCCACCCTTTATCAAATTGATCCATGATGGCGGTTACCTCTTGTTGGGTGAGCATATCTTCCGCGGATCGGCATCCCGACAGCAGTACGCTAAGTGAGATCCATAGGATACATTTATTCATTTTGCCAAGTTGAGCGTTGTTGAAAAAAGTAGCTGGTATTGTAGTGGACTCCAATTGGTGCGCAACACCTGTACTACCCAAAAAGATTCATGGCGGTAGATCTCTAGCAAGCGTTGGCGCTCCATTGATGATACATGTTGATTCTCATTGAGGGCTTGCCACCCGTACTCTTTCTTAGCCACGATCTTGCGTAGACATTCCATGGCCGAAGGTTCATCTGCACACAAGTATTGTTCTGAATAACAAAACCCAGCGCTATCGCAGCCCAATTGTAGGTCAACCGCAGCAGATACGGCTGCCGTAAGCGTTTCTTTGGTGGCGGAGGCAGGCGGTAACGACCGAATGGCTTGTTGTCTGGGGCGCATCTCTTTTTTTAGACGGCCTTGCGCCTCTTTTACGCGCAGCCCTACATAATCTTGCGCCCCTAGCTGAGAAGCAAGGGAACCCCAAAAGAAACAACAGATTAAAGATGCTAGCCTCATGGGTCTATTATAAGAATGGGACAACAGCCTTCGTAAAATTAATATCTTTTCTTGCTTTGGAGCCACAGTTCGAACGCATCGAGCGAAAAGCTGCTCAGGTTATGACTGGCCGACAGATAGCTTTTTTGTGCGGCCAGCACCCCATAGCGTACATCCTCCAATCCTTGTGTGGAGTGGGCATCGGGATTGATGGAGATCAGCACCTCTTTTTCAAGGGCATTGTCGATCCATCTCCAATCGAGGTCCAGGCGGCGCGGATGGGCATTGAGTTCGATCACCACGCCATTCGCGGCACAAGCATCGATGATCTTTTGATGATCGATGGGATATCCTTTTCTGCTAAGTAATAATCGTCCGGTCGGATGTCCTACTATGCGCGTAAAGGGGTTTTCGATAGCCTTGATGAGTCTGGCGTTGGCTTTTTCTTCGCTCATGCCAAGCTGACTGTGTATCGAGGCTATGACCAGATCGAAGCTGGCCAGTACCTCCGGACGGTAGTCAAGGTTTCCATCTCCGAGAATATCACTCTCGATGGAACGAAAAATCTTAAATGGCCCCAGTTTAGCGTTGAGCAGCGCTATCTCTTGGTGTTGTGCGGCCACCCGTTCTTCCTGTAGTCCGTTGGCATAAGTAGCAGAGGCGGAGTGATCGCTGATGACCATGTATTCCCATCCTCTTTCGATACAGGCCTTGGCCATCTCCTCTATGCTATTGCTTCCATCGCTCCAGGTAGAGTGAGCATGGATCAGTCCGCGAATAGAGCTTGTCTCGATAGGAGCAGGCAATGGATTTCTCGATTCCTTTTGCAAGGCAGCAGCGCGCTCTCTTTTGCAAGGCGCAATAAAAGGGAGGCCTTTGGCCTCGAAAAGATCCTCTTCGGTATGGGCGTTGACAAGTAAGTTATTGTCGAGTGTGGGTAGTAACTCGTATGCCTCCAGGAATTCGGGGCTGCCGCTTGTCCAAAAAAGGCGATGGGCTATGGGCTGATCGGCCGTGTAGAGACGGAGTCTGAGTCCATTCTTTAATTCATATAAAAGGCTTTGGTCTGTCTCTTCCAGTAAGGTGGGGGGGTGTGCGGTATTGAATTTAGGTTTGATGGTGGAAAGAGGTTCGGCCACAACAAACTCCAATTCTTCGAGGGTGAGCGCTTGTCTTCTGTAAGCGCCGGTCACGGCTACATTCGACGGGCCGAACAATTGCTGCAAATAATTTACTATAGCAGGATATACGGCCTCTGCCTCTGCATACAATAATTGACCTTGATGTTGTAAAAAGAATTGGATCGATTCTATAAGTGACTGCTGGGTTTTTGTGCCGAATCCTTTAAAAGCGGCTAACCGGTTTTCTTGACAGGCGTATAATAACTCTCCAACGGATTCTATACCCATCTCTTTCCAGATGGCGTGAATTTTCTTAGGTCCCAGTCCCTTTAGCTGGAGCATCTCGATGACACCCGGCGGAGTTTGCCGAATTTGTTCTTCCAGCAAGATCAATTTTCCGGTATCCAGTAGTTCCTCGATGGCTTTGGCCACGCTTTTTCCAATTCCTCGTATGGTCTGTAGCTTCTCTCGCGGGGTCTGGCTAAGTAGATAGGGGAGTTTGTCGACGGCAAAAGCCGCAGCACCATAACTTTTTACACTAAAGGGATTGGCCCCATGAATATCCAGTAGGGTAGACAGTAGCTTCAGCTGCTCAGCTATGGCGGCATTGTCCATAGCCGCAAGGTAAGGCCTTCGGGGTAATGGGGCAGGGGCTTAAACGAGAAAATCCCCCGAGAACGGGGGATTTTCTATTAACTTCTGGAAGATTACTTCTTCTTCTTAGCAGCTTTTTTCTTAGCAGCTTTCTTTTTTGGAGCTGCTTTTTTCTTAGCAACTTTCTTTTTTGGAGCAGCCTTTTTCTTGGCAGCTTTTTTCTTTGTAGCCATTTTTTTTGAATTTAATGTGTTAGTAAAATGGATTAACGATGTTAAAAATAGTACATATTTTTTAACATCCAAATTTTTTTCTACAAAATTTTGGCGCTAAGCTGCTTATGCGACCCGTAAGGTTGATGCGTATCAGGCTTCGGCAGGAGTGATAGAAACAAATGTGCGGTTGTTTCTTCCTTTGCGAAATTCAACTACTCCTTCGGTAAGTGCGAATAGTGTGTAGTCTTTACCTACGCCCACATTTTTACCGGGATGATAAACGGTGCCGCGCTGACGAACGATGATGTTGCCGGATAGTGCGGGCTGACCACCGTAGATTTTAACGCCGAGTCTTTTGCTCTGCGAGTCGCGATTATTCTTTACGCTTCCTTCTCCTTTCTTATGTGCCATGGTGAGGTCTTTTTAATTAGTGGGATGATGAGGGTTGATCTTACGCGATACTCAAAACTTTGATCTTGGTATAAGCGGTGCGATGCCCTTTCTTTTTATGAAAACCTTTTCTTCTTTTCTGTTTGTAGGCGATGACCGTATCTCCTTTTACTTGGTCCACGATCTCGGCCTTAACTTTGGCAGTAGCGGCGCTACCTACCGACAGCTTACCATCGGCATCGACCAATAAAACTTCGAGATCAAGCTTGTCACCGGCGGCGCCCTCCACACGGGGAACGTACAGGGTCTGATCCTTTTCTACTTTAAATTGCTGACCGGCAACTTTAACAATGGCTATCATACTATAAAAATTAGGACGGCAAAGGTAGGGAACTTTCCCGAACTTGCCAACGAAAATCGGGGGTAGTTATGACAATCAAGTCTTTCCTTGCCAAGCCCTTTGCGGCGTTCATTCAACGGACTATAAAGGCCGAAATGGCCAGTGCCTTGTCTGACCAGCAAAAGATCTTGGACAAATTACTGAAAGTGGGGGCGAAAACGGCGTTTGGAAAGTCCGTTAATTTAAAGGATGTAAATGATTATCAGTCATTTAAGCAGTCCGTTCCCATTCAGGATTATGAGGGGTTTAGGGGATGGATCGACCAGATCAAAGAAGGAAAGCACAACGTGCTTTGGAGGGGCCGCCCCCTTTATTTTGCCAAAACATCCGGTACGACCAGCGGGGTAAAGTATATTCCCATTACCCGAGATTCTATCTCCAACCACATCAATACGGCTCGCAATGCCCTGCTTTGTTATATGGCCGAAACCGGCAACACGCGTTTTGCCGATGGCAAATTGATCTTTTTGTCGGGCTCTCCCGAACTGGAGCGCATAGGTGATGTACCCACAGGTCGACTTAGTGGCATCGTAAACCATCATGTGCCTCGCTACCTACGCGCCAATCAGCTTCCATCGTATGAGACGAACTGCATAGAAGATTGGGAGACTAAGTTATCGCGTATCGTCGATGAGACCATTTCTCAGCGTATGACGCTGATCAGTGGCATTCCACCCTGGATGCAAATGTATTTTGATGCCTTGGTAGAACGCAGCGGGAAAAAAGTGGGAGAGCTCTTTCCTGATTTTAGCGTCATGGTGCAAGGGGGTGTGAATTTTGAACCATACCGCTCTCGGTTGATGGAGAGCATTGGCCGAAAGGTCGATACGATAGAACTGTTTCCTGCCAGTGAGGGCTTCTTTGCCTTTCAGGATTCACAAGAAAGCGAAGGCCTCTGGCTAAATACGAATAGTGGTATCTTCTTTGAGTTTGTACCGGCCGAAGAGCTGGGAAAGAAAGATCCGCAACGCATTTCTCTGGCCGACGTAAAGGTGGGGCAGCAATATGCCCTCATCATAAATAGCAATGCCGGACTCTGGGGATATGATATTGGCGACATGGTTCGATTTGTTTCTACCGATCCGTATCGGTTGGTAGTAACGGGCCGAACCAAGCATTTCATATCCGCTTTTGGAGAGCACGTAATTGGAGAGGAGGTAGAGTATTGCATCAGGGAAGCCGCCATGCAATTGGGGGTAGGCATTACCGAGTTTACAGTGGCTCCCCGTGTAAGCACCGATGCGTCCAAATCGTATCATGAATGGTTCATTGAGTTTGATCCGATGCCCCCGAGCACCCAGGCATTGGCGGCACGGATCAACGAATTGCTCTGTCAAAAAAATGTGTACTACAACGATTTGATCACCGGCAACATTCTAGCTCCGCTTCAGATACGGGCGGTGCGAAAGGGCGGCTTCATAGACTACATGCGATCGGTAGGAAAACTAGGGGGGCAAAATAAAGTACCCCGCCTCAGCAATGACAGAAAGCTCGCCGATGCCTTAACTTCGTTCGTAGTCACTTTCTAATTTCTTTTTTACATGAATCAACCCGCTGCAGCTAAAAGAATAGCCCTGTTTGGATCAACCGGATCGATCGGAACCCAGGCACTCGATGTGATCGCTGCCCATCCAGCCCTTTTTAGTGTAGAGATCCTTACGGCGCAGAATAACGACGAGCTGCTGATTGCGCAGGCCCTGCGCTTCTTGCCTAACATGGTGGTGATCGGTGACGAGAAAAAATATACCCGTGTAAAAGAGGCCTTGCAGTCTACGCCTGTTAAAGTATTTGCCGGCGAGCGGGCGTTGGAAGAAGTCGCCGCTCTGGACAGTTACGACCTGATGTTGGCTGCCATTGTTGGATACGCTGGTTTAAAACCAACCCTTTGTGCGCTTCGACAAGGAAAGGCCGTGGCACTGGCCAATAAAGAAACCTTAGTGGTGGCCGGCGACATTGTCATGCGCACGGCCCTCGAAAATCGTGCTCCCATCATACCCGTGGACTCCGAGCACTCTGCCATCTTTCAATGTTTGGTCGGAGAAACGCGCAATAAGATCGATAAGATCATCCTGACGGCTTCGGGCGGTCCTTTCTTAGGAAGAAAGACCAACTACCTTGTCAATGTAAAAAGAGAACATGCTCTTCAGCATCCCAACTGGTCAATGGGCGCAAAGATCACCATCGATTCCGCCACGCTCATGAACAAGGGGCTGGAGATGATCGAGGCCAAATGGCTCTTTAATTTGCGGGCTTCTCAAATACAGGTGGTGGTGCACCCGCAAAGTATCATTCACAGTATGGTGCAGTTCGAAGACGGGAGTATCAAGGCCCAGATGGGGTTGCCCGATATGAAATTGCCGATTCAGTATGCACTGGCCTTTCCGCAGCGAATTCGAAATGATTTTCCGCGCTATGATTTTCGCTCGGTCAGAAACCTCAGTTTCGAGGATCCCGATGTTAAAACTTTCCGAAATTTAGCGTTGGCACAAGAGGCGCTCGATAAAGGCGGTAACCTGGCCTGCATTATGAACGCCGCTAATGAGATCGTGGTGTATGCATTCTTGAAGAACCGGATCAATTTTCTCGAAATGACCGATATTATTGAGAGAACCATGCAAGCCGTTCCATTTATTGCCCAACCCACGCTCGAGGATTATTTTGAGAGCGATGCAGCGGCTCGTACCTTTGCAGCTGATCAGATCAACCTATAATAACCTCTAGCAAAACCCGGTTGGTCGATCTTATTTCTTTATGATATTACTAGCCATCAATTGGTCTTCGGTAGGATTACAAGCGGCCCAGCTATTGCTGTCGCTTTCTATTTTGGTGATCCTTCACGAGTTTGGTCATTACATTACGGCGCGTTGGTTTAATTGCCGCGTAGAGAAGTTCTATCTTTTCTTCGATCCGTGGTTCTCTTTGTTTAAAAAGAAAAAAGGCGAAACGGAATATGGTATTGGTTGGTTGCCGCTGGGGGGGTATGTCAAGATCGCCGGCATGATCGACGAAAGTCTCGATAAGGACGCATTACAGCAGCCCGCCCAACCCTGGGAGTTTCGCAGTAAGCCTGCCTGGCAGCGGCTGATCATCATGATCGGTGGAGTAGTGATGAATGTGCTGGTAGCTTTTGTGATCTACTCTTTCATTCTGGTGATCTGGGGCGATAAAAAAATTCCTACCGCCTCTATGAAGTATGGCGTGCATGTCGTAGACAGTACGCTTTATAAGATGGGTATTCGTAACGGAGACCGTATTCTTTCCATCGACGGCGAACCGGTCGCTGATTTTGAGAAGCTGCGCCGAAAATTGATCCTCGGTCAACAAGTACAACTACAGCGCGGAGAGAAAATTATATCCATTAACATGGATAAGGACCTGATCGGTCAGCTGGTAGAAAATCGCAACCGCAGTACGCGCGGATTTTTGGAAGTGCGCAGACCGGCCATTGCCTTTTTTGTACCTGATACCACTGCGGCCTATCGTGGAGGGCTTAGAAAGGACGACCAGATCGTAGCCGTTGATAGTGTTCGCTTCGATTTTTACGACGAATTGCAAGAAAAATTATTGGCGGCCAAGGGTAGAACGGTTTCACTTGCCGTAAGACGCAATGGACAAGAGATGGCCTTACCCGTCGATGTCAATGAAGAGGGGCGTATTGGATTTCTGGCCTATGGGTACAGCTACCAACAGATGGATAGTTTGGGCTGGTTGCAACTGCGTGTAAAGCGCTATGGCGTGCTGGGCGCTTTGCCTGCCGGTGTGCAAAAAGCCGGAAATGAGCTGCAAGATTATATCGATCAATTCAAAAAAATACTGGATCCCGACACCGGTGCCTACAAGGGCGTGGGCGGTTTTAAAGCCATGGGATCTATTTTCTCAGGTACTGCTTGGGATTGGGAATCATTTTGGCGTATTACGGCCTTTTTATCGATCGTATTAGCCTTTATGAATTTGTTGCCCATTCCGGCGCTTGACGGTGGGCATGTGATGTTCACGCTCTACGAGATGGTGACTAGAAGAAAACCCAGCGATAAGTTCATGGAATATGCACAGCTGGCGGGGATGGCCATTTTGTTGGGGCTGATGATATTTGCCAATGCCAATGACTGGCTTGGTTGGGGTCGTTAGTTAATGGGGGCGTTTGGTTTTGACAGCATCGTTCTTTGAAAGTGTAAGCATGTACTGCGTTGCGTAATTAGCAGTTTAATCTGAATACGAAAACTCAAATGGCAATACTCAGTATGCCATGGCTGCCTAATCAGTGATCAGGTAGTCATTAGGGCCGCCGGGCCGGTTTATCTGTTACCAAGCCCCGCCGCCGACTCAAACCCAAAACAGGTTGCGGCAAGCAGGCCCTTTTTCGAAAGGGCAGTCTGCGCTGTTTGCTTAAGATAATCGCAGCTACGAAGCCGGTTGGTGCGTTCGGTTCCTGCCGGCTTTCGACAATAAATGCCGAAATAAACATGTAGAAAGCTTTCGACGAATATGTTTGGACACCGGTTCGAATCCGGTCGCCTCCACTTTTTTTATATTTGTATCATCCTTAATCAGATGTTTATGAAAATGCGTAATTTCTTTTTGCTGTTAGGTGGACTGTCGCTTTTTGTGGCAGCTACTGCATTTACGAACCAGCCCGGTACTCCCGATGCCATTGTAGGAGTATGGAAAACCGGAGAAGGCACCGCCATGGTCCGTATTTACAAGAACGGAGATAAGTACCAAGGCAAGATCGTTTGGCTTAAAGAGCCTAATGATCCTGAGACCGGAAAGCCAAAAGTTGACAAGAATCATCCTGAGGAATCATCTCGTACCCGTCCTATTTTGGGTCTGGTCAATGTCTGGGGATTTGTACCCACCGAAAAAAATGTATGGGAAGAGGGCAGTATTTACGATCCCAAGAATGGCAATACGTACTCATGCACCATTAAGATGACAAGTCCGAATAGTATCGATGTGAGAGGATATATTGGCGTTTCACTGATCGGAAGAAGCGATACGTGGACCCGTCAGGTAGCCAAGTAAACTAGGGCGATACAAAGTTCAGACTGAATCCTACATACATTGGATTACCCAGGGCGCTGGTAAAGTAACGCTGATTGAGTTTTTTTCCGTCGTAGACATCCATTCCGTCGAAGCGCCAGTTATAACGAAGTCCGACTTGTGCATTGAACCACAAAAATCCAGTCAGTTTTTTATCCCACATAATCCGTGGTTTGAGTTCTCCGCGCTGTATAAAGATGGCGCCATTGGCGCTACCCGGAAGACGCATCCAGAACTGATTTCCCTCTAGCTCAAAGCCCAGCTGCACAATGCTGGCGGTAGAGAAGTTGTAGCGAAGATGTCCGCGGGCCGGCAGCAAGAGTTCCATCCCCCACTTGTCATTGAAGGTCTTGTTCCATAACACAACGGGCAAGTGCATGATCTGCCCGGCTCGGTAGGTGCGAGCCAGTCCTATACCGAGCATATTCTTTTCCGATAATTTCCATCCGTATATGGCAGACCCACTTACGGTCAGCGCCTTGGTGTTGATCGCGTTCAACTCCTCAAAAATCCCATTAAAATCTGCACTGGCCTGTACGATCAAAAAGTTCTTCTCATTGAGGGGCTTAAATAGGGTAGTATTGATTCCCGTGCTGATCAGGCTTTGGGTAGATAGCCTGCTGGCTATTGGATGGGTGCCTGGATTTTGGATGGATATGCGGCTGCCCCAATAATTCGCGCCCAGTTGCCAGATGATCTTATTGGTGGAGACGACCGGGATATTGACCTGTGCTTTAAGGGCGCGCATGCCGGTAGCCGAAAAACTTTGCATGGCAGGTAACATGGCCGATAAGGGTAGATCAGGGACATCGAATCCACCCAGTTGCTCTAGGCCGATACTTATGATGCGTTGAGGAGTTTGATTCAGTACCTTTTGATTGCAATAGCGTTTGACACCCTGGGCATCACCGAACATACTATAATCAAAAACCTCGGTACTGTCCTCTTGGGCAGCGGTAAATAGGGGTAAACAATAAAGGAAAAAAGCAAGCAACTTTCGCATGGCTACATAATTTTTAAAAACAATGGCAAAAATAGAGTAGTCGAACGGATTTTCTTATTTTCGATTTAACCTAACCTATGAAAACCTTGTTCTATGAGCAAGATAACTATTCTATTAATTGACGACCACAAGCTGATCAGGGAGTCTTGGGATATCGTACTTTCTACTGAACCTAGATTCCAGGTCATTGGCGAGACCAGTGACGTGCAAGAAGGTCTTGTGCTGGCTTCAACGCATAATCCACATATCATCTTAATGGATATCAACATGACGCCTGTCAATGGTTTCGAAGCCACCAAGTTGATACTCAAGCATTCTCCACAAAGCCAGGTGATCGGTATTTCGATGCATGCCATGCCGGCCTATGCCCGCAGAATGTTTCAGATGGGCGCCCGTGGATATGTGACCAAGAACTCCTCGAAGGACGAGCTGTTCAAAGCCATCGATGAGGTACTGTCTGGTAATAAGTACATCTGCGAAGAGATCAAAAATATCGTAGCTCATCAGGAGCTCGACGAGGAAAGTGAGTTTCCCGACATGAACTTGCTTTCGAAGCGTGAGATCGAGGTGGTGACTCACATCAAGCAGGGATTATCTTCTAAAGAAATAGCGCAACAATTGGATATCTCGTTAAAGACCGTTGAGGTGCACCGCTATAATATTTTAAAGAAGCTAAAGCTAAAGAATACCGCAGCGTTGGTCAATTTTATCAATGCTCAAGGATTGTGAGACCTTAAAGCGTATTTATCTTTTTTAATTCTTCTTCTATCTCCTCTACAGCTATTGAAAGATGGCTCTCGTCGTATACGCATTCTCCATTCTTTATCAAAAGTACTTGTGGGGACTCGTGGTGTACCTCTAAACGAGTAGCGATCGCATTTGAAATGTCGCGATAAGACAATAGGTCGAGTAAATAGGACGTGGCCAGGTCGGAGAGTGACGATCTATTGAGTCGTTCGAGGGCCACATGGCTGATCGAACAGCGGGTACTGTGTTTGAAAAGCAGTACCGGTCCGGGCGTTGTCAAGATCTCGTCAAGTTGTTGCAGTGAACACAGCGGAATCCAATTCATGGTTTAGCGTCTGAATTTGGTCTTGGGCGTACTGTTCATGGGGCAACCTTCGCGAGAGGTGGCACAGCTCTCCAGCAAAAGGGTGAGGAGGCCGGTCAGTAAAAAAAGAGAAAATAGCTTTCTCATAGGAGGTTTTCTTATCCTCAAAAATATGGAATTTGTGTGGGACCCTTGCATTCGGAGCGAAGGGCTACTAAATTTAAAAGTCCGACCTCTTTAAATCTTAACTTTACCGCATGCTGCAACTAACAAAACCCTTGGCCTTTATCGATCTGGAGACCACCGGTGTCAATTTGGGAACTGATCGTATCGTAGAGATCGCCATTGTCAAGTTACTGCCCGATGGCAGCCAGACCGTCAAGCGTAAGCTCATCAATCCGGGAATGCCCATTCCGGCCTCTTCAAGCGAGGTGCATGGAATTACCGACGAAATGGTTAAAGATGCTCCCACTTTCAAACAACTGGCTCAGGAACTCAAGCAGATCCTCGATGGCTGCGACCTGGCCGGATACAATTCCAACCGATTCGACATACCCTTACTGGTTGAGGAGTTTCTCAGATCGGGTGTAGAATTTGAGATGAAGGGCAGAAGAATGCTCGATGTCCAGCAGATCTTTTATAAGATGGAGCCTCGCACTCTTGCAGCCGCCTATCAATTCTATTGTGGAAAGACCCTCGATGGGGCTCATAGTGCCGCTGTGGATGCCGGCGCTACCTACGAAGTCCTCCAGTCCCAGCTTCAACGCTATGAGAGCCTGGGAAATACCGTTGATTCAATTTTAAAATCGATAGGCGAGGAGCCTATAGTAGATTTTGCCAAACGATTTGTGTGGGACAATGGGGTCGAGGTCTTCAATTTCGGCAAGTTCAAGGGTCGACCTGTAGCCGATGTACTGAGATCCGAGCCTCAATACTATGATTGGATGATGAAAGGCGATTTTCCGCAGCATACTAAACAAAAGCTCACCGAGATATACACTCGCACGCTACTCAAGAAGAATGGATAAGCTGGTCATCATACCCACTTATAACGAGAAGGAGAACATCGCCTCTATTCTATCGGTCGTGCTCTCCCTTGAAGGTGGGTTTCATGTTCTGGTCATTGATGACGGGTCGCCTGATGGTACCGCGACAATCGTGCAGTCGCTCATGCCGCGCTATTCAGAACGACTTTTTTTGGAGCAGCGTAGCGGTAAGCAGGGCTTAGGGACCGCGTATATTTTCGGATTTAGGTGGGCGCTGCAAAGGTCCTATCAATATATTTTTGAGATGGATGCCGATTTTTCGCATAATCCGGCAGACCTTCTGCGGCTGTATGAGGCCTGCAAAACACAAGGTGCTGATGTTGCCGTAGGGTCCAGATATGTGCAGGGAGGAGGTGTTGTCAATTGGCCTGCCAACAGAATAGCGCTATCGCGCGGCGCTTCATTTTACACAAGGTGCATCTTGTGGATGCCTGTCAAAGATCCCACGGCCGGTTTTGTGTGCTATCGCAGGGCCGTACTTGAAACGATTGATCTTTCTAATATTCGATTTGTGGGGTACGCATTTCAGATTGAAATGAAATACGCTTCTTGGCGTCTGGGTTTTGTTATAAAAGAAGTGCCCATTCTCTTTCAGGACCGCACCATGGGCAGTTCCAAGATGAATAAGGGGATCATAACTGAGGGGGTATTAGGTGTCATCCAGTTGAGATTCCATACTTTTTTGACCAGTTACCGCAAAAAGCGAAGTGTGAATCAGTCTTCATGAAAAAAGCATTCACGCAACTTCACTTGGCCGTTTTGTTGGCAGGATTTACCGGTATACTAGGTCGACTCATCACCCTTAATGAATTGATGATCGTTTTCTATCGGTTGCTATTAACCGTTTTTTCGATGTGGCTGCTTTTCTCATTTAGAAATAAGATCGAGTCTCTTTCTGCCGGCTTAATTGCCAAGATCATGGGCGTCGGTATTATCGCGAGCCTTCACTGGCTTACCTTTTATGGAGCTATCAAGTATGCAAATGTTTCTATTGCGCTGGTTTGTTTTGCCGCCATTGGATTTTTTACCGCCTTGTTCGAGCCACTTATTTTAAAGAAATCGCTCAACATAACCGAACTACTCTTAGGGTTGATGACACTCTCGGGCGTTTATATCATATTTCACTTCGATACGCGCTATACCTTGGGTATTGCCATAGGTCTGATCTCTGCGCTGCTGGCGGCGCTATTTCCGATCTTTAACAGAGAAATACTTAAGAAGACCAATGTAGAGAGTATGCTCGTGTGGCAACAGTTGGGTGGATTTTTGTTTATGGCCGCGCTCATTCCGCTGTATCGCCATGCTTTACCCTCGCTGCGCCTGCTGCCAAGCGTAGAGGATATGTTCTGGCTGCTGGTGCTCTCGTGGGTCTGTTCTGTCTGGGCTTTTCAACTCTCCGGGTCGGCACTAAAGAAATTATCGGCCTTTACAGTCAACCTTAGTTATAACCTCGAGCCGGTCTATGGAATCTTGCTGGCTTTTATCTTTTTTCGCGAAGATCAGCTGCTCAATGGTGGCTTCTATGCCGGGCTTGCACTGATCTTACTGGCCCTTGGGTCGCACACGCTGTTGATCTATTACAAAAACAAGCGCACTTAAAATTGGATCAATCGTTCTTAGAACTCCACAATAAAGCCTATGGTAGGAATTAGTGTACCATCCTCGTTGGCCAAAATAAGAGGGATGGCATTCGACCCGTTGAGATTGATCGGTTGACCGTTGGTGGTCAAAAAGGCAGTATTGGTTTCGTTTCTTTTAAAAGTAAATTGAGGGAAGGCCGGACTTTTGGCACCATAGAAATTTGTGATGTCCAAAAACAGATCGAATGTTGTCTTTTTCCAATTCCATTTTTTATCGATGCGAATATCGCCCGAATGAAAAGCCCCCAGCCGTTGGCTATTGAGCTGCGAAAGATTCAATACGCCAGTGCCTAACGTTAGATAATTGAGTTGTGACTGCGCCATATCGAAGGGCGTAAAGGGGGCTCCTCCCTGATAGCGAAACTTAACACCGATCTCCCAGTTCTTTCCCATTTTATAGCCACTGATAAAGGAGAGCAAATGACGATTGTCCCAGGCGCTGGCTATCATCTTTTTGTCGGCACCACTAAAGCGGCTTATAAAATAGGTGTAAGAAAGCGTGCCGAAGAAGCGCTTGCTAAGTTTTTGCTGGGCAAAAAATTCAAATCCATAGCTATAACCCTGTCCGTCGGTACGTACAGCTTCGTTACCAACTGCGTTAAAATCACCGCCTAAATTACTCAAGGAAATACCGTCCCTTATCGATAGGGGAACACGATCGTATCGCTTGTAAAACGCTTCGAGTGTAAAGCGAGTAGTGGGTGCTGGCAAGAATTCGGTTCCAATTACAACATGGGAACTTCGGGTGTAATCGGTATTTCGGTTAACCAGTTGTCCCTGGTTATTGCGGAAGCTGAGTATGGTATAAACAGGGAGTTTGTAGTAATCGCCCACCGATGCGTTCAGCGACCATTTATCGGCCAATACATAAGAAAGACCTACTCGGGCAGAAAGGGTTCTGAGAGGGTCGCCACCCGACTCGGTAAAGCTATTCATGTCTGTTCGTAGCCCACCGCTCATACTCAACCGGTCTTGTGCCATTCGCTTGCTGATCTGAATAAAAGCGCCCGTTCTCCACAGATCAATATCAGAGAGGTATTTTGATGTTACAGCGGGCTGAATCAGATTGCCTGCCCCGTCCCTTAACTCTTGGCGAATGCGAATAAAGGAGTTGTTGTTGCTTTTGGCATATTGCACGACACCACCATAGGCTATTTTTACGCCCCTTATGGTCTTGTTTACGTCAAATCGTACTTTGTTTTCTATCTCCTGCGAATTGATACCCGTTCTTCTCTTGGTTTCGTCTTGGGTGTTGTTACCATCGAATTTTTCGATCGCGTTATCGAACATGTTTCTGCTGAGCGCCAGATTCCAATAACCCCCTGGTATTTGCTTTCGCAGGCTAACGCCGAAAGTGTAATTCCATTGTTGAATGGCAGGAGTGGCATCTAGTATATATAATTTTTCGGGAGTGGCTTCGCGCGGGGCACCGAAACTAAAATCGTCGATGGCGCCCAGTCCCAGCAAGGTTAATGTGGTTTTTTTATTGATACGATGTGTGACCTTGTATTGAAAATCCCAATAATTGGGGCGGATCGGAAGATCGATCGCTTTAAAGAGCAGTTGCAGATACGATCGCCGGGCCGAGGCTAGAAATGTGGTTTTAGCGGAAAGTGGACCTTCGAGCGTGGTCGCCAACTCGGTAGCACTGAGTCGAAGGTTTCCTTGCACGCGATTGGGATTTCCGTTTCGCTGGCGAAATTGAATCACCGACGAAAGTGCATTATCGAATCGTGCATCAAAAGAAGAGGAACTCAGTTTTACTTCTTCTAGAAAACTTACGTTCAGCATGCCAGTGGGTCCTCCGGCACTGCCTTGTGTGGCAAAGTGATTGATGACGGGGATTTCTATTCCATCCAAGTAATACACGTTTTCGTTAGGGGCCCCTCCTCGGATGATGATATCATTTCTATATCCGCCCACACTGCCGGCCGTTCCACCGACCCCGGGCAGCGCCTGAATTACTCTGGATACGTCAAAGTTGCCACCGGGGTTGCTGCGGATCTCCTCAGTGGTAAGTTTTTGAACGCTGAGCGGTGTCTCGAGGCTGGCGGCAATGGCTGTTTTTCTGCCCGAACTCACGGTTACCTCTGCCAATTTAGTGGCTAAGGTCTCAAGCTGAAGTGTAAGGTTCAGTTCGTTTCCTACGGTTATCACCGTGTTGTATAGTACCAGCTCGGTAAATCCGATCGAGCTAATGCGAAGTGTATAGGTTTTGGGTGTGATGCCTGTTATTCGAAACCGGCCCAGGGAGTCACTAACGGTTGCCAGCGAGGTGCCCTCTATTCGAATGGTGGCACCAGCCAGCGGGGTCAGCGAATTCTTATCTGTGATGGTTCCGGCGACACTCCCCAGTCCTTGGGCAAGGCTGCTCTGAAGGGAGGCTATCAGTAGGGTAAAGAAAAGAAGTTTTTTCATAGCGAGTAGATGAACGACATAACAACGTGCATTCTAAATTGTTTAAATTATCTTAGATCTTCATATCTGTTACCTATGCAAAAGATCAGTTTCTTGTTTTTACTGCCGGTCTTGTTGACCGGTTCGTTGCTGGCTCAAAAAAAGCCTCTTGATCATCAAGTCTATGACAACTGGCAGCGCGTTGGAGAAAGAACGTTGAGCGCCGATGGAAACTGGGCTGTGTTTACCATAGATGTGCAGGATGGCGATGGCACCTTGGTGCTGCAATCACTGCGTTCCGACTACCGTCGCGAAATTCCAAGGGGATACGGAGCTGTTATTAGCTATAATAATCGCTATCTGGTGTACAAGATCAAGCCCTTTTACACTGCGATTAAAGAAGCCAGAAACAAAAAGAAAAAGCCCGAGGAGATGCCCAAAGACTCCGTAGGCATTTGGGAACTTGGAAAGGACAGCGCCATAAAATTTGCCAATGTGCGCTCTTTTAAAATGCCCTCGGAGGAAGAGGGATGGGTGGTGCTTCATTTCGAAAGCACCGAGAGAGCTCCCGAAGGGGGAGAGGCACCAGCCGATCTGTTGATCATGCAACCCGATACGGGCATTCGTTTGACACTGCCGCGCATTACCGAATTTCAAGTCTCAAAAAAAGGAGGAAGGCTGGTGGCAGAGCAAGCCAGAAACAGTAAGGATTCTCTCAGTAAAACTGCAGTGCTGCTGGTTCATGCGACCGGTCTCAAGGTGGATACTATTCTCAGCGGGGCCAATGATGTCAGAAAGTTCTCTTTCTCTCCCGATGGCGGTCAGCTGGCCTTTGTGGCCGAGCGCGATGCCCGGCCCAAGGAACTTGTCAAGTATTATAAGCTCTATCATTACGATCATCGCACAGATACGGCCAAGGCAATAGCCGATCGCAACACGGTGGGGATGAAGCTCGGAATGACCATCAGCGAATTCGCCGAGTTGCGGTTTAGTGAGTCGGGTAAACGATTGTTCTTTGGAACGGCTCCCATTGTACCTGCGAAAGATACAACTACTCCCGAGGTGGAGCAGGTAAAGGTGGACATTTGGCATTATAACGATGATTATTTACAGACTCAGCAGCTCTACGAGTTGAAAAGAAACCAGGAGCGTTCATATGTAGCCGTCTATCATTTTGATAGAGTTCGTGTGGTGCAGTTGGGTTCTCCGGAAACAGAAGCCGTATATATTCCCAAAGTCGGCGACAGTCCGTGGGTATATGCTACCAGTGACTATGGCAAACGCATACCATTTCAGTGGACGGCTGCTACCAAAAAAGATATATACCGCATCGATGTACTAACCGGAAGCCGTGAGCTTATCAAGGCCAACCTCGATGGAAACTTCTTTGCTTCCTCCGTTTCTCCAAATGGTAGCGCACTGGTTTGGTACGATGCCGGTCTGCGCCAATACCAGAGTTGGGATGGAAAGAGTGTCCGCACGATCACTCGATCTATCCCTCATCCATTGTACGACGAATTACACGACATGCCTGGCCCTGCGTTCCCCTATGGAATGGCAGGATGGTTACCCGGTGATACCGCGGTGCTGATCTACGACCGGTATGATACCTGGAAAGTGAAGGTTAATGCTAACAGGGCGCCACAAAATATCACTGAAGTGGGCCGTAAGCAAAAAGAGAACTATCGGTTCATTCCCTTAGATCCCGAACAAGAATATGTTCCGCAACAAGGAGTTCTTTACTGGCGCTACCAACAACAAGAAAATCGAGATGCGGGTATTGCAGTTGCCGAATGGGACAATGGTCGACTGCGCTTTGTACAGCGTCAGGCTGGCTCGTTCACGTATGGGATGCCCATAAAATCGCTGCGCGCATCCGTGCTTGCCTACACCAAGGAAAGGTTCGATCGATCGCCTGATTTGCATGTGTGGGAGCTCGTTGGGGGGGGAGCCACGCAAGGGGCCGAACGTCGTATCTCATGGATCAATCCCCAACAGCAGCAGCACAACTGGGGAACGGCGACCTTGTACCGCTATAAAGCGCTCGATGGAAAACCTGCGCAAGGTGTCATGTATCGCCCCGAGAATTTTGATCCTACAAAAAAATATCCTGTTATCTTTTACTTTTACGAGACCCATACCGAAACCTTACATAATTATATTCCGCCTGCTCCCACTGGAAGCCGTTTGAATATTTCTTTTTACGTAAGCAGAGGATATGTTGTCTTCTCTCCTGATATATTTTATAGCAAAGGGTATCCTGCCAAGAGTTGCTACAACTATGTTGTCGGTGCGGCCAATAGCCTGACCAAGTTACCATACATCGATGCACGAAACATGGCCATTCAGGGACAGAGCTGGGGTGGTATACAGGTGGCACAGTTGGTGACCATGACAAATCTATTCAAAGCAGCATGGGCTGGAGCCCCTGTGGCTAACATGACTAGTGCGTATGGTGGCATTCGTTGGGAGAGTGGTATCAACAGGCAATTCCAATACGAGGTTTCTCAAAGTCGCATTGGGGCCACGTTGTGGGAGAGACCTGATCTTTATATAGCTAATTCGCCGCTCTTTCATTTGCCTAAGGTCAAAACCCCGTTGGTAATTATGGCCAATGATGCGGACGGTGCCGTTCCTTGGTACCAGGGGATTGAGTTGTTTACCGGCTTGCGCAGGCTGGGTAAGCAAGTATGGATGCTCAACTATAACGGAGAGGCGCATAACCTTCGTGAACGAAAGAATCAAAAGGATATTTCTATCCGGCAACAACAGTTCTTCGATTTTTTGCTTAAAGGAGAAAAGCCGGCACGCTGGTTGACGGAGGGCGTTCCCGCTCTCAATAAGGGAAGGGATTGGGGCCTTGACGAGGCTGCTCTTCAGGAGTAATTGAAGGTCAAAGCTGTCTGTCGGGATCGAAACTTTCTAATTCTTTGGCAACAGCTGTCAAAAAAGTTGCGCCCAGACTTCCGTCCACTATACGGTGATCATAACTCATGCTTAGGTACATCATGTGTCGAATGGCTATAGAATCACCGGCCGGAGTCTCTACTACCACGGGCCTTTTTTTAATGGCGCCCACCGCTAAGATCGCTACCTGTGGTTGATTGATGATGGGCGTCCCCATCAGTGAGCCAAACGTTCCTACATTGGTAAGTGTAAAGGTGCCTCCTTGTGTATCATCGACCTTTAATTTTCCCTGGCGGGCCGCATCGGCCAGCTGGTTGACTTGTTTGGCCAGCCCTACCATATTGTACTGATCGGCATTCTTGATCACGGGTACGATCAGATTACCCGAAGGAAGGGCCGTGGCCATCCCGATATTGATATCTTTCTTTACAATGATGTTGGTGCCATCGAGCGAACAATTAATGAGCGGAAATTTCTTTATGCAGCGTACGATGGCCTCGATAAACAGTGGGGTATAGGTAATTTTGGTCGACTCGCGCTTTTCGAATTCTTTCTTTACGCGATCTCTCCACAGCACCAAATTGGTAACATCGGCCTCGGTAAAACTGGTCACGTGCGGGCTGGTTTGCTTGCTGCGAACCATGTGTTCGGCGATCAGTTTACGCATCCGGTCCATCTCGATGATCTCCACGTTGCCACTATAGTTGACCGGCAAGGGTGCGGATGGGGCAGGCTCGATCTTTGCCAGCGGAATGACCACCTCTTGTTGCACGACCGAATGACTTGCCACGGGCTGGGTTTGTATGATGCCGCTTTTTCTCTTGCTGACGTATTCGAGGATATCTTTTTTGGTAACCCTGCCCTCGTTACCGGTGCCAGGGATCGTCTCCAGTTCGGTCAGGCCGATCCCCTCGCTGGTTGCGATGTTCAAGACCAGTGGGGAATAAAAACGCCCTGTGCTGCCGTTGGTAATTGACGGGGTAGCAGAGGGCATGGCGGTCGCTACTTGCATGACCGGGGCGGTCGCCATAGTGGGCGCAGGTGCAGCAGGTGCGGATGGTATCGAGTCGGCCGAACTTGTACGAATTTTGGCAATGACCGTTCCTATGGGTACTACATCATTGACATTGAACAATAGCTGTTCGATGACACCGGCAGCCGTGCTGGGCACTTCACTGTCCACTTTATCAGTGGCGATCTCCAACACCGTTTCGTCCTGTGCCACAGTATCTCCGGGTTGCTTATGCCATTTTAAGATGGTCGCTTCCATGATACTTTCGCCAAGTTTCGGCATGACCAGATCGACAAGAGCCATAGTGGGTATTATTTAGCAAGGATCGTAAAGGTCAAAGGTAGTAATTTGATGGAAATCAGACCGCCCGGCAGCGGGTCACTGGGATAGCCATGCGGTGGGTCGGCAGATTTGAGATAAAGCTTAACGGGTACTGGCCCTGCCGCCCATTTCTTCCGATATGATAAACTTGCGCAACAGGTTTAGGGCAAAGAGAGCTGTTTGTTGTGTATTGCGGGCCCGGTCGAATCCGAGTTTGAGTTTGTGCGTGGTGGTTCTTTGCCCATTGCTAACAGCGACATACACGGTTCCCACCGGTTTTTCGGCACTTCCCCCTTCGGGCCCCATGATTCCCGATACGGCCAGCGCAATGTTGGCCTTGAGCACGCGAAGGGCACCTTTTACCATTTCGGTAACGACCGCTTCACTCACTGCACCGTGCTCTACCAACGTGCTATTGTTTACGCCCAATACTTCTTCTTTGATTTCATTCGAGTAACTAACTACGGATCCTTTCAAATAGGCAGAGGCGCCGGGCACTGTACTGAGTTGATGTGCAATAAGTCCGCCCGTGCAACTTTCCGCAGTGGCAATGGTCAGGTGTTGGTCGCGCAGCAACTGCCCAAGAAGCGCTTCCATCGAAATGTCCTGATCGGTTACCAGGTATTCGGCCGTTAGCTCGCAAAGCCGTTGTATAAGTTCGTTCAACTCTTGCGTAAGTTGTTCACCTGACTCACTTTTTGCGGTCAATCGCAATTTGACCATGCCATAATTAGGCAAATAGGCCAGTGAGATATGGGCAGGCAGCGACGATTCAAAGCCGGCTAGCATTTCGGCAAGCATCGATTCTCCAATGCCGCAGGTCAATACGCTTCTGTGTAAAATAGTGGGACGAGCGATGTTTTTTTCGAGATAAGGGAGCACCGCTGTCTGCATGAGGTCCTTCATTTCGCGAGGCACGCCCGGTAGTGAAATGTAAACAACGCCTTCTTTTATGAACAGCATTCCCGGGGCGGTGCCGCTGGGGTTGTGTAAGACCGTACAATTGTCGGGCACGTCTGCTTGTTTCTTATTTCTTTCGAGTAGTGCGCCGGTCCTTTTATATTCTTTTTCGAACAAGTGTTGAATATGTTAAAAAGTAGGTTGATGGCGTACCAGCGTTGCTAATCGGAAC
>CANGTM010000003.1 GCA_947456825.1 Chitinophagaceae bacterium
GGAGCGATGCGGCCCAACAAGTAACGCCCGGTGTGCTCTCTTCGATGTTGGACCGACTGGTCTGGCGCAACGATGACAGTGCCTCTGTTGAGTATCATAGTGCCCTCGATCAACTCAGGCAGCAGATCAATCAACTAGATGAAGAGGTGTTGCAGTTGCTGGGAAGACGCATGCAGGTAGCCGAGCAGATCGCACTATATAAAAAAGAGAACAATATCACGATCCTTCAGGCCGGCCGTTGGCATGAGATCATGGAGCGCACACTGGCGCGTGCCGATCAACTCAAGTTGGGAAGGGAATTCATAACCCAGTATCTCGATGCGTTGCACATGGAGAGCATTCATCATCAACAAAAGATATTGGATCAAGGGCAGCCGGGTAACGACTCCCCGGTCGCCGGGTAAGCCGAACGCCAATCATTCGCTATGAAAAAAACTCGTTTTTCATTTTCGTCCGGGGTCACCGATTGTTATTTTGACGGAGCCTTCGGTCAACTCAAGCGACTTGCCGATCCGGCCAATACACTGGTAGTTACCGATCAGCACATTTACAAACATCATCGTTCATTATTTACAGGATGGAATACGATCGTATTACGGGCTGGAGAGGAGTATAAGGTTCAAGGCACGGTGGATGCGCTCATAGAGCAACTCATTTCGCTAAAAGCCGACCGTACGACTACGTTGGTTGGGGTGGGCGGAGGTGTTGTAACCGACCTGGTAGGGTATACCGCTGCCATTTATATGCGGGGGCTTCGTTTTGGTTTTGTGCCAACCACGTTGCTGGCGATGGTCGATGCCGCCATTGGTGGAAAGAACGGTGTGGATGTGGGCATCTATAAGAACATGGCGGGTACTGTTCGTCAGCCTGCATTTTTGCTGTACGATATTTCGTTGTTGTCGACCCTGCCCATGGCTGAGTGGCAAAACGGGTTTGCAGAGATCATAAAGCATGCGGCCATAATGGATGCAGCGTTATTTGGTACGCTCGAAAAGCGTACGCTACCGTTCTATCAACAAGATCGGGCTGCGCTGGTCGCATTGATCGCCCGAAATGCGAGGTTGAAGTATAAAGTAGTGCGATCGGATGAGCACGAAAAGGGCAATAGAAAATGGCTCAATTTCGGGCACACCATGGGGCATGCGCTGGAAAACCAGTATCAGCTTTCTCATGGCCAAGCCATTTCGCTGGGGATGATGACGGCCGCCACTTTATCGGAGCATTACTTGGGTTTTGCGGCGCTCGATCGTCTCGAAGGGTTGTTAGCTCGCTATGGGTTGCCCACCCGCGCCAGCTATAATCTAAAAAAAGCACTATCGGTACTGCGCATGGATAAGAAGAGGCGGTCGGACAGCATTCAATATGTTTTGTTGCAAAAGATCGGTAAGGCCGCTATTCATTCAATTCGGTTCGATCGACTCGAAAAGCAGTTAGCCAAACAACAGTGAAAGTAGTAGTACATCCCTCTCGCTTAGGGGGCACGCTGCGGGTGCCTGCATCGAAAAGTGTAATGCAGCGTGCCTGTGCCGCTGCCCTGATACGAAAGGGAGAAACCATTCTTTTTCACCCGGGGCATTCAGCCGATGATGAGGCTGCAATTTCTGTGATCGTTGCTCTGGGGGCCACCGTGCAAAGGCAGAACGATAAGTTGCATATCGTAAGTAAGGGACTGGTGGCTGAAAGACCGCTGCAGATTGATTGCGGTGAGTCCGGGCTGGGCATCCGGATGTTTACGCCCATCGCAGCCTGCCTCTCACAACCGGTCACGTTGACCGGAAGAGGTAGTTTACAGCGGCGTCCTATGGACTTCTTCAATGAGGTATTGCCACAGCTGGGAGTCGTTGTCCGCACCACAAATGGAAGATTGCCGATAGATGTAGAGGGACCATTAGTACCCGCTTCTATTGAAATAGATGGCACACTTAGTTCGCAATTTTTGACCGGATTATTATTTGCCTTTGCGGTGTCGGGAGCCAA
The DNA here is from genome assembly GCA_947456825.1 of Chitinophagaceae bacterium. Classification (GTDB taxonomy): domain Bacteria; phylum Bacteroidota; class Bacteroidia; order Chitinophagales; family Chitinophagaceae; genus JJ008. The sequence continues at coordinate 1,978 of CANGTM010000003.1, forward strand.
GAACGTCTCGATTACGGTAAAAGGACTGGTCAGTAAGCCCTATATAGATCTGACCCTTGCGGTGCTGCGTTCCTTTGGATTGCCATGCCCGGAGAATAGAGGGTATGAGGTTTTTCATTTTTCGACCATGGACCCTATGTCCGGCAACAACAATGGTACAGGTGAGGATGGTGCTGATGCACCAGTGCGATCCGCAATACATCGCCCTGCTTTGGGTAGCCCACTTTTGTATACAGTGGAGTCGGATTGGAGCAGTGCCTCTTTTCTTTTGGTGGCGGGAGCGTTGGCAGGGCCTATCCATGTTCAGGGATTAGACTTGCAGTCGTATCAATCCGATCGTGCCCTGTTGCAAGTGCTCGATGAGGCCGGAGTATCGTATGCCGTCGATGCAAAAGGAATAGTCGTACATCCGTCCGAGATAAAGCCATTTGTCTTCGATGCCACGGATTGTCCCGATCTTTTTCCGCCACTCGTTGCGTTGGCAGCCTATGCGCAAGGAACTTCGATCATAAAAGGAGCTCACCGGTTGCAGCATAAGGAAAGTAATCGCGCACAAACCTTACAGCAAGAATTTGCGAAGATGGGAGTGGGGATACAATCAATTGATGACTCGTTGGTCATTGAAGGAGGCGGGGTGGTGCAGGGAGCCAACGTCTCTTCTTGCGATGATCATCGTATTGCAATGGCACTAGCCGTAGCTGCCCTTCGTGCAAACGGGTCAACCACCATCTCAGGAGCCGAGGCCATCAGCAAGTCGTATCCCTCTTTCTTTGCGGACCTCTCGTTGCTGGGAGCCTCCGTATCTTTACCGGACCTTAATTGAGAAAGCAGTGAATTCGTTCGGACAACTATTCAGCATAAAGATCTTTGGTGAGTCGCATGGCGAATCGGTTGGTATTTTGATCGATGGTTGCCCGGCCGGTCTTTCATTGTCGCCAGAAGATCTGTTGGCCGACATAGAACGCAGAAAAGGCGGGCAGCAACCCGGTACTACGCCTCGCACCGAAGAGGATCGGCCTTATTTTAAAAGCGGATTGTTTCAGGGAAAAACGACCGGTGCTCCTTTGCTGATTTTATTTGAGAATAACAACACCCGCAGCAGCGACTACGATAAACAACGCAGCATTCCTCGGCCGGGCCATGCCGATTTTGTCGCCGGTAAAAAGTTCGGTGGTTTCGAGGACTATCGGGGTAGCGGTCATTTTAGCGGGCGATTGACATTGCCGTTGGTGGCTGCCGGCGTCATTGCTAAAAAATTATTGGGTGCTGTTCACGTCAAGGCTACCCTTATTGAAGTAGGCGGGCATTCAGATATAGAGCAGGGCATTGCCGTTGCCATCGAGCAAAACGACAGTGTAGGAGGTATTGTAGAATGTCGTGTCAGTGGGCTTCCGATCGGTCTGGGAGAACCTTTTTTCGATGCCACCGAGTCGTTACTGGCGCATGCGGTATTTGCTGTTCCTGCAATACGTGGTATTGAATTTGGCACCGGCTTTGCGGCGGCCAAGCTATTTGGCAGTCAACACAACGATGCGATAGAAGATAGCATGGGTACTACCCGAAGCAATCATGCCGGGGGTATTGTGGGTGGTTTGACCAACGGTAATGAGCTGGTTTTCCGCGTTGCGGTAAAACCTACTTCCTCTACGCCCAAGGAGCAGCGAAGTCTCAATACCCAGAGTGGGCAACAAGAGGATTTCGTCATCAAGGGGCGTCATGATCTATGCATTGCGCTTCGGGTACCGGTTGTAATAGAAGCGGTCACTGCCATTGTGCTGGCTGACCTGCTATTGCGAGAGCAGCGACTCTCACGCGTGTTGTCTTAGTCTTAGCGGGCCGACCATCATCTTATTTTTTTAAAGGGAATATTGAGCAATCCAAATTTTGCTCCATTGGGTAGGGAGTAGTGCCACCACTCGGTTTCGAGTGCAACGAATCCTTGCGCGATCATCTCTTCGCGCAAAAGTTTTCTGTTTTGCAGCACAGTTGCCGGCAGGTCGGTAAAACTATGATGTGCGGTATCAGAGAAATTATCGAATCCGGTACCCATATCCAGTTCTTGTTGTGTGTGCAGGTCGATCAGGGTAAGGTCAACGGCAATGCCTCGGTTGTGTCCGCTTCCTTTGGCCGGATTAGCCACATACCGTTCATCACCAATCAGTTTCCAGAACAGCTCCGTAACTCCAAAAGGACGATAGGCATCAAAGATCTTAAGGCCCCATCCTTTTTTTCTGAGGGAGGCCGCCACCCTGGATAAAGCCTCTGCAGCTGGTTTTCGCAGATAACAGAATCTTGTTCCCAGGGGGTAGAGAGCTTGGCCCGTAAAATTTTGGCTCGTGGCGTAGCGTAGGTCGTAGACCGGATTTTCGATAACGGTGCGGAGCTCAATCAACGCTTGGTCCGGATCTTTTCGAACCAATGATTTGTATTCGCTTTTTTTCTCTATGACCACTGGACGCTGGTAGGTGGGTTGGGCCTGCAACGAGCAAGGGGATAGGGTGGTAACAAATAGCCCCCCAAGGCTCAGCAGGGCCGCTAAAAATCGGTAAGAAAGCATGGCTTGTAAGGTAAGTTGTTCTTTTCTTTTTAAAAAACAGGGCTGCCCGGTCGGTTTTACGCCAAATATTTTTATTTTAACATATAGAACTTACCCGTTATTTTTGTAGTGTATAAACCCAAACTATCTCTGTATGAAGAAGTTCTTCAACCTGATCATAGCAGGATTTCTGCTGGCAACCGCAGCACAGGCTCAGGATGGCAAATCCATTGGATTTAGCTTTTTTATGAATGATTTTGCCACTGCGCAGCGCATCCGCTCCACCTCTTTGAACACCGTTATCAACGATAAGACCTTTGCGCGTATGGGCGAGATGAATTCCGGATTTGCCGTTAACTACTACAAGCAAATGCGTGAACGCATGTCGTTCAATGCCATGCTGGGCGTTTCCGGAGTTCGTTATCCCATGCCCGGTCGCAACATTACCAGAAACGGAACCCTGCTTGAGTTCAGCGCTACCCTCAATGCCATGATGACCACCGACGAGTACTATGTACAGCCTTATCTGGTGTTGGGTGTGGGTATGCATAAGTTCGACGTTCATTATGGGGCCTTCATGCCGGCCGGCCTGGGGTTGAAACTGAACATACTGGGAGATGCCAGTGTAATGGTGACCTCTACTTACCGCGTTCCTGTTACCAACGAGACGGCCAATTATCATTTTCAGCATGCCATCGGCATTGCCGCCCCGCTGGGAAAGAAAAAATAATTCCTCCGAACGGTTTCTTGACACATAATTCAGCAACCCCGCCCAGGCGGGGTTTTTTTATGGTTTTTCCCCTACCTTTGCGGCCTTAAAATTCATATTCAACCACCATGGCAGACTTAAAGTATCAACGCAATTTTGGTATCGCCGCCCACATCGATGCCGGCAAGACCACTACCACTGAGCGAATTCTTCGCTACACCGGTATGATCCACCGTATTGGAGAGGTGCACGAAGGTGCCGCTACCACCGACTGGATGGAGCAAGAAAAAGAGAGAGGTATCACCATCACCTCTGCCGCGGTGAGCTGTAAGTGGAACTTTCCAACCGATAAAGGAAAGAATACTGCCGACACTAAGCCTTACTATTTTAATATCATCGATACCCCCGGTCACGTGGACTTTACCGTAGAGGTAGAACGTTCCATGCGTGTACTGGACGGACTGATCGCCCTGTTCTCTGCGGTTGATGGAGTAGAGCCTCAGTCGGAGACTGTTTGGCGTCAGGCCAACCGTTATGGCGTTCCTCGTATTGGTTTTGTCAACAAGATGGATCGTGCCGGTGCCGACTTTTTGAACGTGGTCAAGCAAGTAAAAGAGATGCTGGGCTCAAAGGCCGTGCCGCTGCAATTGCCCATTGGTGCCGAAGATAACTTTAAAGGAGTGGTCGATCTGATCAAGATGAAAGGGATCATCTGGCATGCCGAGACCGAAGGAATGACCTTCGATGAGATCGACGTACCTGCCGATATGGTGGACGAAGCCATGGAGTGGAGAGCTTCATTGGTAGAGGCCGTAGCCGAGTACGATGATACGCTTATGGAGAAGTTCTTTGAAGATCCTAACAGCATTTCTGAAGGGGAGATTCACGAGGCCATCCGTAAGGCGACCATCGATCTGTCGATCGTTCCTATGATGTGCGGCTCCTCTTTCAAGAACAAAGGTGTCCAGACCGCATTGGATGCCGTTTGCCGCTACCTGCCTTCTCCCATCGATATTCCCGATACCAAAGGAACCAATCCTGATACGGGCGAAGAACTGACTCGTAAGGCCGATCCAAAGGAGCCTTTTGCGGCTCTCGCCTTTAAGATCATGACCGATCCTTTTGTGGGTCGTCTGGCCTTCTTCCGCGCATATTCCGGTCGTCTCGACGCCGGTTCTTACGTACTCAATGTGCGTAGTGGTAAAAAAGAGCGTATCAGCCGTATCATGAAGATGTTCGCCAATAAGCAAAATCCCATTGACTTTATCGAGGCAGGAGATATCGGAGCTGCGGTTGGTTTCAAAGAGATCAAGACAGGAGACACGCTTTGCGACGAGAATCACCCCATCACACTCGAGAATATGTTTATTCCCGAGCCGGTGATCGCGGTAGCGGTTGAGCCCAAGACACAGGCCGACGTTGATAAAATGGGTATGGCCATTGCTAAATTGGTCGAGGAAGATCCTACACTGCGTGTGAATACCGACGAAGAAACCGGTCAAACCATTTTGCGTGGAATGGGAGAGCTTCACCTTGAGATCATCGTTGACCGTATGCGTCGCGAGTTCAAAGTAGAAGTGAACCAGGGAGCTCCTCAGGTGGCTTACAAAGAAGCATTCGTAAACACGGTAGAACATCGTGAGACGCTGAAAAAGCAGACAGGTGGTCGCGGTAAGTTCGCTGATATCGTCTTTAGCCTGGGTCCTGTGGATGCCGAGTGGCAAACCGAGAATCCGGACAAACATTACCAATTCGTCAATGACCTTTTCGGAGGATCCATTCCTCGTGAATTCGTTCCTGCCATTCAAAAAGGATTCGAGCAATCGATGACTACGGGTGTACTGGCCAACTATCCAGTGGCGAATATGAAGATCCGTGTATTTGATGGCAGCTTCCACGCGGTGGACTCCGACTCTATGTCGTTCGAACTTTGCGCTAAGCAAGGCTTCCGCGAGGCAGCCCGCAAAGCCAAGCCCGTGTTGCTGGAGCCCATCATGAAAGTAGAAGTGGTAACTCCCGATCAATACATGGGAGATGTTACAGGAGACTTGAATCGTCGCCGAGGTATGATGGAAGGTATGGATAGTCGTGCAGGTGCCCAGGTCATCAAGGCCAAGGTTCCTCTGAGCGAGATGTTCGGTTACGTAACACAGCTCCGCTCACTGAGTTCAGGACGTGCTTCCTCAACCATGGAGTTCTCTCACTATTCTCCCGCACCGACCAATATCGCCGAAGAGGTGATCGCAAAGGTGAAGGGAAAAGTGAATGCTTAATCGTTCTTTCTTCAATAGATTGAGACCGTCCTTTGGGCGGTCTTTTTTTTGCGCTCACCTCAATGAAAAACGGATGGGATCATGGGTGCGCTCGCCTTGTGAACAACGGCTAAAAATCGACCCGCTCTCCGTTTTTTCGGGCGCCGTTGTTCAAGGGCTTCGCTTACCCATGATCCCACCCTTGAAATCATCAGGGGCCTACCCGTGCCATCGACCTAGCTTCAGTGGGGCAGCTGAAGAAAGGTTGAGTGTACGAGTTCGTGGATGGGCTGGGGGGCAGGCCGATGGGCGAAGATTCGCTTTTAAAATATTGAATTTCATTGTTTTAATAACTGGTACTGGTTTTTGGAACGCAAGTGTAAAGTCCTTTGGTTGAATCCCGAAAAATAGCTACTAACTATTTGGCAGATACGGACTTCTCCCTTACCTTTGCATCCCCTAAAGAAAATGGGAAAAAATTCATGTCGCAGCGAATCAGAATAAAATTGCAGTCTTACGATCACAATCTGGTAGATAAATCTGCCGATAAGATCGTAAAAACGGTGCGTGGCACCGGTGCCGTGGTAACAGGTCCTATTCCTTTGCCCACCCGTCGCAAGATCTTTACCGTACTGCGCTCGCCGCACGTGAATAAAAAAAGCCGTGAGCAATTTCAACTGGCCACACACAAGCGCCTGCTGGACATTTATACGTCTACCAGCCGTACCGTGGATGCCCTGAGCAAACTTGATTTGCCCAGTGGTGTGGAAGTAGAGATCAAAGCGTAGTCCACGGTTTAACGGTGTGCGTGTTGTGAAGACACTTGCACCGGTCGCGTAACGGGAGGTCGCATCTCCTCAGCTCTTATAAAAAACAGATTTTGAAAATTGGCCATCTCTCAATTGGTGCTGCCTGGCATCACCAAAAAAAGAGCGCTGGCTTTTTAACATAAAACAAGCCATTCAGGGTTTGTTTACTATCGGTACTTCCCCACAAAGGAAAAGGTCGGTAGCAAACGGGGATTGAAGTTCGAGTCATAATCGATTCGAATTGTCCCAATAACCTTGCAGGCACTAAACCTACGATCATGAAAGGTATTATTGGGAAAAAGGTCGGAATGACCAGCATCTTCGATCCCACCGGAAAACAAACCGCCTGCACTATCATTGAAGCAGGTCCCTGTGTCGTTACCCAGGTCAAAACAAAAGAGACCGACGGCTACAGCGCATTACAACTTTCTTTCGGCGACAAAAAAGAAAAGAACTCTTCCGCCGCCGCCATCAATCATTTTGCCAAAGCACAAACTGCTCCCAAGCGTTTCTCGAAAGAGTTTCGTGATTTTTCTCTTGCCAAGAATATCGGCGAGACCGTTACCGTAGACATTTTTGCCGAAGGTGAGACCATCGAAGTGGTGGGTACTACCAAGGGTAAAGGTTTTCAGGGGGTGGTCAAGCGTCACGGCTTTTCCGGTGTGGGTCAGCAGTCACACGGTCAACACGATCGTCAGCGTGCCCCCGGATCGTTGGGTAACTCTTCTGATGCCAGCCGCGTTATGAAGGGGATGCGCATGGCAGGTCGCATGGGAAATGATCGCGTTAAGATGAAAGGTCTCAAAGTGGTCAAGATCTTCGCCGACAAAAATTATATTCTGGTCAGCGGATCGGTTCCCGGCCACAACGGTTCAATCGTACTCATTCAAAAATAAGTTCGCTCCCGCGCGCTAACAAACTCATACGAAAATGAAAATCGAAGTTTTAAATACGAAGGGAAGCACTACCGGTCGCTCGGTAGAATTGCCAGAGGAGATCTTTGGTGCGGCTCCCAACAATCACGTGATCTACCTGGCTGTTAAGCAGTATCTCGCTGCGCAGCGTCAGGGTACCCACAAGGTAAAGACCCGTGCCGAAGTAAAAGGGGCCAGCCGTAAACTTCACAAGCAAAAAGGAACCGGCGGTAGCCGTAAGGGTAATATCCGTAACCCCTTATACAAAGGAGGTGGTACCATTTTCGGTCCCAAGCCCCACAGCTACGACATCAAGTTGAATCGTAAGGTAAAAGATCTGGCCAAGATCTCTGCCCTCAGCTACAAAGCACAAGAAAAAGCCATCCTGGTAGTAGAAGACATTGCCATGGAGTCTCCCAAGACCAAGCAGTTCATGGAGATATTGGGCAATTTGAAAGTAGCCGATAAAAAGACACTGTTTGTATCTCCCGAATACAATGATAACGTAGAGCGTTCACTGCGTAATGTACCCTCTGTATTGGGTGTGTTGCTAAGTGACATCAATACCTACGATATCGTTAACTCGGAGGTGCTGGTCATGACCGAGAGCGCTGCCAAGATCTTTGCCGAGGACGAAACTGCCGAGGCTTAATTAACTGTATAAACAAGTAGACATGAAACTTTCTGAAATACTGATCAAGCCCATCCTGACCGAGAAGGCCAATGGCCAACAGGAAAAGCTGCGTCGTTATGCTTTTAAAGTAGCCCGCAAGGCCAACAAACTCGAGATCAAAAAAGCGGTCGAGAGTTTCTACGGCGTAACCGTCACCAACGTCAATACGTCTGTGGTGCCCGGTAAGCACAAAAGCCGTTTTACCAAGAGCGGTGTCGTGTCAGGTCGTAAGCCTGCCTATAAAAAAGCATTTGTAACGGTTGCCGAAGGGGAGAATATCGATCTGTACGCAACGATCTAATAAAAAAATGAATGGCCTCAACAGCCGCTAATGTTGAATAAAAAAAAGAAGTATGGCACTACGTAAATTCAAACCTATCACCGCAGGAACCCGCTGGAGAATCGGCAATGCGTACGCGGAGGTAACCACTAATGAGCCTGAGAAGAGCCTGATCGAGGCGAAGCCTCGTACCGGTGGACGTAACTCGTCGGGGCATCTCTCGATGCGCTACCGCGGCGGTGGACACAAAAAGAAATATCGCATCATTGATTTCAAGCGTAACAAAGCAGGTGTTGCCACGGTTGAATCTATTCAGTACGATCCCAATCGTACGGCCTTTATCGCTCTGCTGGTCTATGCCGATGGCGAAAAGCGTTATATCCTCGCTCCCCAGGGTCTGCAAGTGGGGGCCAAGGTAGAAAGTGGAGCCACTGTTGCTCCCGAGGTTGGCAATGCACTACCCATGCGCAACATGCCGCTCGGTACCAACGTACACAATATTGAGATGCAACCCGGTCAGGGCGGTAAGCTCGCTCGCAGTGCCGGTTCTTCTGCACAGCTTTCGAATAAGGAAGATCGTTACGCCGTACTTAAAATGCCTAGCGGAGAACTTCGCAAGGTGCTGATCGATTGCTATGCTACCGTAGGGGTAGTGAGCAACAGTGATCACAGTTTGCAGAGTATGGGTAAGGCAGGTCGTAACCGCTGGAAGGGTATTCGCCCACGCAACCGTGGTGTGGCCATGAACCCTGTAGATCACCCGATGGGGGGTGGTGAGGGTAAGGCCTCCGGAGGTCAGCCTCGCAGCAGAAATGGTCAATACTCACGTGGTCTGAAGACACGTACCGTGGGTAAGTCTAGCGACAAGCTGATCATCCAACGTAAGAACGGAAAAAAACTGTCTAAATAATTTTCTAACACAACGACAATCTATATGGCTCGTTCGATTAAAAAAGGACCTTATATCGCTACCCACCTCGAAAAGAAAGTGGTAGCCATGAATGACGGCAAGACGAAGAAAGGGGTTATCAAGACCTGGAGTCGTCGCTCTACCATCAGTCCTGATTTCGTGGGGCACACTTTTGCCGTGCACAATGGCAACAAGTTCATCCCTGTGTATGTAACCGAATTTATGGTGGGTCACAAGTTGGGTGAGTTCGCCCCGACCCGCCAGTTCAAAGGTCACTCTAAAAAAGAAGCGTAATCCAAGAAACTAATTATCATGGAAGCAGTAGCTAAACTGAGAAATTATCCCACTTCGCCCCGCAAGATGCGCTTGTTGGCCGACATGATCCGTGGCCAAAAAGTAGAGAAAGTGCTCGCGCAATTGGAGTTCAATCCAAAGCATCCCGCCGTTCCCTTGCGTAAACTGGTACTGAGTGCTATCAGCAACTGGAAGCAAAAGAACGAAGGTGGCGATGAGAGTGCACTGATCATCAAAACCATTTTTGTGGACGGCGCCCGCAGTCTCAAGAGAATGCGCCCGGCCCCACAAGGACGTGGCTATCGTGTTCGTAAGCGTAGCAATCACGTGACCGTCATCGTCGATACAAAGGAATCTAAATCATCAAACGAATAACTTACACCAAACATGGGTCAGAAAGCAAATCCGATCGGTAATCGTTTAGGCATCATCCGCGGATGGGAGTCTAACTGGTACGGCAACAGAAAAGACTTTGCCGGAAAACTGATCGAAGATCACAAGATCAGAGCTTACCTCAACGCCCGTATCAACAAAGGCGGTATCTCTAAGATCGTCATTGAGCGTACGCTGGGTAAATTGATCGTTACCATTCACACTTCCAAACCCGGTATCATCATCGGTAAAGGCGGTGGCGAAGTAGATCGCATCAAAGAGGAGCTGAAGAAGCTTACCGGTAAGGAGGATGTACAGATCAACATTCTGGAGATCCGTCGTCCTGAGCTGGATGCCATGATCGTGGGAGACAATATTGCCCGCCAGATCGAAAATCGTATCAATTTTAAAAGAGCTACCAAACTAGCCATTGCTTCTGCCCTCCGTATGGGTGCCGAAGGAATCAAGATCAAGTTGAGCGGTCGTTTGGCCGGTGCCGAGATCGCCCGTAGCGAAGAGTTCAAGCAAGGTCGCGTACCCCTGCATACTTTCCGTATGGACATCGATTATGCCAACGTATTTGCACAGACGGTTTATGGTAAGATCGGTATCAAAGTATGGATCTGTAAGGGTGAGGTATTGGCCAAGCGTGACCTTAACCCCAACTTCGTCGGTGGTAAATCGGAAATGACCGAACGCAGAGGTGGTCGCGAAGAAGTCCGCGGAGATCGTCGTGATGACAGAAGGGGAGGAGGTGCCGGTGATCGCGGTCGTGGTGGAAGAGACCGTCGTGGGTAATAAATAATTGATTAAAGAAACTTGAAATAGACTAGCATGTTACAGCCAAAAAGAACCAAGCACAGAAAAATGCAAAAGGGACGCATGAAGGGTGATGCCAAGCGTGGCGCTACCATCTCCTTCGGATCGTATGCCCTCAAAGCACTGGACCAGCATTGGATCACCGATCGTCAGATCGAAGCCGCCCGTCAGGCCTTGACCCGCGAGATGAAGCGTGAGGGTAACGTATGGATACGGATCTTCCCAGACAAGCCAATTACGCGTAAGCCTGCCGAGGTGAGAATGGGTAAGGGTAAAGGTAACCTGGAGTTCTGGGCTGCCGTTGTTAAGCCCGGTCGTATCTTATTTGAAGTAGATGGAGTGAGCGAGCAAGTGGCCCGCGCCTCTTTATCGTTGGCCGCCGGCAAACTGCCCATCAAAACTAAATTCATTGTACGCCGTGACCTGGTCACTGCCTAACCAATAAACGCTTATTACGATGTCTAAGAAAGCAGAATTTGTAAAGAGTATTCACGGCATGAACGAGCAAGATCTTCGCGCCCGTTTGTCCGAAGACCAGCTACGACTCAAGAAGCTCGAGTTCGCACATGCGATCTCTCCGCTCGAGAATCCTATGACGATCCGCGGACTGCGTCGTGATATCGCTCGTCTCAAGACCGAAATCAAGTTAAAGCAACAGCAAGCCTGATAAAAACCCCAACATGGAAGCCAGAAATTTAAGAAAGACCAGGATCGGTGTCGTAACCAGCAATAAGATGGCAAAGACCATCACTGTTGCGGTCGAAAGAAAAGTAAAGCACCCTATCTATGGTAAGTTCGTAAAGAAAACCACCAAGTTCCATGCGCATGACGATAAGAACGAATGCAGCATCGGAGATGTGGTCAAGATCATGGAGACGCGTCCGCTCAGTAAGACAAAGCGGTGGCGCCTGATCGAAGTGGTTGAAAAAGTGAAGTAATATTGGATCCCAACGTAAATTATTAAAATTAGTCAGTATGATACAACAAGAAAGCCGGTTGAACGTAGCCGATAACAGCGGTGCCAAAGAGGTGCTCTGTATTCGTGTTCTCGGTAACAGCGGACAGCGTTATGCCCGAATCGGAGATAAGATCGTCGTTACCGTTAAGGACGCATTACCTGCCGGTGGTATCAAAAAGGGGACTGTGGCCAAGGCTGTAATTGTTCGCACCACCAATAAGCTGCGCCGTAAGGACGGATCGTACATCCGTTTTGACGACAACGCCGTGGTCATCTTGAACCAATCCGACGACCCTCGCGGTACGCGCATCTTCGGGCCCGTCGCTCGTGAACTACGTGATAAAGGATACATGAAAATCATTTCACTGGCCCCTGAGGTACTCTAAAATTGTCAACGGGTTACAACCCACAACGAATACATTATGAAAGCAAGATTCAAAGCCAAGTTCAACATTCGCAAGGGTGACACCGTTGTGGTGATCGCCGGCGACGACAAAGACCTGGCTAAACCCCGCACGGTACGCGAAGTGCTCGTCGAAAAAGGTAAGGTGATCGTAGAGGGCGTCAACATCATCACCAAGCATTCCAAACCTACTGCCCAAAATACCAAGGGCGGTATTGTCAAGAAAGAAGCTCCTATCAGCATCAGTAATGTGATGTTATGGGATGCCAAGGCCAAGGCTCCTACGCGTGTAAAGCGCGAAAGGGAGAATGGCAAGACGCTCAGAATTTCTAAAAAATCAGGAGAAAAGATATGAGTACTACAACCTATACCCCCAGATTGGCTTCCAAGTACAAGCAGGAAGTGGTACCTGCCTTGGTCAAGAAGTTCAACTATGAGACCGTTATGCAGGCCCCCCGTCTTGAGAAGATCTGTATCAACCGCGGTGTAAATGGTGCGGTATCCGACAAGAAGATGATCGATATCGCCATCGACGAGCTTACAACTATCGCCGGCCAAAAAGCCGTGCCTACGATGTCGAAGAAGGATATCTCGAATTTCAAGCTGCGTAAGAACATGCCCATCGGTGCCAAAGTAACACTGCGTGGAAACAGAATGTACGAGTTCCTTGACCGTTTGATCGCCGTGGCATTACCCCGTGTGCGTGACTTCAAGGGTGTCAATGACAAGTCGTTTGACGGACGTGGCAATTACACCCTGGGCGTAACGGAGCAGATCATCTTTCCCGAGATCGATATCGATAAGGTAAGCAAGATCACCGGAATGGATATCACTTTTGTGACCACGGCCAACACCGATCAGGAAGCCTACGAGTTGCTTAAAGAGATGGGAATGCCTTTTAAAAATGCAAAAACAACAACTAATTAAATAGTACAAAAACATGGCAAAAACATCCGTAAAAGCCAGACAGCGCAAACGCGAGCAGATGGTAGACCATTACGCTGCCAAGCGCGAGGCGCTGAAAAAGGCCGGCGACTGGAAAGCACTCGACGAAATGCCCCGCAATGGCTCTAAGGTGCGTCTGAAAAACCGTTGCCAACTCAGCGGTCGTCCCAAGGGATATGTTCGCTTCTTCGGCATTTCTCGTGTGGCGCTGCGCGACATGGCACTGAATGGAAAGATCCCCGGGCTCAAAAAAGCAAGCTGGTAATCCTTTAAAAAACGAATTATGGTAACAGATCCTATAGCAGACTTTCTAACAAGAATCCGTAACGCCCAGATGGCAGGTCACCGTGTGGTGGATATTCCTGCATCCAATCTCAAAAAGCGTATGACGGAGATCCTCTACAATCAAGGGTACATCCTTAAGTACAAATTTGAGGATGATGCGAAGCAAGGTGTCATCAAGATCGCTTTAAAGTACGATCCCAACACCAAGCAACCTGCCATTCAGCGCATGGAACGCATCAGTCGTCCCGGTCTTCGTCAGTATGCGAAGCCCGCTGATTTTCGTAGAGTAAAATCCGGTTTGGGTGTCGCGATCCTTTCTACCTCGAAAGGTGTGATGACCGACAAGGATGCCAAGGCACAAAATGTAGGAGGAGAGGTACTCTGTCACATCTATTAAAAAAATAATTTACTATGTCTCGTATAGGTAAAAAAGCGGTAGCAGTTCCCTCGGGTGTAACCATCACGGTGGGTAAAGACAATGTGATCGCGGTTAAGGGTCCCAAGGGTGAGCTCAAGCAGTCCATCGATCGCGATATCACGGTCGAGGTAAAGGACGGAGAGGTAAACTTCGTGCGTCCCACCGACCAGATCCGCCATCGTGCCTTGCACGGACTTTATCGTGCAATTGTAGCCAACTTGGTGAAAGGCGTTACACAGGGATACGAAAGAAAGCTCGAATTGATCGGGGTGGGTTTCAAGGCCTCCAATGCCGGAAACGTACTGGATCTTACGCTTGGCTATTCGCACAATATCATTTTCGAAGTTCCCAAAGAGATAAAGGTGGCCACCGCCCAAGAGAAAGGGCAGAACCCCATCATCACCCTCGAGGGTATCGACAAGCAATTGATCGGTCAGGTAGCCGCTAAACTGCGCAGCTTGCGTAAGCCCGAGCCATACAAGGGTAAAGGGGTACGCTATGTAGGTGAAGTGGTTCGTAAGAAGGCCGGAAAAGCAGCAGGTAAATAATTGAGTAAACAGCAGTATTAAATTTTTATATCGATGACACCACAATTCAAAACTCAGCGCAGACAGAACATACGTTATCGTATTCGTCGCAAGATCTCTGGCACGGCGGCCAAGCCCCGTCTCTCTATCTTTCGCAGCAACGCTGACATCTACGCGCAGCTGATCGACGATGTAAGTGGTCAGACACTCGCCTCGGCTTCCTCTCGCGACAAGGACATTGCCGCTCAAAAGGGATCCAAGATCGAAAAGAGTAAATTGGTAGGTGCTGCCATTGCCCGTAAGGCCGGTGAACTCAATATCACTGATGTTACGTTCGATCGCGGAGGGTATCTCTATCACGGACGTGTAAAGTCTGTGGCCGACGGAGCTCGTGAGGGAGGATTACAGTTCTAATTGAACCCAATCAAACAACGACAAAAAAAACATACATGTCAAAACTCAATGTAAACAGAGTGAAGGCCGGTGATCTGGAGCTGAAAGACAAGGTGGTGGCCATTAACCGCGTGGTGAAGACCACTAAGGGTGGACGCGCATTCAGTTTCTCTGCCCTAGTGGTAGTAGGTAACGGAAATGGCGTGGTTGGCCATGGTCTGGGTAAAGCCAAGGAGGTGCAAGAAGCCATCACCAAGGGTATCGAAGATGCTAAAAAGAACCTGATAAAGGTGCCTGTCATGAAAGGAACTGTTCCTCATGATCAGTGGGCCAAAGAGGGTGCTGCCAAAGTTCTAATCAAGCCTGCGGCTCATGGTACCGGTGTAATTGCCGGAGGTTCTATGCGCGCCGTGCTCGAGAGCGCTGGTGTAACCGACGTACTGGCCAAGTCGCTGGGTTCTGCCAATCCTCACAATGTGGTAAAAGCCACATTTAAGGCACTGGCGCTACTTCGCGAGCCGATCCACGTTGCCAAGACACGTACCATTGGCCTGAAGAAAGTATTTAACGGATAAAATCAGCAACATGAAGAAGATTAAGATAACATTGGTCAAAAGTCCCATCGATCGTCCGGAGCGCCAAAAGTTGACGCTGCAGGCACTGGGTCTGAATAAAACCAATTCTTCTCGCGAATTGGAGGCCACGCCTCAAGTACTGGGTATGGTACGTAAAGTAACACATCTGGTTAAAGTAGAAGAAACCAAGTAAACGGATTGGTTCCGCAAGGAGCCATTCTATTTTTTAAGCGAGCCCCGTGTAAAATGCTTTCGGGGCGATAAGTAAACAATAAAAGCCATGAAACTTCATCAGTTAAAGCCCGCCAAAGGAGCTACTCACAAGACAAAACGTATCGGCCGCGGAGATGGCTCCGGACACGGGGGTACTTCTACAAAAGGAACCAAGGGAGCGCAAAGCCGCACCGGTTTCAAAAGCAAGATGGCCCACGAAGGAGGCCAGATGCCAATTCAGCGCCGGGTTCCCAAGCGCGGATTCAAGAATCCTCATCGCGTTTCGTACAAAGTATTAAATCTTGGACAGATCGAGCAATTGGCTGCCAAGTACAACATCACCGAGTTTTCGCTCGAGAATCTTTACATCAACGGACTTATTGCCCAGACCGATCTGGTCAAGCTCCTTGGTAACGGAGAGCTTAAAGGAAAATACAGTTTCCGTATCAATGCTGTCAGCGAAAAGGCCAAGGCCGCAGTAGAAGCTGCCGGTGGAACGGTCGAAATCGTAAAATAAATTAGCGGACTAAAACACCCATAGCCCCGTGAAGAATTTTTTTCAAACACTTAAGAATATCTGGAGCATCGAGGAGTTGCGCAGTAAGATCCTGTTTACGTTGCTGATGATCACGATCTATCGGATCGGGGCCCACATTGCTCTGCCCGGTATCGATCCTATCAAGTTGTCGGCCACTGCCGAGAACAGTACCGGTATTTTGGGTCTTATCGATGCCTTCTCTGGAGGTGCCTTTAACCAGGCCTCTATTTTTGCGCTGGGTATCATGCCCTATATCTCTGCCTCTATCTTCGTACAGCTGTTGACCGTTTTGGTACCCCGCTTTCAGAAGATGCAAAAAGAAGGGGAGAGCGGAAGAAAGAAGATCAATCAATACACGCGCTATCTCACCGTTGTTGTTACCTTATTGCAGGCTTCTGCTTATGTTACTTATTTGCAAGGACTGACCCAGCAGGGCGGTGGCATCATAGCCGGCTTTGCTCCCTATTTCTGGTTGACGACCGTGGTTGTACTGACCGCCGGCACGTTGTTCGTAATGTGGATGGGAGAGAAGATCACAGATAAAGGGCTTGGTAATGGAACATCGCTCATCATCATGATCGGTATCTTGGCTCGTTTGCCTCAGTCCTTCTTACAAGAGTTGAGTGCCAAGTCGGTGCGTAATGGTCAGATACTGGTCTTTATCGTAGAGATGGCCATTCTGATCGCTATCATCATGGGTTGTATCTTGCTGGTGCAGGGTGTTCGTAAAGTGCCAGTCAATTATGCGAAGCAGATCGTGGGTAGTCGCCAATTTGGAGGTGCCCGCCAGTTTCTTCCTCTCAAGGTCAACAGTGCCGGTGTAATGCCCATCATCTTTGCGCAGGCCATCATCTTTATTCCAACTATTTTCGCCAATTACAATACGCAAAACAATGCGTTTTTGCAAGCCATCACCGACCAGAGCAATATCTGGTACATGGTCATTTACTCGGTGGTCGTAATCGGGTTTACCTTTTTGTATACGGCTCTTATCTTCAATCCCAAGCAGATCGCCGATAATCTCAAGCAGAACAACGGCTTCGTTCCCGGCGTAAAACCCGGACAACCCACTGCCGATTATATTGGGGCCATTATGGATCGGATCACTTTTCCGGGAGCCATCTTATTGGCGCTGGTAGGTATTCTGCCCGGTATCGCCGAGCGTTTGGGAGTAACACAGCAGTTCTCTACTTTTTTTGGAGGTACTTCGCTGTTGATCATGGTAGGCGTAATACTCGATACCTTGCAACAGATCGAAACGCAATTATTGATGCGTCAGTACGACGGACTCATGAAGAGTGGTCGTATACAAGGGCGTCAAACGGCAGCACCAGTAGACATGTAAAATATTGTTTTGTGAATAGCTAAGCCCGGTCGGTCAAACGGCCGGGTTTTATTTTTTTAAAGGATATTTGCTCCCATGATCATTAAGTCGTCTTCAGAGATCGAGTGTATGCGTCAGTCGGCGCTGCTGGTAAGTCGTACCCTAACGGAGGTGGCCGGCGTGCTTCGTCCCGGTATCACCACTTTATGGCTCGATCAGATGATCGGCACTTTTATTCGGGATAATGGGGCCATCCCTTCTTTTTTGAATTATCATGGCTATCCTTATAATTCTTGCCTATCGGTAAATGATGTGGTCGTGCATGGTTTTCCGACCAAGCAGGAGCTAAAGGAGGGGGATATTATTTCGGTCGATGTCGGGGTGTATTATCAGGGGTGGCATGGCGATCATGCCTATTGTTTCGCCATCGGCGACCCAGGCGCTGAGGTGATGCAGTTGATCAAGGTTACGAAAGAGTCATTATATCTGGGAATAGAAAAGGCCGTGGCCGGAAACCGGGTAGGCGATATCTCGTTCGCCATTCAGTCACATACCGAAAAAAAGTATGGCTATGGCGTGGTCAGAGAATTGGTGGGTCATGGATTGGGAAGAGACTTGCACGAGGATCCTCAAGTTCCTAATTATGGAAAAAGAGGAACAGGTCCAAAGTTAAAAGAGGGCTTGGTGCTAGCCATTGAGCCCATGATCAATTTGGGCAAAAAAGAAGTGTATACTGCTTCGGATGGTTGGACAGTCCGTACCAAGGATGGAAAGCCCTCCGTGCATTTCGAGCACGATGTGTGCGTCCAAAAAGATAGGGCAGATGTCTTATCGGATTATAGGGCGATCGAGGCGGCTGAAAAGGCCAATACAAATTTATTTACCGCCTAATTTATAACAGCAACAGTGTCGGCATGGATCAACCGGTAGCACAAACATTGGTCGTGATCGGGGGTGGGGCTGCAGGGTTATTTTGTGCGGTCAATGCGGCGCGGCTGGCTCCCACGTTACAGGTGATCTTAGTAGAGAAGTCCAACAAATTATTGGCTAAGGTCAAGATAAGCGGCGGTGGTCGCTGCAATGTAACGCACGCCTGCTTTGATAGGCAGTCACTACCGGGGTACTATCCACGAGGCGCTCAATTTGTAAAACGGTATCAGCATTCTTTTTTTACGACAGATACTATCGATTGGTTCGCTGCTCGAAAGGTCAATGTTAAGACAGAGGCCGATGGTAGAATGTTTCCCGTAACGGATAGCTCTCAGACCATCATCGATGTCTTGTTGCAAGAAGCGGCCGTCTACGGAGTGCAGATCAGATTGAAGACCGGCGTGCAGCGCATCGAAACCAATGCGCTTTCTCCATCAACTCCGTTTATTGTGCACACCCAGCAAGGAGAATCGATAAGTGCCGAT
This sequence comes from Chitinophagaceae bacterium, assembly GCA_947456825.1. GTDB lineage: Bacteria > Bacteroidota > Bacteroidia > Chitinophagales > Chitinophagaceae > JJ008. The sequence goes on from CANGTM010000003.1 coordinate 20,540, forward strand.
TTCTGCTGTATTGCCTGCGGTGGCTACTCACAGTCTGCTCAATTCGATTGGATCAGACAGCTGGGGCATACCATCGAAGAGCCGGTACCTTCTCTATTTACGTTCAATGCGCCTACGCATCCCATAGTCTCGTTGCAGGGTGTTTCGGTGCCCGAGGTAAGTGTAAAGATCAGTGGCACCAAATTGATACAGACCGGTCCAGTACTAATTACCCACTGGGGTTTGAGTGGTCCGGCCGTGTTGAAGCTGAGCGCCTATGGTGCTCGAGAGTTGGCCCAGCGAAACTATAGCTTTACTATACAGATCAACTGGCTGGGCAGGTCCGATCTTACGGCCACATCGCTCTCGGATTTTTTTGCCGATCAACGTCGGCAGCATCCCACTCAAAAGATCAGCAATGGAAAATTGCAGCCAATCCCTCAGCGGCTGTGGGATTTCTTTTTATCGCAAGCCGGCATCGCAGCCGATCGAAAATGGGCCGATCTCTCTCGCAGAGAGGAAAATCTGCTGATACGCCTGTTGACCGATATGTCTATGCATATAGAGGGAAAGACCACGTTCAAAGAAGAATTTGTAACAGCAGGCGGGGTAGTGGTTGCTGAGATCGACCCGGCCACCATGATGAGCAAGAAAGTTCCTCAGTTGTACTTCGCAGGTGAGATCATGAACGTAGACGGCATTACGGGCGGGTTTAATTTTCAGCATGCCTGGAGTAGTGGTATGCTGGCGGCTCGTGCTATTGCTGCTGCGCAGGCTTCACGGAAGCCGGACGGTCAAACTGTGGCTTGATACGTATTCGGCACCAGGCACAGAACGGTGCCAGTATCAAAAGGGCGGCTGCAAGTGGCACAGAATTCGTATACCACCACAATAATCCACTCATCGACAATAAATAGATCGGATACAGCAATAGCAACAAGCTGCTGACCACCGAATCGTAGTGTCCTGTCTTATCAAAATAGCGCAATGCGACCACTTGGATCGGTTTGTATAGTGGCCAATGCAAAAGCTGTCCTATCAGGGCCGGTAAAAACCAAATGATCTTTTCAAAAATCGATACCCTGACACCCAGCTTTTGTTGGAGTGTTTCGTTATCGTTCTTTTCAATTTCGTAGACCAAGGGTTGTAGTCGTTGCAACAGTACTTGGTTAAAGCTATTGAGTCGTTGTCCGTCACTGCTCTCCATGGGAATGTCGTGCGCATAGATCGGCTCACCGATATTGATGTCCACGTTTTTTCCAAGGCTGCGAAATGAGCTATAGTTAAGGCCTACTGGCAGAACGGTAAGCGGAATCCCCGCTTCCCAGGTTTGTATGGCTAAGCGGGCGGTACCTTTTCTTAGCGGACGCAGATGCCACTCGTTCACACAACGAGCCTCGCTATAGATGGTCACAATTTGATCTTGGCGAAATAAGTTTACGCATGCATCAAAGGTTTGATAGTTGATGCTAAGATTGGAGACTCCTTCGCTGCTGCGATAAACAGGAAGTATGTTCAGTTTATGCAACATGCGGGCATGCGTCTTATTTCGAAACGCATCCCCTCTGGCCAGCGCCCAGACCGGGGCTTCAAAGAGAAGGTCCAATAAAATTGAGTCCAAAAAGGAGTTAGGGTGATTGACGGCCAAAAGCATCGGTCCGCCACGCCGGAGCATCTCCGGGTTACTCACCCGGATCCTTCTACATAAAATATTGATTGCCAGTCTTCCAAGAAGCTTTATCGAGGCGTATAGCAAGGGTCGATTTTTCGTGAAAATAGCGATAATAGCCGTATCTTTGCAACCCCGAAATAAAACCCTCGGGATTGATATCATGTTTGAAAACAAAATTCCCAAACAACTAAACGCTGATGCACAGGAGCAGGCTACCGATATGTCGGACGCCGCTGCAGCGACAACAACAGCACCTGTGTCGAGTGTCTCCAGTGCGCATGATGATTTTGACTGGAGTGTCGATAAGCGCAACGTGACCACTTACTCCGAAGCGGAGAAGGAAAAGTATCACAAAGTTTACGAGAACACCTTCATTCAGTTGAGCGATGGAGAACTGATCAAAGGAATCGTCGTTGGTCTTACCAAGACCGATGTGGTCCTGAACATCGGATTCAAAAGTGATGGACTTATTTCCCTCAATGAATTTCGTGATCTCCCTGCATTGGCCGTTGGCGATGAGGTAGAGGTCATGATCGTTGAAAAAGAAGATAGGGACGGACATCTGAATCTCAGCCGTCGTCAGGCTAGAATCACTCGTGCCTGGGAGCGTATCGTAGAGGTACATAAGACCGGAGAGGTCATCACAGGAACGGTCACTTCTAAGACCAAAGGAGGATTGATCGTGGATGTGTTCGGCATGGAAACTTTCTTGCCCGGATCACAGATCGATGTGAAGCCCGTTACCGATTACGACCAGTTCGTGGGTAAGACCATGGAGTTCAAGGTCGTTAAGATCAATGAAGCCATCAAGAACGCCGTTGTCTCTCACAAGGCGCTTATTGAAAGTGATATAGAGGCCCAGCGCGCGCAGATAATGAGCAAGCTGGAGAAAGGACAGGTACTCGAAGGAACCGTCAAGAATATTACCGATTTCGGGGCCTTTATGGACCTGGGTGGTCTCGACGGATTGCTGTACATCACCGATATTTCATGGGGACGTATCTCTCATCCCTCCGAAGTGCTCAAGCTTGATCAAAAGATCAATGTGGTGGTGCTCGATTTCGATGATGAGAAGCGCCGCATCAGCCTAGGTCTGAAGCAGCTGACCCCGCATCCTTGGGATGTGTTGGGTGGAGCCATCGCCGAGGGGAATGTGGTAAAAGGTCGCGTAGTGAACATCGAAGACTATGGTGCCTTCCTCGAAATTCAGCCCGGTGTGGAAGGATTGGTGCACGTGTCGGAGATTACATGGGCCAATACCCCAATCAATGCCAAAGAATTCTTTAAGCTTGGCGACGAGCACGAAGCCAAGATCGTAACTCTCGATAAAGACAGTCGCAAGATGAGCTTGTCCATTAAGCAGCTCACGGCCGATCCCTGGAACGATATCGAGACAAAATTCCCAGAAGGAAGTCGCCATGACGGACTGGTTAAGAACATCACCAATTATGGTGTGTTCGTAGAATTGGCTCCCGGTATAGGTGGTATGATTCACATCAGCGACCTAAGCTGGCTCAAGCGTTTCAATCATCCTACCGAATACACCAAGGTCGGTCAACACATCGATGTGATGATCTTGGGTATTGACAAGGATAATCGCAAACTGCAACTCGGACATAAGCAACTCGAAGAAGATCCATGGAACCAACTGCAGGAAACGTTCGCCATTGGCACCCTGCACGAGGGATTGGTGATTCGCCGCGACGATAAAGGTGCTACCATACAGCTTCCTTACGGACTGGAAGGGTTTGCCCCCAACCGTCATCTGGCCAAGCAGGATGGCAAGAGCATCGCTGCCGACGAAACGGCATCTTTCATGGTCATTGAATTCGATCGCAACGAAAAGCGCATCGTGCTGTCTCATACCCGCATTTGGGAGCAAGGAAAGGAGGACGAGGCAGAACTAGCGAAGAAAGAGGTGCGTGCCGATGCCGAGAAGACCAAGAAAGCGGTCAAGAACATTCAAGGTAAAGTAGAGAAAGCCACATTAGGAGACCTTGGTGTACTGGCCGATCTCAAGAAAAAAATGCAAGAGGGCGGAGAAGAAAAAGCTCCCGAGTAAACTCTCTTGTTCAAGTAGATCAAAGGCTGTCTCGCAAGAGGCAGCCTTTTGTTTTAGTCAATAGGGCGGGGCTCGTTATATTTGTTGACCAGTAGTTACAGCATGGCATCCATTTTAGACAGGCTCCTCACATTCAATCCCGTCCGAAAACTAGTTTTTTTGGTGGTGGGGCTGGCCAGTTATCCTGGTCTTGCCTGGGTCAATCGCCTAACGATCAGCGGTACCGAGCACCTCAAAAATCTGCCAAAGCAAAAAGTACTCTTTGTGAGCAATCACCAAACGTATTTTGCCGATGTCATCACCTTCTTTCATATTTTCTGTGCGGTCAAATGGGGTAAACGAAACCGGTTGGGCTTGCCGTATTATTTATTGAATCCCTTTACTCGTGTCAATTACGTGGCAGCGGTAGAGACCATGAAAAACAATTTGCTGTCCCGGTTATTTTTACTGGCAGGAGGTGTTACGGTAAAGAGAACCTGGAGAGCCGAGGGTAAAGACGTTCGCAGGGGATTGGATCCGTCCGATACGCGCAAGATCACCCGGGCACTCGATAGAAACTGGGTCATTACCTTTCCGCAAGGAACCACCAAGCCGTTTGCCCCCGGAAGAAAAGGAACGGCCCTTATCATTAAAGAGGTACGGCCCATCGTTATACCGGTAGTGATCGGTGGATTCTGGCGCGCCTTCAATAAAAAGGGATTGCGCTTTAAGAAAAAGGGAACAAGATTGAGTGTACAGTTCAAGGCACCTTTGTCTATCGATTATGACGCTTCGGCCGAGCAGATCATGGATCAGATCATGGATGCCATTGAGCAAAGCAAGCAGTATATGCTGCAAGGCCGGCATCATCGGCTGGCAGTGGCGGACGGTAACTAGTCTTTCAGGAAAAGGGCTTTTAACTCTGCCGCATCATCGGGTTTCATTTTACCTCCGAGTATCAATCGCAATTGTCTGCGTCGAAGGGCGCCCTCGAAAAGTTTCTTCTCTTCTTCGGTCTCAGCTATTACGGGTGGAACAGGCCTTGGTTTTCTATTGGGGTCAAGGGCTACAAAAGTATAATAGGCCTCGTTGCTCTTGTAGCGGTACTGTTGGATCAAGTCTTCGCCCCACACGCTCAAATGTATTTCCATCGAACTATTGAAAGCGCGGGTGATCTTAGCTTCAATATGAACCGTGTTGCCGAGTTTTATGGGGTTTTCGAAAGAGATATTATCGACCGAGGCTGTTACGCAGGGAACATTGCAATGTTTTTGAGCGGCCAGGGCTGCGGCAATATCCATCCAATACATTAGTCTTCCGCCCATCAAATTACCAAAGAGGTTGGTGTCATTGGGCAATACCAACTCGGTCATTAGGGTCAGACTGTCGATCGCTCTTTTGGGGTCCATTTGATTGTTTTCGCAAAGATAGTAGTAGCCGATCGATCGGAGCTTACTATACTGTTACGGTCTGCGAAGAGGTGACTGCTAGTTTCTTCAGGTGAGGTGTCGCTTTTTTCCAAAACCCAAAGAACGAGGGGTAAAAGCGGGTGACCTCCGGGAACATCCAGTCGCGTGCATCTTTGATACCCGGTATATGCTGATAGGCAGGGTGCTCACGGGTGTAGACTCCAGGTACCTGATAAGCAGCGGGAATATCGCTGAACTCCCCACAAAATACTTGCAGGCCTTCGATATTGCCGGCCAGTGCAATGATAAAGTCGATCACTTTATTACTTACGGGGTGCTCCTTAAAATGAGAAGGTTCCAATAGTAGTATTCGGTTGGCCGCTTCCGCAGATCTCCAATTGGGGTCCAGGTGATAGGGATGATAAATAAAGAGTGGTAGGGAAGGATCGATGGAGGGTGCTGCCGTATCGGGTAATGCTGTGGTCAGTGCAGGCCGTTCGGTGGCTTGTAAGATCTCGGGGCACTCCAGGTGGGGGATCGCGCTATAATCGTGGTCCAGCAATGTATTGCGCTGGTCGGTGTGACAATATTTGTTGATGTTCTCTTGATTGCAGTAATATTTTTTGGAAGAGAAACTGCCGGCTACCCACTGCCAGCTACAGGTGTTACTGGCCAGATCGCCGTCGAGCAGATGATAGTACATCCATTGAGAAGGGAGTTTCCAATATGAACGGGCAATGTTGCAGGCAAGGCTGGCCGTGTACATGCGAAGGTGATTATGCATGTAGCCCGAGCTGTACAAGTTTTCTATTCCCTTGTCAATGGCCTCTATGCCAGTACAGGCATTGGCAATGGCAGCAGGGAGGGAGGAAGAGTTCAAGGAAGTTCTATTGACACGAATATCGTCGAACATGTCATCACCGAGGTTTTGCCATACACGCTGAAAGTATTCACGCCAAGCCAGCTCTTGCAAGAACCGTTGAATTTGCTCGGGTGAGTAGCCCTTGGCAAGTACCGAAGCGGCCACCTGGCGCGTTGAGATGACACCCCGAGAGAGATAAGGCGATAGATAGGTTACGTCACCATCCACATAATTACGGGTCTGGCCATAGGCCACAGGATGGATGCGGTCGATTCTGTCCAAGATAGAGGCTATGTCGGTAGGAAATGTCATACTGAGATAAATAACAATCGGCTTGCTATTTAGTTGCGTCTAGTTGCTGTAAGAATTGACCGGCCAACCGCAGGTGGGTGGCTTTTTTATCGGGATCCATTTTATCCCAGGTCTTTAGCAGCATACCGAGACGGGGATTTTTCGAAAAGAAATCGCGGTGCGTATGCATAAAACGCCAGAAGAGTCCGTCCCATACTGCTGTCCAGCTGACCGTCTCTTTATTAGGAAGAGTGAGGGTGCTTTTTTTATCCCAATCACCCATTTTAAGCAAGTAATTGCTGCCGCTGATATAGGGTTTGGTGGTCATGATACCGCCATCGGCAAATTGGGTCATGCCATACACATTTGGAACCATCACCCAATCGTAGCTGTCAATGAAAAAGACCATGAACCACTCATAGACCTGGTCGGGATCAAATTCACAGAGCAGCATAAAATTACCCAGTACCATCAGCCTCTCTATGTGATGCGTGTAGGCGTAGCGTTGCAGCCTTTCGATCAATAGATCGATGGGTCTGATACCCGTATTGCCCGTCCAAAAAGAGGAGGGGATCTTTCGGGTAAACTTCCAGTAATTGCGGGTACGTTGCCGAACGCCCTCTCGCTCGTAGACGATGCGAATGAATTCTCTCCATCCCATAATCTGTCTTCCAAAACCTTCGAGAGAGGCCATGGCAACGTCATGTTGCTGGGCGTAGCGTGTGGCTTTGTCTAGTATCTCTTGGGGTGTCAGCAGTCCAATGTTAAGTGAAGGGGAGAGTACGGAGTGATGCAACCACACTTCTTTTTCTTGCATGGCGTCTTCGTATGCGCCAAACTCTTCGAAGCGTTGTTTTAAAAAAAGATCGAGTTGTTGGAGCGCTTCTTTTCGGGTAACCGGGTAGCAGAATTGATCGGTAGTACCCGGGTGAGAGGCGAAATTTTCGCGCGCATACAGCACGGCCTCTTTTATAAATTGGGTAGTTGTTGTTGGATAAGCTTCCGGTGCTTTTTTACCCTTGGGATAGGGCTTTCTGTTATCGGTGTCGAATGTCCATTTGTCTCCAACGGGCTCCTTATCGTTTTTCAGCAGCCATTTTCGCTGTTTACGTTGCTGTATGTAAAAATCGGTCTGAAAATAGGTCTTACGCTTATCGAAGTAATCCTTCACATCCTGCATTTTGTTAAGAAACGCAGGAGAGGGGTAGGTGGTAAGTGTTATTCCGGTTGAAGTGGCTGATTGACGCAGTCGTTTTTCGAGCCAGTGATCGACAGTGTCTGCATAGTGAATGGTCTTGATCTTTTTGGCAGCCAGCGATCGTATCAGCTCGCTAATTGCAGCTATTTTTTGAAGGGCCTCTACATAGTGTACTGTGTATCCTTGCTGTTCTAGTGCGTGTGCATAGGCCTTCATAGACGCCCGGTGCAGTACGATCTTTTGTTGGTGAAAGGGATACTGTGTAAAGAACAACGACTCCTCGACCAGCCATACAGCCCGGTCCTTTTGCAAGGCAGGGCTTGCTTCAAAAAGCTGATGGGGAAAAACGAGGGTGATGTCAGACATACAAAGGATGTCTAAACAATTGATCGTGGTAATTGTTCTTTTGAAAACGACACTATGGAAACCATCAAGGGCAAACAGATCTTATTGACCGGAGCCACCGGTGGTATCGGCGCACAAACGGCGCGTCTGCTGGTCGCAGGTGGTGCCCGTCTGTTTGTGACCGGCCGCAATGCCGCCAAGCTCAATGCCCTGGCAGCCGAATTACACCTACCCCCTACACAGTGCTGTTGTGCCGACTTATCCGACGAATCTCAGGTGCAGGCACTCCACCAGCAATACTTTTCCGTCTTCGAGAGTATCGATATTCTTATCAACGCTTCTGGGGTGGGTATAATCCGTCCGATCGATCAATTGACGGAATCGGACCTGCTGCAAAGTCTGCGTTCGAACTTGATCGCTCCCTTCTTGCTCATCAAATCTTTTTTACCGGCTATGAAAGAGGTTAAAAAAGGTCTTGTTATCAACATTCCAGGCGTACTGGGAAAGGTGCCTATGGCGGGTGCCGCTGCCTATTGTGCCTCTAAATATGGTTTGGTAGGCATGATGCAAAGCATCCGTGAAGAGGTCAAGCGCACCGAGATACGATTCACCAATATTTATTTGGGTGGGGTAGACTCTGCCTTTTGGGATACCATCGATCTGCGCGTTCAACGCGATAAGATGATTCAGGCCGAAGAGGCTGCGCGCGCCATATGGTTTCTTTGTCAACAGCCCGCCAGCGGAGTAGTAAGCGAGATGGTTCTACAGCCTTTCAATCACCAGGCGATCTGATTTTTTGACCACTAATACGGCTTGCATCAATTATTTTTGCGCAGTCAAACAGAGGGCTCTTTCCTCAGTGGACACAAATTGCTTGCCATGGCGTTAACCGATCCCGTTATTTCTTTCGATAATACCGAGTATGCGTTCGAGTATAAGTCTGATAGCGCTCTTCGTAAGGCTCGGTTTCTTTTTTCCGTTATGTCCTATCCCTGGCTGGTCTCGCTAGGTACACGATTAACACCTTGGGCCATACGAGTGGGACTTCCCATCAAGGGTCTTTTACGAAAAACATTGTTCGCTCAATTTGTTGGGGGAGAAACCCTGGAGAGTACCCAAAGAGTGGCCGCAACGCTAAAGCAATATGGGGTGCAGGTGATCTTGGACTATGGTGTAGAGGGAAAGGAGGGAGAGGAAAATTTTGATAAGGCGGTTCAGGAATTTGGCAGGGTCATCGATCATGCTGCCCTTTCGTCGATTCCTTTTATGAGCATCAAGGTGACTGGCTTTGCCCGTTTTGGTTTGTTGGAGCAACTCCATCAATCGATGGTCGGACAGTCGGGCAGCCTGCTGGATCGTTACGAAGCCATGCTTGCCGGGCTAGACCCAACCCTACGGGGGGAGTGGCAAAAAGTATGCGATCGCGTGGAACACCTTTGCACCCGGGCAGCTCGGCAGCAGGTAGGGGTCGCCATCGATGCAGAAGAAAGTTGGATCCAAGAGCCGATCGATGCGCTGTCAATGCAAATGATGCAGCAATTCAATCAAAGTTGTCCTGTGGTGTACAATACGGTACAACTCTACCGGCACGATCGATACCGGTTCTTGCAAGATTGCGCTACTGTTTCTTCTGCTAAAAATTATATACTGGCCGTAAAACTGGTGCGAGGGGCTTACATGGAGAAGGAGCGCAAAAGAGCCCTCGAAAAGGGTTATGCGTCTCCAATTCATGCCAATAAACAGGCGGTAGATCAGGATTATGACCAAGCGTTACGTTTTTGTATAGATCGGATCGAACGTACGGCTCTGATCGTGGCTTCTCATAATGAGCAAAGTAATCTGTTGGCCACCCAGCTAATGCAACGCAAGGGGCAGTCTCTTCATCATCCGCATATTCACTGGAGTCAACTCTATGGAATGAGCGATAACATTACGTTCAATCTATCCAAGGCAGGTGCCAGTGTCAGCAAGTATCTCCCCTTTGGTCCTATCGAGGATGTAATTCCTTATCTCATGCGAAGGGCACAAGAAAACACCTCGGTAAAAGGACAGACCGGGCGGGAGCTGGGTCTTATTCAAAAAGAGTTGGACAGAAGAAGGCATTCCGCTTAATTTGCGGTATGCAACAATATCACCAGCTGCTTCGGCATATTCTTGATAACGGCGTGCAAAAGACCGATCGAACCGGTACAGGAACGCAGAGTGTATTTGGTTATCAATTTCGCTTTAATCTCGAAGAAGGATTTCCACTGGTGACCACGAAAAAACTGCATCTCAAAAGTATCATCTATGAGCTGCTGTGGTTCTTGAAAGGAGCGACCAATATTGCCTACCTCAAAGAGAATGGCGTTAGTATTTGGGACGAATGGGCCAATGAACAAGGGGAGTTGGGGCCTGTTTACGGAAAACAGTGGCGCAGTTGGGAAGGAAAGGATGGAAAGGTAGTGGACCAGATCAAGGATCTCATTGCTCAAATTAAAAGTAATCCCGACAGCCGTCGATTGATCGTAAGTGCCTGGAACGTTGCCGACCTGCCGCAAATGGCCTTGATGCCATGTCATGCCTTGTTTCAGTTCTATGTGGCCAATGGTAAGCTTAGTTGCCAGCTGTATCAGCGTAGTGCCGATGTTTTTTTGGGGGTGCCCTTCAATATTGCTTCGTATGCGTTGCTAACCCATATGGTCGCTCAGGTTTGCGGGCTGGGGGTTGGCGATTTTGTGCACACGTTCGGCGACGTCCATATCTATAACAATCATCGGGAACAGGTGCTGTTGCAATTAAGCAGAGATCCCTATCCCTTGCCTACCTTGCAGCTTAATGCCGAAGTGACCGATATTTTTTCGTTCCGTTTCGAAGATTTTACGTTGCTCAATTATCAGCACCACCCGGCCATTAAAGCGCCTGTCGCCGTCTGATCTAAGAATAGTTACTTTTGCAGCTAATCATACTCCTATGATCATTTCACTGGTAGTCGCAGCCGCCTCTAATCATGCCATTGGCAAGCAAGGGGCACTTCCATGGCACCTGCCAGCAGATCTCCGCCATTTTAAGAATATTACGTGGGGCTTGCCCATCATCATGGGGAGAAAGACCTACGCCTCCCTCTCCGGCCCCTTGCCGGGACGCAGCAATATTGTACTTACTCGCAGCAAGGACTGGTCGCCGGATAACGATCAGGTGATGGTCGTGGCCACGCCCGAAGAGGCCTTGCATAAGGCTAGTACGGTCCATGCTAAGGAGGCAATGATAATCGGTGGCGGGGAGATCTATTCTATATTTATGCCGCTGGCCCGGCGTATATACATGACCCGCGTAGAGGCCGAGCCTGCGGCCGATACATTTTTTTCTCCGCTCGATCCCGAACAATGGAAGCTAAGGCAGCAGCTCCGTCAAGAAGCCGATGCCAAGAATGCCTATAATTATTCGTTTGAAGTTTGGGAGCGATTGTAATCCTACTTATGTCTTCTATTTTAAGGACTTGCATAGATTATTTACAATTTTACAAGAAGGCGAATCCTGTCAGTGGCCATGGTATTCATTCGCCTTTTGTATATCGCTTTACCCGAGAGGTTCTGGCCGACAATAACAGATACCCTGCCTATCAAACCTGGCATAACTGGCGCAAAGAGCTATTAGCTGACCACTCACTGTTACCCATTGTGGAGTTGGGAGCCGGCTCGCTAACGGCACCAGGACGATTGGCACGCCCTGTTTCTGATTTAGTAAGGCGAGTGGCCAAGCCAAAGCGTTCTGCACATCTGTTGTACCGGTTGGCTCGTTACTATGCACCCGAATATGTTGTGGAGTTGGGTACCTCTCTGGGTATGAGTACTGCTTTTTTTTCGCTGGCTTGCCCCGGGGCTACTATCTATACGATCGAGGGCAATCCTGCGGTTGCCAATAAGGCGCAAACCAATTTTGATCGTTGGCAGCGTCATAATATTCATGTTACTACCAATCAATTTGACGAGGCATTACCTCCGTTACTCGACGGGCTTCCGCGTGTAGACCTTGCTTTTTTGGATGGCTATCATCAACTTGAGCCTACACTGCGTTATTTCGAGCTATTGCTGAAAAAGAAACAGTCCGATTCCATTTTTATAGTGGATGATATCTACTGGAGCCCTGGTATGAAGGCGGCTTGGCAAGCGATCAAGCAGCATCCTCAGGTACGTTGTACCATCGACCTGTTTCAGTTCGGACTGGTATTCTTTAAAGAGGAATTTAAAGAGGTGCGCCATTTCTCTATCCGTTTTTAATCGCTACCTTAGTTCCTACTTATTTTCAACTTTACATTATGGTCATTGGCGTTTTGCGAGAATCCATGCCCGAGACAAGGGTCTCTCTAACTCACGAAGGTGTTGCGGCTCTCCTAAAAAAAGGAGTTGAAGTAATGGTTGAGCAAGGAGCAGGGCTGCAGGCATTTTGCGATGATGAGGGCTATCGTAATGCCGGTGCCACGGTTTTGTCAGCCGCGGAAGTGATCGCACGATCTTCGGTGTTGTTGTGTATCCATCCGCCCGCGGTGGAGCAGTTAGCTGCACTTCAGCATAAAGTGATCATAGGCGCCTATCAACCTCTTTTTCAAAAAGAATGGTCCGCTGCGGTAGCCAAGCACAACATTACTTGTTTTTCACTCGACATGTTGCCTCGAACCACGCGTGCACAGGCTATGGACATTCTTAGTTCTCAGGCCAACATTGCCGGCTATAAAGCAGTGCTACTGGCAGCTACTACCTACAGCCGCTACTTTCCGATGTTCATGACAGCAGCGGGCAGTATAGCACCTGCCAAGGTGTTGATCTTAGGAGCCGGGGTAGCCGGTTTACAAGCCATTGCCACTGCCAAGCGGCTGGGGGCCGTAATCGAGGTATTCGATACGCGTCCTGCCGTAAAAGAAGAGGTCATGAGCTTGGGAGCCAAATTCATTGAAGTAGAGGGTGCCGCTGACGCCAGCAAGGCCGGGGGCTATGCGGTCGAACAATCTGCCGATTATCTACAGCGGCAAAGCGAGCGTATTGCAGCTGCCGCAGCTAAAGCAGACATCATCATCACCACGGCTCAGATACCCGGAAAAAAAGCACCGATACTTATTACTGAGCCTATGGTCGATTCTTTACGAGCCGGAGCCGTAATTGTAGATCTGGCTGCTGCCACTGGGGGTAATACCCCTTTTACTGAGAATAACAAGACCATTCAAAGAAAAGGCGTTACCATCATTGGTAATTCATCACTTTTTTGCACCATGCCTGCCGATGCTAGCAAGCTCTATGGAAAGAACGTCATCAATTTTATACAATTACTGCTTAGTAAAGAGGGTCAGCTGGCGCTGAACTGGAACGATGAGTTAGTAAAAGGGTGTTGCATTACCCACGAGGGACAAGTTGTACACGAACGTTTAAAATAACAAGATATGTCTTCTGTATTCAATTGGGTCCACGAACATCAGGCTATCATCTACATTGTTGTGTTGATGATTTTTGTAGGTATTGAAGTGATCGGCAGTGTGCCCAGTGTGTTGCATACTCCGCTTATGAGTGGGGCCAATGCTATTCACGGGGTGGTCATTATCGGAGCTATCATTGTTATGGGAAAGGCCGAGGCCGATAATTATCTGGCATTGGCGTTAGGCTTTTTAGCGGTGGTGCTTGGTACGCTGAATGTGGTGGGAGGATTCGTGGTCACCGACCGGATGTTGGAGATGTTCAGCAAAAAGAAAAAATCCTCCTAAGTTTTAAAATTTCTTACCCGTGGAATTTAATATTCTTTCTCTCATCTATCTGCTGGCCTCGATCACTTTTATTGTCGGGCTAAAGATGCTCTCTCATCCCACATCGGCCCGAAAAGGAAATGCCGTGGCAGCTGCGGGCATGACGTTGGCGATCTTCGGAACTATTTTTTTGTATAATGAGGAAGGAGATCCCCTGGGAAATTACGGATGGATTTTTGCCGGCCTTGCGGTGGGCTCGGTGGTGGGTACATTGGCGGCCCGCCGTGTTAAGATGACCGCTATGCCCGAGATGGTAAGCTTATTTAATGGAATGGGCGGGGCCTGCGCAGCCTTAATTAGTATAGTGGAGTTCGATCATTTGATGCATTTGCTGGATGGATCCGGCGTAGTGATTCTTATGTTGGCAGATGGGCCAGGTGCATTGCTCGGGTTGGTGATTATTATATTACTGGGGCTTATCATTGGCTCTGTTTCGTTCGCGGGAAGTATGGTGGCTTGGGGAAAATTAAATGGATCGCTCCGCGATTTTTCTTTTCGTGGTCAACAGGCATTCAATATCGGGTTGCTTTTTTTGATCGTGGGGTTGGCTGTTTATCTGGTCGTGGCGTTACCCGCCAATGCGTTGCTGTTTTTCTATGTGATCTTTGCCTTATCGATCTTGTACGGATTATTTTTTGTTTTTCCGATCGGCGGGGCCGACATGCCGGTAGTGATCTCGCTACTCAATTCATTTACCGGAGTCGCTGCTGCCTGTGGCGGATTTCTCTACGACAACAAGGTGATGTTGACCGGAGGTATTTTGGTGGGAGCTGCCGGAACGTTGCTTACGATCTTGATGTGCAAGGCCATGAATCGCTCCCTTACCAATGTGCTGATCGGAGCTTTTGGAGGAAATACGGCTACGGCTGCCGCGGGTCAATCACAAGGCTCGTACAAAGAGATCTCTTTGTCGGATGCGGCCGTTGTAATGAGCTATGCCAATAAAGTGATGATCGTGCCCGGTTATGGACTGGCCGTGGCACAGGCGCAACATGCCTGTCATGAACTTGAAAAATTACTTACGGCCAAAGGGGTCGAAGTAGGGTATGCTATTCATCCGGTCGCCGGTCGCATGCCCGGTCATATGAATGTGTTGCTCGCAGAAGCTGATGTATCATACGAAAAGTTGCTAGAAATGGAACAGGCCAACGAGGAGTTCCCTACTACCGATGTGGTGTTGATATTGGGGGCCAATGATGTCGTGAATCCGGCAGCCAAATCCGATCCGGCATCTCCTATCTATGGTATGCCTATCTTGGATGTGGAGTTGGCTAAGCATGTTATCGTCAATAAGCGCAGTATGAAACCCGGCTATGCCGGTATCGAGAACGATCTGTTCTTTCGACCCAAGACCTCGATGTTATTCGGCGATGCCAAAAAAGTATTACAAGACCTGATTACCGAAGTAAAGAATAGTTAGTGTTGCTTCCCGCATCATTACTTGATCAGCTGTGTTCGGTTCCCGGATTTGACCGCGCCGGTTTTTTGCAAGCGCACCAAGAATCGCAGGCGCCTACCTCCATTCGCTTGAATCCTTCCAAGCTACCTCCGTTGAACGATGCCATGCAGCCGATTGGTTGGTCTCGATACGGATATTATCTGCAACAGCGTCCCTCCTTTACCTTCGATCCATTGTTTCATGCGGGTTGTTATTATGTGCAAGAGGCTAGCAGTATGTTGCTGGAGCAGGCCTTTATGCAGTTGATGCCACAAGATCAGCCGCTACGCGTTCTGGACCTCTGCGCCGCACCCGGCGGTAAAAGCACGCACCTGTATTCGTTGTTGCCACCCAAAAGTTTTCTGGTCGCCAACGAGGTGATCCGTTCCAGGGCCTTGGTATTGCGCGATAATTTGATCAAATGGGGAGCCAAGAACGCATTGGTCACGAACAACGACCCCGAGCAGTTCAGAGCGCTGCCTAATTATTTTGACTGGATCACGGTAGATGCACCCTGCAGTGGAAGTGGTCTTTTTAGAAAAGACCCCGACGCAATTGGCCAGTGGAGTGTTGCCGCCGTACAACACTGTGCCGCAAGGCAACAACGAATCTTGTTGGCCGCTTGGGAAGCGCTTCGCCCCGGTGGTATCTTATTTTATTCTACCTGCTCCTACTCGGTCGAAGAGAACGAGGCTATCGCTGCATGGATGATCCACGAATTAAAGGCTAAGTCACAAACGTTACACCTACAAGCCGAGTGGAATATAACGCCTGCCGATCCGGGTTATCGCTGCTGGCCCGATAAAGCAAAGGGTGAAGGCTTTTATTGTTGTTGCTTTCAAAAACCGACCGATGGTAGTCAGCCGGTTTTACCCCGGGCGCAAAGGAAGCTCCGCTCCGTCAGTAAAAACGAGATGAGCATTGTTCGCCCTTGGGTCAATAGCGAGGATGCCTTTTATTTATTGCTTCACCAAACTGTTTATGCATGGCCCTCTCATCTACGTGGTGAATGGGAAGCTTGTGTAGCCTTGCTACATGTAATATATTCGGGGGTGCGCATAGGTGAGTTATTGCCCGATAAGCTGGTGCCCGATCATGCCTTGGCGCAAAACAACGATCTGCACCATTCAATTCCATCCGTCTCTTTGTCTCTTTCGGAGGCTATTCTTTATTTGCAACGAAAACCTTTTATGCCTGAGCAAGCTGCCAAGGGTTGGACGGTAGCAACGTATGAAGGGTTCGCACTCGGCTGGATCAATGCCCTTGCTTCTCGTATCAATAATTATTATCCCAAGGAGCTTCGAATTATCAAAGACAGCCAGGCTTCTTGAAATTCCGCATCTTTGTGTTCGTCTGTTATGCGAACCTTTCTGTTAATAGTAGTACTGGTCACTTTGTTTGGCCCTTTACAAGCACAGTCGTTGGGCCGGACCACAGCGGCAAGTCCTGCCACTGCGACTCGCGACGAGGTGCTGTATCGTTTTCTGTTACGAGGGCAGGGGTATTTCAAGAGCGCGTTCGAAGAATGGCTCGACGTAACTACACCCCTGCAGCAACTGGTAAAGTCCTCTGTATTTAAAACCCAAAGTGGTTTCCTCGATCAGAAGTATTACATCATGACCAATCTGGCTCCGGTGGGCTCTTTCGTATACTTGTATGCCGATGCACAAAGTCGGGGTGTATATGCCAAAGTGATCGGTCCTTTGCATGAGATCCGGATGAACTTGGAATTGGACCTGCGCATTAGCACGGCGGCTGCGCAGGCGCTGGGTATTCAGCAAATGGAATCTTTCTCGCTCACACTCTATTACTGGGCCTCTTCGAACCGATAGCCCTTAAGGAACTCACCAATAGGCATTCTCTTTTTTCCCTCCAGTTGCAACTGTAAGATATTCAAAGCTCCCTTGCCACAGCCGAAGTATAGATACGTTTTGCCGTCGGTCTTCATGTGCCCGGGAGGAAGCGTGTGGTACGTTGGTAGGGGTATCGTTTCAACGATCTTGAGCAACTTTCCATTGAGCATCGTATGGGCACAAGGCGTCGGACTTAATCCTCTTACCAGATTATGAATGGAATCGGCGGATTGATGCCAGTCGATCTTTCCGGTCTCTTTGTTCAATTTAGGGGCATGGCGTAGCTGCATGGCAGCAGCGGTCAGCTCGGATTGCGGGATAGGGGTGATTGTCTTTTCGATCCAGCCTTGCACGGTCTTGACCAAGAGCGAGGCGCCAATCTCTTTCATTTTATCGTGCAATTCGCCGGCCGTTTCATTGGGGCCTATTGGTATGGAGGCTTGTAAAAGGATTTGGCCGGTATCGATTTCGTGTTGCAGTAAAAAGGTCGTAACCCCGGTTTGGGTATTACCATCGATGATGGCCCAGTTGATGGGAGCCGCACCACGGTATTGTGGCAGCAAGGATCCATGCAAGTTAATTGTGCCGAGCTTGGGGCGGTTCCAGACCACTTCGGGTAACATACGAAAGGCCACTACTACTTGCAGATCGGCATGCCAGTTGTCCAGCGCTGCCAGAAATAAGGGGTCCTTTAGTTTTTCGGGTTGAAGTAATGGGATCTCTTTCTCCAGTGCATATGTTTTGACCGCGGAGGGTTGAAGGTGAAGTCCTCTGCCTGATGGCTTATCAGGTGCCGTTACCACACCCACCACCTGGCAGCCGGCTTTGCAGAGTGCATCCAGACTGGCCACGGCAAAATCCGGAGTACCCATAAAAACGATACGTACAGCACTATAGTCGATCATGGCTGCGAAAGTAACAAAAAGCGGGGGCTCGGCCTCTATTCGAAGTCCTCGTAGAGTAGGTACTTTTTTCGAATAGCCTTGTATTCTCGCAAGGCAGGTTGCCAGGTTTTCTTGATCTCCTCTTCGGAGAGGCCTTGTCGTATCTGTTGCCAGAGCTCATTGTTGCCGGCCAACTTATTGAAGAAAGATCCTTTCATATCGCCCGATTTTGGAAGTAGAAAAAAGCTATCCTTTTCCGGAAACAACCGATAGGCTTCCAATAGCCATTTAAGTTGGATCTTTCCCTTGGTTCTTGCCAGTACTTCCTCGGGAGTTCCGCTTATATCCCATCCGTAGCAAACCTTTCCATAATGTTTTGAGCTTTTTGCTCCTGCGTTGGGTTGTGGCGTAAATTTTACAAGTTGCTTAGGGAGCGATGGATGACCAAAGAGCATAAAGGGTTTATCGGTCCCTCTGCCTTCGCTAAGGGCTGTTCCTTCGAAAAAGCAGGTAGAAGGGTAGAGGTACATGGTTTGAAGGTCCGGGATGTTGGGAGAGGGTTTTACCGGTGGCTCATAGAGGGAGCGGTGGGTATAGTTGCTACAACAGATCACAATTAGCGAAAAACCGCCTTGGTCTATCATTTTTTTGTTGAAAGATTCATCATCACAACTAGTTGATATCGGCGTGTTGATCTCTTCTTCTGTCAGTCTTGCTGCATTTGAGGCGGGCATGGCAACATCATCCAGCGTGCCGGTAGCTAACTGGATTTTTTCTTGTTTGACCCCGTCTTTTTTTAATTCATTGCTTTTTTGGATCCATTTTTCGCCAAACAACATTTTCGCATATTCCCCAATGGTCAACCCGTATACTATAGGGATGGGCTGCATACCGATAAAAGAGCGGTATTGCAGGTCGAGTACAGGACCATCCACGTAAAAACCGTTTGGGTTAGGACGGTCGAGAATGATCAGTGGTTTGTTGAACTCCATAGCCGATAGCATATAGGTTTCAAGCGAAGAGATATAGGTATAGAATCGAACACCCACATCCTGTATGTCAAATATCATCACATCGATCTCGCTAAGGTCCTTTTCATCGGGCCTGCGTTTTTGCCCGTACAGTGATACGACAGGTATTCCTGTCTTTTCATCGGTGTAGTTGCTCACTTTTTCGCCGGCATCGGCATTGCCCCTGAATCCATGCTCGGGGCCGAATATGACCCGAATGTCTACCCCCAGTTGCTGCAAACTGTCTACCAAATGCGTCTTGCCGATCAGGGAGGTTTGATTGGCAAAGATGGCGACTCTTTTTCCTTCAAGTAGGGGGAGGTATGTCTTTACCTGCGCTGCTCCGGGCATGATGGTGGTCGAATGGGATGCGTCCGATTTTGCGGCTCGCAGCGAGCTTACCTGCTGTGCGCGTGCCATACCGGCCAAGCAAATGAGGAGGGCGATCGACAAGGTTCTCATAGAATTTTAAATTGACTCAAGCTAAAATACGTAATCGGTTTGCGGTCAAAAAAAATAAATCCGGGACTTTATCATTATAATTAACTTGCGCATTAATAAAATATACTATGGCAACGGTAAAAAGTGGAGACAAGATAAAAGTGCATTACCACGGAAAGCTCGTTTCCGGCGAGACCTTCGATTCTTCGGCCGGTCGGGAGCCTCTGGCATTCGAAGTTGGCAGTGGCGCCGTCATCAAAGGCTTCGACGATGGCGTTACGGGAATGGCTGTGGGAGACAAAAAGACCATTCAGATCCCTTTTCTGGAAGCTTACGGACCCCATAATCCCGAGATGGTCATAGAGATGCCCAAGGACCGTTTTCCGGCCGATATGGAAGTGACCATCGGTATGCCACTTCATATGAGCGATGGCCAGGGACGGCAGTTTCAAGTGACCGTTATCGAGATCAAGGAGGAGGCCGTCTTACTGGATGCCAATCATCCGCTGGCCGGAAAAGATCTGATCTTCGACCTGGAGTTGGTTGCTATAGAGGGCGCCAGTCCATTGATTATTTTGCCCTAATATTTATTTCATGCTTAAGGAGTATGCTCATACTATTGAGCAGCGTTTCTTACGCTATGTTCAGCTCGACACACAAAGCGATCCTGCGGCAGATTCTTTTCCAAGTACGCAGGGGCAACGCCAGTTAGCGGCTCTACTGGCCCAGGAGTTACGCGATATGGGAATATCCGACGTGGAACTCGATGAGTGGGGATACGTGTATGCCACCATTGAGGCAACGGTAAATAAACCACTTCCTGTTATTTGTTTTTGTGCACATGTCGACACGGCACCCGACTGTAGTGGAGCGGGAGTGCGGCCGATGGTACACCGAAATTACCAGGGACAAGATATCGTTTTGCCCGACGATCCCTCACAGATCATCAGTGAGAGAGAACATCCCTATCTCAAAGAGAAGCATGGGCATGATATTGTGACGGCCTCGGGCACTACTTTGCTGGGAGCCGATGATAAGGCCGGGGTTGCCATTATCATGGACTTGGCACATTACCTGGTTACCCATCCGGAGTTTCCTCACGGAAAGGTTCGCATCTTGTTTACCCCCGATGAGGAGATTGGCAAGGGAACGCAACACGTCGATCTTAAAAAACTGGGGGCCGATTTTGGCTACACGCTCGACGGAGGTGATCTCGGAAGTCTGGAAGACGAGAGTTTTTGCGCCGATGAGATCAATGTGGTCATCAGTGGGGTTATCGTGCATCCCGGATATGCAAAAAATAAAATGGTCAATGCGCTCAAGATCGCGGCTACTTTGTTGCAATCATTGCCTACTGCAACCTTATCTCCGGAGACTACTAGCGGACGGGAGGGCTTTATTCATCCTATTAGTGTGAACGGGCTTGCAGAGTCTTGTTCACTGCATTTTCTGCTCAGGGATTTTACAGTGGATGGGTTGCACGAAAAAGAGGCGTTGCTGCGAAACTTGACCCAGTTAGCGATCGATCGTTATCCCGGAGCCCGGTACGAGTGGATCAAAAAGGAGCAATATCGAAATATGAAGGCAGTGCTTGATCGACATCCCCAAGTCGTAGCACTGGCCAAAGAGGCCATGGAGGGGTTAGGGTTGATGGTAAAACAGGAGAGCATAAGGGGAGGTACCGACGGTAGCCGACTGTCGGTAATGGGATTGCCTTGTGCTAATATTTTTGCGGGGCAACAGCTGGTTCACTCTCGCCGAGAATTTGTGTCCGTGCAGGATATGCAAATGGCGGTTGCCGTTTTGGTAAAGCTGCTTGGTATTTGCGAGCAACGAACTAAGTTGTAACTTGTAAAAAAAATATATATGGAATTCTTTCGCTGGCTGTTTGAGACCTGGTATTTATTTCTCCTGCTTGCCTTTTTGTTATCCGGATTATTTACGATCAACCAAGGTTATATCGGTGTCATCACCATGTTTGGTAAATATCGCCGCGTGGTACGACCCGGCCTCAATTTTAAGATTCCTTTTTTAGAGAAGGTCTTTAAAAGAGTATCCGTACAAAATCGCTCTGTAGAGTTGGAGTTTCAGGCTGTTACGCAAGACCAGGCGAACGTATATTTCAAAAGTATGTTGCTCTACTCGGTACAAAACGCCGACGAGGAGACAATAAAGAAGGTAGCTTTTAAGTTTATTACCGATAAGGACCTCATGCAAGCGTTGGTTCGCACCATTGAGGGAAATATCCGCTCATTCGTAGCTACCAAAAAACAAGCTGAAGTGCTGGGGCTGAGAAGGGAGATCGTTCAGTATGTTAAGGTCGAGGTCGATCATTCACTGGAAGAGTGGGGGTATCACTTGCAGGACCTTCAGATCAATGATATCACTTTCGATAAGTTGATCCTTGATTCCATGAGTAAAGTGGTGGCCTCTAATAACCTCAAAGCTGCTGCGGAGAATGAAGGCCAGGCCTTGCTGATTACCAAGACCAAGGCGGCCGAAGCCGACGGAAACGCTATCAAGATTTCTGCTGAGGCTGAAAAAGAAGCGGCTCGTTTGCGAGGGCAGGGAGTAGCCTTATTTAGAATGGAAGTCGCTGCAGGTATGACCGAAGCCGCGGAGCAAATGAAGCAGGCGAATCTTGACACCAATGTTATTTTGTTCAGTATGTGGACAGAAGCTATCAAGAATTTTGCTGAGTACGGAAAAGGGAATGTGATCTTTTTGGATGGAAGCGCCGAAGGGATGGAAAAAACAATGAAGCAGATCCAAGCTCTTATGTTCAAGTCAGCTGGCACTACGGCTAAAGAATAGATTTAATACCAACGCATATCATCAACCCTTGCCTAAAGTAGTATTCGCATGATCAATCTTTTGCAAATCACCGATTCTCTAACCTCGGCTGCCAAGCGGGTGGCCGGTGACACTAATCAAGATGGATATCTAAGTCTTTGGGAGTTACTCTCTACGGGTGGCTGGATCATGATCCCATTGGGGGTCATGCTACTGGCCGTCGTATACGTATTTGCCGAGCGCTACCTGGCCATTCGCGAGGCCGGGCGTATCGATGTTAATTTCATGAACATCATCCGCGATCATATTGTGAGCGGTAACGTCGTAGCCGCGCGAACCTTTGCCAAAAACAGCAATAATCCCGTGGCTCGTATCGTGGACAAGGGAATTCAGCGAATAGGAAAACCCATCGATGCCATCGAAAAAAGCATGGATAATGTGGGCGTGCTGGAAATGTACAAGCTGGAGAAGAACCTGGCCGTTCTATCCGTCATCTCCAAGGCAGCTCCTATCTTCGGTTTTGTGGGCACGCTGGTGGGGCTCATGCAACTATTCTCGAGTATCACCACTTCTAATGAGTTTGAGGTGGCTACCATTGCCGGGGGTATCTATACCAAGCTGATCACGTCGATCTCCGGATTGCTCATCGGGCTGATCGCTTACTTATTGTATAGTTATCTCATGACGCAGATAGATAAGACGGCTCATAAAATGGAGTCTGCAGCTGCTGATTTTCTTGACGTTCTTCAAGAGCCTACTCGATAAACATCCTATGAAATTCAGAAGAAAACATAGCGAACAATCCGAGGTGTTTACCGACTCGCTCAATGATATTCTGTTTATTCTGCTCATGTTCTTTTTGATCGTGGCGACGCTGGCCAATCCCAATGTGATCAGAGTGGGTTTGCCGAAGGGCGCCAAGGATACGAAGGCAAAGCAGCATATCATGGTGTCTATCGATCGTAATCAACAGTTTTATCTGGGTACTACGGCACTGTCTTCCGATCGTTTCGAAGAAGCACTGACCAATGAGATACGACGTTTTCGAAGCCTTGTCGACACGCCCACCGTGGTCATCAACGCGGATACAACGGCCTACTATGGAGAAGTATACCAAATTATGTTATTGGCCAAGAAAGAGAGAGCCAAGGTGGTGGCCCGAATAGAGTAGGAGGGCTAGCGCCACGCTCGTAGCATTCTGTCTTTTCCCTGCATATCTTTTTTGAGGGCTACCTCAAATTTTGCTTTTTGAAAGAGTGTGGCGATCTCGCTTGCATAGGTGGCGTTCAGCTCTGCAAAAAGTTGTCCTTCGTGCGTGAGTTTTCGCTCGGCCAGCACAACCAATTTTCTGTAAAAGAAAAGCGGATCGTTATCCGGAGCAAAAAGGGCCAGGTGCGGCTCATGGTCCAGTACGTTGGCACTCATGTCATTTTTTTCTTCGGCGCTTATATAGGGCGGGTTACTTACGATGATATCCATATCAGGAATTTGCTCCCAGGTATCTATAGCTGACAGGTCTGCTTGTACAAATTGAATATCGATGCCTAGTAGTTGGGCATTTCGTCGGGCTACGGCAAGGGCCTCTGCGTCGATATCTACGGCCGTAACCTCCGCCTTACGAATTCGTCTCTTTAGGGCCAGCGCAATGCAGCCGCTGCCCGTGCCCATATCGAGTATCCGTAGTTTCGAGACTGGAAATCGGCAGTTGGAAATGATCCATTCGACCAGTTCTTCCGTTTCGGGTCTTGGTATCAGTACATGGGGGTTGACCTCTAGTTTTAATCCGCAAAACCATGCTTCGCCCAATACGTACTGTAGCGGCCTTCCGACCATTACTTGCTCGGCAAGTTGCGAGAGTAGTTGCTGCTGCTCTACGGTTACTTTGGTGTGTTGTAATTTGTGAAAGAGGGTGCGATCTATTTTCAGCACATGCTCCAGCAACAATGTGGTCATGGCACCGGCCTCTGCATGATCTGTTACGGTTGACAGTTGTTGTTCGTAAAAGCGTATTGCTTCCGTAATGGTCATGCCGGTTATATTAGGAGCGGAACCGACTACTCACTACCAGCTCTTTACTGCCGGGCGTATATTGGTAAAATCCCTCTCCGGTCTTGATGCCCAGTTTTTTTTCTTGCACCAGTTGTTCCAGTAATTTCGCAGGGGCGTATTTATCTGTCTTGAACCCATCATGCAACACCTGCATGATAGAAAGGCAAACATCGAGACCAATCAGATCGGCCAATTGTAAAGGACCCATCGGGTGGGCCATTCCTAATTTCATGATAGT
Source organism: Chitinophagaceae bacterium (assembly GCA_947456825.1). Classification (GTDB taxonomy): domain Bacteria; phylum Bacteroidota; class Bacteroidia; order Chitinophagales; family Chitinophagaceae; genus JJ008. The sequence goes on from CANGTM010000003.1 coordinate 44,813, forward strand.
GTCGATCTCGGTTACACCGGCCACGCCCTCTTGCAAACTGCAAATGGCCTCGTTGATCATGGGCATTAGGATGCGGTTAGCTATAAAGCCGGGGTAATCATTAACTACACAAGGCACTTTCTGCAATTCTTTGCTGAACGAAACAATTTGATCGGTAACGGACCTGTCCGTTTGCGTAGTGGTGATGATCTCGACCAGTTTCATGACCGGCACCGGATTCATAAAATGCATTCCGATCACTTTTTCTGGTCGTTGGGTAACAGCCGCGATCGTTTGAATAGGAATAGAAGACGTGTTAGTGGCCAAAACGCAGTCAGAAGGGGCGGCGGCATCGAGTGATTTGAACAGCGCCAATTTTACTTCTTTGTTCTCAGTGGCAGCCTCTACGACCAGTGACGCCTGTCGAACACCCTCGGTCAGCGAAGTTTGCGTAGTTATGTTTTGCAGCGTATCGCTGACTTGTTGGGCCGTGAGCGAACCCTTGGCCTGCATACGTTCCAAATTTTTTTTTATGGTAGCAACGGCCTTTTCGAGTTGTGAGGCATTTACGTCTACCAGCGTTACCTTCCAATTATGCTGTGCAAATACGTGGGCTATTCCATTGCCCATGGTGCCGGCTCCGATCACTGCCATCTGCTTCATAAAAGCGATTAATTTTTCTTTTTAAAATCTCCTCTTTTCCACGATTCGATGAAATCGGCCCAAGCGGCCGGATTAAAAATATTCATGGGAGGGGTTTGTCCCTGGTAGACCGCACGATTTGCGATCTTGTTCATTTGCATGCGCGTTGCCTCTGCGCCATCGCCCGGCACGGTGCGCAGCAAAAGTCTTCGGGTCGTAGCACTGGTGTTCTTTCGTGCGATCTCGTACTGATCATCGGGCACTTGTACATTCACGAAATCTCTGGCGAATTGCTCCGGAGTGGGGCGTGGCTTTAGTACGGTGGCGGGCAGATATACGGTATCGGCTACCAGCAGTTGTACGATGCTGTATTGATTGCCTACCAGATTGCGTGGTATAGTAACGGTCTTACCCTGATAGCTGACGTGAGAGAATTCTACCTGGTCTCCCTTCAGTACCACGATTGAAAAGACGCCCTGGTTGTTGGTGATGGTGCCTCGATTTTGTCCTTTGACCACTATGCTTACGGCCGGTATGCCAATGAGACTATCGGCCGTCATTACTACACCAAATAGTTGAACCACGGAGTCGCGGGTAGTTTCAAACTGTGCTCTTCCCAGTGCGGGAAATAACAGAGAAACGGCAAGCAAAATAAGAAGGGGTCTTATCACCGGGCAAAATTAAACAGTCCAGACTGAATTGCGGCAACAAATTGCCAGTTGCAATGTTTACTTTTGTGACTCTACAAGCGAATTGTTAAAATTTCTACCAATGACCGAAGCGCAGATACTGGACGCCTTGCGAAATGTGCAGGAACCCGATCTGGGGAAAGACCTGGTTACTCTTAACATGGTCAGGGATATTTCCATCGATGGGCTGCAAGTGTCTTTTACCATTGTTTTGACCACGCCGGCCTGTCCCATGAAAGAGATGATGCAAAATGCTTGCATCAATGCCATTCGCTTACTGGTAAATAAAGAAGCGCTGGTACGAGTGAATTTTACCGCACAGACCACTACGAAGCGAGCAGACGGTTTATCGGTTTTGCCGCAGGTTAAGAATATTATTGCAGTGGTGAGCGGCAAAGGCGGAGTGGGTAAGTCTACCGTAGCGGCCAATCTGGCCTTGGCTCTTGCCCAGGGGGGTGCCAGCGTGGGTTTGATGGATGCGGACATCTATGGGCCCAGTGTTCCCATCATGTTCGGCGTGCGTGGGGAGCGTCCCTTGATGAAAGAAGTAAACGGAAAAGGGATGATAGTGCCCTTGGAGCGTTTTGGTATTAAATTGATGAGCATCGGCTTGTTGGTCGACGAAAAGAATGCAGTCGTGTGGAGGGGCCCTATGGCCAGCAGCGCGGTCAAGCAGTTTGCCACCGATGTATGTTGGGAGTCGCTTGATTACCTGGTAATCGATATGCCGCCGGGCACTGGCGATATTCACCTTACCCTACTGCAAACGGTTCCCGTTACAGGCGCTGTTATAGTGACCACACCGCAAGAGGTGGCATTGGCCGATGCCAAAAAGGGCATTGCCATGTTCGGCCAGGCGCAATTAAAGATCCCTATAATAGGATTGGTCGAGAACATGAGTTATTTTACACCTGCTGAGTTACCCGACAATAAGTATTATCTCTTCGGAAAGCAAGGCGGAAGAAGATTGGCCGACGAGTACGATCTTCCCTTTTTGGGAGAGATTCCCCTTGTACAATCGATTCGCGAGGGTGGAGATCAGGGAGTTCCGGTAATGATGAGTGACGATGGGGTCTCCAAGAAGGCCTTTGAACAATTTGCCTCGCTGGTGGTACGTAGCATTGCTATGGGGAATGCCCATATCAAGACCGAGCAGATCGCTTCTTTGGTGTAATAATTTATCTTTCGACTGCTTTGAATCAATCGTATGAACCGTCAACAACTCATTCACCGGATTTTTGAAAAGCGCTCTTATCTGTGCGTAGGCCTCGACAGTGATATAGAAAAACTTCCGGCCGGCATATCGCGCGACGCAGCGGGGGTACTCGCCTTTAATAAAGCGATCATCGATGCTACGCATCCTTTTTGCGTGGCTTATAAGATCAATACAGCCTTTTATGAGTGTATGGGCGCAGCCGGCTGGTCTGTGCTGGAGCAGACGGCCGACTATATCGGACAAGAACATTTTCTGATTGCCGATGCCAAGCGAGGCGATATCGGCAACACGGCAGATCAATATGCTACTGCTTTTTTCAAAACGCTATCCTTTGACGCCATTACAGTAGCTCCCTACATGGGAGCCGACAGTGTAGTTCCTTTTTTACAACACCCGGGTAAGTGGGCTATCGTGCTGGGTTTGACCTCCAACGCAGGTGCTGCCGATTTTGAGTTATTGCCCTGCGGAGATCAATTGCTATACGAAAAAGTAATGCAACGCGTATCCTCTTGGGGTAATCCCGAAAATTTGATGTTCGTTGTGGGAGCCACGCAGGCCTCCGTTATGGCATCCATCAGAAAAGACTATCCCGATCATTTCTTTTTGGTCCCTGGTGTTGGGGCGCAAGGGGGTAGTCTCGAGGAGGTATCCCGTAATGCGCTAACTCCGGAGGCAGGCCTGTTGGTCAATGTTAGTCGTGGCATCATATTTGCTTCATCGGGTGCTGATTTTGCCGAAAAGGCCGCTGCGGAGTCGCTTCGATATCAACAGCAGATGGCCCTGTTGCTGGGCTAGTTCGTTGTAACGCCCCTCAAGTCATAAGTTAGGCTGTAAGGTAAGCATCGGATTTGACCGGTGTCGTACTGACGAACGCGCCCCTTTTGCTACCTTTGTCTCTCAAATCTATTTGACATGGCTGTTCGAACCGACCTCTTTCAGCATCCCGATTATTTTGCGCTCGACGAGTTGCTCAGCGAGGAACACAAATTGGTGCGTGATTCAGTTCGCAATTACGTAAAGAAAGAGATATCTCCCATCATCGAAGAGTATGCCCAGCGGGCTGCGTTTCCCGAGCAGATAGTGCGCCAGCTGGGAGAGATGGGTTGTTTTGGGCCGACGGTCCCCACCGAGTATGGTGGAGGAGGGTTGGATTATATCTCCTATGGCCTTATGATGCAGGAGTTGGAAAGAGGGGATAGTGGAGTTCGCTCCACCGCCTCCGTGCAGGGATCGTTGGTGATGTTTCCTATTTATGCTTACGGAAGCGAGGAGCAGAAACGAAAATTCTTACCTAAACTCGCCAGTGGGGAGTGGTTAGGTTGTTTTGGATTAACCGAGCCTAACCACGGCAGTGATCCGGGTAGCATGCTTACGAATTTTAAAGCTGATGGGGATCATGTGATTTTGAATGGTGCCAAAATGTGGATCAGTAACTCTCCGTTTGCACAAGTAGCCGTTGTATGGGCCAAGGACGAAGCCGGTGATGTACATGGCTTGATCGTGGAAAGGGGAATGGAAGGGTTCAGTACACCTACTACCCACGGCAAGTGGAGTTTAAGGGCTTCAGCTACCGGCGAATTGGTATTTGATAATGTACGCGTACCTCGCAGTAATATCCTTCCGGGCGTCAAAGGATTAAAGGGCCCCTTGAGTTGTTTGACCAAGGCTCGCTATGGGATTGCCTGGGGTGCCTTGGGAGCTGCCATGGATTGTTATGATACAGCACTTCGATATGCCAAGGAAAGAGAGCAATTCGGAAAACCCATTGCCGGCTTTCAATTACAACAAAAGAAATTGGCCGAGATGCTCACGGAGATCACCAAGGCCCAATTGATGGTGTGGCGATTGGGTGTTTTGATGAATGAGAAGAAGGTTACTCCGCAACAAGTCAGCATGGCCAAAAGAAATTCTTGTGAGATCGCTACGCAGATCTGTCGTGATGCCCGTCAAATATTAGGCGGTATGGGCATTACGGGAGAATATTCCATTATGCGCCACATGATGAATCTGGAAAGTGTCATAACCTACGAGGGTACGCACGATATTCACCTGTTGATCACCGGTATGGATATTACAGGGCTCAATGCCTTTAAATAGGTCTCATGCGGATTTACCTGATCGGTTTTATGGGAGCCGGAAAATCGTTCTGGGGTCCCCGATTGGCCCAGCAAGCCGGACTTCGTTTTTATGACTTGGATCGGGAGATAGAACAGAGTCAGCAGCTTACCATCGACCAGCTGTTTACGCTGAAAGGCGAAGAATCTTTTCGTGTTTTGGAAAAAGAGCTGCTGCATTTGCTCACCGAAAATCATTCCCAATTTGTGATGGCCTGCGGGGGAGGCACTCCTTGTTTTTTGAATAATATCGAGTACATGAGGCGCTCGGGTAAAGTGGTGTGGATCAATCCGACCGTTGAGGTATTGGCAAAACGATTGTGGGCTGAACGCACGCAGCGTCCGTTGCTTCGATCGGTTTCGGAGAGCGATCTCGAGGGTGTCATACAAAAAAAAATGGCCGATCGTCGGCTTTATTACGAGCAGGCACATGTAAGAATCGATGAAGAAGCCATAGATGTTATCGACTTAATAAAATCTATAGCCCATGTATAAATTTTTTGCTGTTGTCGGGGCCTTTATCATGGCTTTGGGGGTATTGGCAGGTGCTTTTGGGGCTCATGGGTTACAAAAGCTGACCGCAGATCCCTCTGTTATCGAAACCTACAAGACAGCGGTGCAATACATGCTTTGGCATGGATTGGCCTTGTTGGTGCTCTGGTCTGCCCAAGAGCGGTTTACCCATAAGCAGTATAAGTGGATCGCTACTTGTTTTATGGATGGCGTCGTTCTTTTTTCAGGCTCCCTTTTTGTGATAACGGCCGGTAAAGTTTTTTCATTCTCTGTTCCCTGGTTGGTTTTCTTGACACCCATTGGAGGATTGCATTTTGTGGTAGGGTGGGTATTGCTGGGGTGGAGTCTCATCGGCAAACAGAGAAACTGATTATATTTGTAAGGATGGCCAATAAGCTTCGTAAAACCGCTGCCAAAACCGAATCTGCCGCCAAGCCTTCTACCAAAGAGCTTAGAGATTTTACCACTGAGAAAGACGCCCCGATGGACTGGGTCGCGCTCGCTCGCGATGAGCGAACCCTAAAAATAGTTGGAGTCGTTTTTTTGGTCCTGTCTATTTTTTTGTTCATTTCCTTTGCTTCATACCTGTTTACGTGGAAGCAAGACCAAGCTATTGCCCAACAGGGATTTTCGGCTCTTCTTTACGAAGAGAAGCCTGCTCTAAATTGGCTCGGACGATTAGGTGCTGTGGTTTCTCATTTTTTCTTCTTTAAGGCTTTTGGTGTCGCCTCCTTTTTGGTCTGTACCTTCTTTTTTGTAGTAGGTGTTAATTTATTATTTCGGCAAAAAGTGTTTTCAATTTGGCGAAATCTAAAATATGTTACTATCGGTACTACCGTTTTATCCGTATCGATGTCCTACCTTTTTTCAACAAGCGCTTTTGCCTTTGGGGGTGGAGTAGGAAATTTGTTGTCGCGCGAGCTAGAGGGCGCATTGGGCGTTATCGGAGCCGGCGCCGCATTACTTTTGATCGTAACGGCCTATGTTATCTGGCAGTTCAATCCCCGTTTTACCATTCCAAAAAGAAATGCTGTCGCAGAAGAGCCCGCCTCACCGGAAGGTGATGTTGATGCCGATGCGTCAGCCACCGGCGAAGAAGTAGCCGTGGCGGCCATGATGACGCTGCAACAAGAGGAAAATACAAAAGAAGAGGTCAAGCCTCTCTCGTCCTCCTTTGTACCGCCAGTTACGGGGCAAACCATCAATGATCTTTATGCAGCGGGGGCCGGTGCTATTCAGTATCACGAGGATATTCCCGCAGCGGAACAAGCAACTCAGCCATCTGCCGATGAGGCGGTTTCTTTGCAAGAGGAGTCATTATCCGCAGACCAGATCGAGCCCGCCTCCATCATCAGCGGTCCTATAGATCTACCCTTGGAGACTACTACTGCTCCTCAGGGCGACGATACAGAGGAGATCGAGCAGGAAGAGGAGGTGCCTCCTGTGGATACTTCCGTACCCGAGGGAGATCTGGAGCTTGAGATAAAGACCACGCCACTGGATGCCGCGATCGAAGAAGAGGTCGTTGTGGAAAACCTGCCCCCCTATGAACCTACGCTCGACCTGAGTAATTATAAATATCCTTCACTTAATTTGCTGGAACAACACGGGTCCGATAAGATCGTACAAGATAACAATGACCTGGAAAATCAAAAAAACCAGATCATCAATACGCTGCGTAATTACGCTATCGAGATCCAAAAGATCAGTGCCACTATTGGGCCAACGGTCACGTTATATGAGATCGTTCCGGCCCCTGGCGTTCGAATTTCTCGCATCAAAAATCTGGAGGACGATATTGCTCTTAGTCTGGCGGCACTCGGAATCAGGATCATTGCCCCCATTCCCGGAAAAGGAACCATTGGTATAGAGGTGCCCAATATCAAAAAGACGGTGGTTAGTATGAGAAGCCTGCTGTCTTCGGAAAAGTTTCAGCACAATAATTATAGTTTGCCGATCGGGATAGGAAAGCGCATCGATAATGAAAATTATATCGTTGACCTTACCTCAATGCCTCACTTGCTGATGGCCGGTGCTACCGGGCAAGGAAAATCCGTCGGATTGAACGCCATACTGGTATCGCTGCTCTTTAAAAAACATCCCTCGCAGCTCAAATTCGTGCTTATCGATCCCAAGAAAGTGGAGTTGAGCATTTACCGTCACATTGAAAAACATTTTTTGGCTAAGCTGCCCGGAGAAGAGGATGCCATCATCACCGATACCAAGAAGGTGATCCATACGCTCAATGCGCTTTGTATTGAAATGGATAACCGATATGACCTGTTAAAAGAGGCTGGTGCTCGAAATATCAAGGAGTACAACGAAAAGTTCATCAAGCGAAAACTCAATCCGCAAAAAGGACACCAGTTTTTACCCTTTATCGTACTCGTTATCGATGAGTTTGCCGATCTGATCATGACGGCCGGCAAGGAAGTGGAGACACCGATTACCCGGTTGGCCCAGCTGGCTCGAGCCATAGGCATCCATCTTATCATCGCTACGCAACGTCCCTCTGTGAATATCATCACCGGCACTATCAAGGCCAATTTTCCGGCGCGTATCGCCTTTAAGGTGTCTTCTAAGATTGATTCCCGCACCATTCTAGATACCGGAGGAGCCGAGCAACTGATCGGAAAGGGAGATATGCTGATCTCTCACCATGGCGAACTGACCCGCTTGCAGTGTGCTTTCGTAGATACGCCAGAGGTCGAACAGGTCGTTGATTTTATCAGTGAGCAGCAGGGCTATCCACAGGCTTTCTTATTGCCGGAGTATGTTGACGAAAAAGAAATGGAGGGGCGTGAGCTTGATATGGGCGATCGCGATTCACTTTTTGAAGATGCGGCCCGTTTGATCGTGCAGCACCAGAGCGGTTCTACTTCTTTGTTGCAGCGCCGAATGAAACTGGGCTATAACCGGGCCGGTCGTTTGATGGATCAATTAGAAATTGCCGGTATTGTAGGCCCTGCCCAGGGCAGTAAGCCTCGTGATGTGCTGGTCAAGACCGAGGCCGACCTGCAGCGGCATCTGGATCCCTCGGGTCTAGGGTAACTGTTAGTATATTGTTAACCCAGCGCTGCTTAGCAAGACCTTAGGCCAGGCTGCGTCTAATTAGGGTTTTGGTCTATATTTGCGCCACCTTTTGCTACCGTAAAAAACCCGCATGAAAAAAGCTCTTGTTGCTTCTCTTTTGGTCCTTTTGCAAAGCAGCTTGCTCTTTGCCCAGACCAAGACCGCCTCTCGCAACGATCCGGAGGCTAAAAAGATCTTGGATGCTGTGAGTACCAAGTTCAAATCCTTTGCTACGGTACAAGCAGCCTTTACCTATAAGGTGGAGAATGCGGCCGGTAAGGTCTTGTCGTCGAAGACCGGAACCATTACCATGAAGGGTACCAAGTATCGTCTAAATTTTAGCGGGCAAGAGATTATTTGTAATGGAACCACGGTTTGGAATGTGGACAAAGCCGCCAACGAGGTTACGATCAATACGCTCGATGCGTCGAGCGGAATGATCACACCGCAAAAGTTGTTCTCTAATTTTTACGACAAGGATTTTCTCTACGTATTAAACGGCGATAAAAAAGTAGGGGCTAAAGTAGTGCAAGAGATTCAGCTGACCCCGGTAGACAAGTCAAAGAATTTCCACACGGTCTTTTTACAGGTTGACAAAGTGGCCAAGACGATGTACAGTACCAGAGTGCTTGAAAATGCGGGTAACCGCTATTCGTATACGGTAAACAGTATGAAGACCAACTTGCCGGCCGCCGATGCACTGTTCGCTTTCGACAAAGCCAAATATCCCGGCATCAACATAGAGGATCTTAGATAACCGCTTCGCGGATCCGTACCAACTTTTCCAGAAGGGCTTCCATTTTATCGAGTGCCAGCATATTGGCTCCATCGCTTTTAGCAGTGGCGGGCGAAGGGTGTGTCTCTATAAATAGGCCGGATGCTCCCGCACCAATGGCGGCACTAGCGAGGGTTTCGATCAATGCAGGAAGCCCGCCTGTAACACCGACCGTCTGGTTCGGTTGTTGAAGTGAATGGGTGACATCCATCACAACCGGATATCCTAACTCTCTCATCCAATACATATTCCTAAAGTCAACTACCAGATCTTGGTAACCAAAGGTGGTGCCTCTTTCGGTAAGGAGTATTTTCTCGTTTCCGGTATTTTTTACTTTTTCGGCGGCGAATTTCATGGCCGGGCCGCTCACAAATTGCCCTTTTTTTATATTGATGAACTTTCCGGTCCGGCCGGCAGCCTCCAACAGATCGGTCTGTCTGCACAGGAAGGCAGGAATTTGCAGTACGTCTGTGTATGGGGCCGCCATGGCAGCCTCTTCGGCAGTATGAATATCGGTAACGACCGGAAGTTGTAGTTGGGTACGCACTTGCTGTAATATCTCGAGAGCGGCTTTATCGCCAATGCCCGTAAAGGAATTGGCACTAGATCGATTGGCCTTTCTGTAAGAGGCCTTAAACACAAGCGGGATCTGTAATCGGTTGCAGATGTCTTTAAGGGTAGCGGCCGTTTCAAGGACCAGGCTTGCCGATTCTACCACACACGGACCCGCCAATAGGAAAAAGGAACGCTCATTATAGGATTGTCCGGTAAACAGGGGTTTCAGAAACGGTGTCATGTTACAAAAGTAGTGCTAAGTTTGCCAAATAAAAATCAACCATGCACAAAGAGAAGATTCTGGTGATCGGCGCCTCGGGCCAGATTGGTGTTGAACTAACGCTGGCGCTCCGAAAAATGCACGGTGCTGCCCAAGTGGTAGCGGCCGATCTGCGTGAGCAAAATCCGCTGCTGGCGGGTACAGGCCCTTATGTGTCGTTAGATGTCATGAACAAAGAAATGCTGCATGTACAGATCATTCGCCAGAACATCACCCAGGTATATCTGTTGGCCGCTATTCTTTCGGCAACGGGCGAAAAGAATCCATCGCTGGCCTGGAATCTCAATATGCAGGGTTTGCTCAATGTGCTAGATATTGCTCGCGAAGAAAAGCTCAGTAAAGTATTTTGGCCTTCTTCGATCGCCGTGTTTGGTCCCAGCTCCCCCCGTGTTAATTGCCCACAGCAAACGATCATCGAGCCCACTACCATTTATGGCATCAGTAAGTATGCCGGAGAGTTTTGGTGTAATTATTACTGGCAACGCTATGGGGTCGATGTCAGAAGTCTTCGCTATCCCGGACTTATCTCTTACAAATCGGCGCCAGGCGGGGGTACCACCGACTATGCCGTAGAGATATACCATGAGGCTTTGTCCCAGCGTTCGTATACTTGTTTCTTGAAGCAGGATACGTACTTGCCTATGATGTATATGCCTGATGCCATTCGGGCAACGATAGAGCTGATGGAAGCGCCCGCAGATCGGATCTCTGTTCGTACCTCTTATAATTTGTCGGCTATGAGTTTTTCTCCGGCTGAGATCGCTGTATCCATTCAAAAGCAAATTCCTGATTTTCGAATGGCTTATCAGCCTGATTACCGACAGTCCATCGCAGACAGCTGGCCGCAGAGTATCGACGATAGTGTGGCAAGACGAGATTGGGGTTGGAAACATGAGTACGATCTGGATGCCATGACCGTTGACATGCTTCAAAACCTTGGATGATCGGTAGATCGGATTCGCTTTCGAAATGCCTTTGTCCTTTAGGGGTTCTTTTCTGTTGATAGCAGCATACGGACGATCTCCTCTAAATAGTGCCGGTCCTCATCATCAAAATCGGCATGTTTTGTGCTATCGACATCCAAAACGCCCATGACCTGCCCATTTTTACAAAGCGGAACAACGATCTCGGAGTTTGACAAACTGCTGCAGGCAATATGGCCGGGAAAGCTGTGCACATCCTCTACTACAATGGTTTTTTCTTGTTGCCAGCATGTACCACAAACGCCTCTTCCTTTTTTTATACGGGTGCAGGCTACCGGACCCTGAAACGGGCCTAACACCAATTCGTCTTGCTTTACTACGTAAAAGCCCACCCAAAGCCAGCCAAATTGTTCTTTGAGCGCCGCACAGGTGTTGGCCATGTTAGCAACAAAATCGGTCTCGCCCGATAGCAGTCCTTGCAATTGGGGAAGTAGATTTTGATATTGCTCCGCTTTGGTACCTTTACTGATAGTTAAATCTTCTGCCATAGTTGCAAAGATAGAATCCCCCGGGCTTAGTAACTTTATTTCAATATGCCTGCTATGCGTTTTCTTTTCGTATTGATCGGATTTTTTTTGTTGCAGACCGCTTCTTACGGGCAACCGTATGGAGGTAATCCGTCCCGACAGAAGTGGAGGCAACTTGTAACGGATAGTGCCCGCATTATTTATCCTCCGGGTTTAGATAGCCAGGCACAGCGCTCTATGGCGTTAATACGCCGACTGGCTGCATACGATTCGTTTCGTCTGGGCAGGCAACTAAAGCCCATTGACATCATCTTGCAACATAGCCCCGTTATCTCCAACGCTTATGTTCAACTGGGGCCTTTTCGCAGTGAATGGATGTTGATGCCCAACCTCAATAATTTTAGTACGGGAACACTGGGGTGGAGCGATTTGCTGGCTCTGCATGAATATCGGCATGTGGAACAAATCAACAACATGAATACGGGGCTAAGTAAAGCCGCCCGTATTTTACTAGGAGAGCAGGGATATGATCTTGCCATCAATACGGCCGTTCCGAATTGGTTCTTTGAGGGAGATGCCACTTGGCAAGAATCGGCATTAAGTCTACAGGGCAGGGGACGATTACCTCAATTTCTGAATGCATTTCCGGCGCTTTGGCAAGGAGGTAAAAATTATTCATGGTTAAAGCTTCGCAACGGATCTTTTAAAGATGTAGTTCCTGATCATTATGAGTTGGGCTATCTCTTGGTCAATTACGGCGTGGCCATGTATGGCGAAAAATTTTGGCCTACGGTCATAAAAAGGGCTGCTTCGTTCTCATCTGTACTCTATCCTTTTCAACAAGCAGTCTCCAAGACAGCAGGGTTATCGTATGCGCAATTCAGAAAAAATGCCTTTGCCTGGTATAAAGAAAAGCAACCTGTGGCTGAGCCATCCGTACCTGTCTGGTTGCTCAAAACGGAAACACGCTACGCCACCGACCGCCAATATCCTTTTTGGGTAGGCGGTGACACCTTGCTTCTTCAGAAGAGTAGTCGCATTCACCGACCGGGCTTTTATCTGGTAACCAAGAACAAGGAACATCTGTTGCGTACACTTGATATTTCGCTGGACCAGCCTTTTAGTTATCGAAATGGAAAGCTCGTTTATGCCGCCTACGAAAAAGATCCTCGTTGGCATTGGGTAAGCTACAGCTCGCTACGCATCGTTGATGTGCATACCGGAAAGCAGACGAAGCTGACTCATCATACCCGTTATTTTACCCCCGATATTGCGCCTGGGCTCGATAGGGTCATAGCGGTACAGGTAAATGAGTCAGGTAAGGCTTCGCTGGAACTTCTCTCTGCCAGCGATGGAAAACAAATCGCCTCTTATGCATCACCCGACGGTCATTTGTATACGGACCCAAAATTCTTGTCCGATACAGCCGTAGTGGCGGCTATTCGTGATCAGCGCGGTGCCATGGCCTTAGTGCGACTTTCACTAGGTACCGGGCATCAAGAATTATTGACCCCCTTTTTGCCGTATTCGCTGGGCTTTTTACAACCGTATGAGGGATCGGTCTTTTTTACGGCCGGCTTTAGTGGTAACGACCATATTTATTGTCTTCGTTTGCAGGACAGAACGGTGTGGCAGGTTACCAATGGTGGACTTGGAAAGTACAATGTGCATGCTGGCTTGGATAAGCTGTATTGGTCCGAGCCCACGGCGGAAGGGCTTCAGGTGAGGGTGGCCGCTGCCGAGCCTGACCGGTGGCAGTGGGTTTCTCTCGATTCGATATACAGCGCAACTATTTATTCAGTAGCCGGTGCACAGGCAGGAGATCTTTCACTGTTGTCACAATTTGCCACCACTCGTAGTTCGAATGATACGATTTCCTCCTCTCGCTATAAAAAATCTACCGGTTTATTTAATTTTCATAGCTGGCGTCCTGATTACCAAGATCCACTGTTTCGATTCGCTCTTTATGGAGAAAATGTGCTAAGCACCTTGCAAACTGAGGTTGCTTATGAGTACAATGAAAATGAGCGGAGTCATTCATTTGGCGCTTCGGGTACATATGCTGGATGGTTTCCACAGCTTACGCTGGGTACTAACTATACCATTGAGCGTTCGGCCATGGTAAGAGGAGTGCGAAGAGCTTGGTCGCAACTCGATACCCGACTGGGAGTGAGCATTCCGTTGCAGGATATCAAAGGAAGGGTGTACCGAAATCTGTCAGTAGGAAGTTACTACGTGCTCCGTAACGACATGTACAAGGGTCCTCACCGTGATAGCTTGGGTTCTGTCACCTTTGGCTACCTGATGCATAGTGCTCAATTTTCAGTAGGTGTGCAGCAGGCCTTACAGCATATTTTTCCACGTTTTGGAGCTAGCGTGAGCTTGCTTGGGCAGCATAGTGTCTCGTCTTTCGATGGGCGTCAGTTCAATGCAGCGGCCAACGTTTATCTGCCGGGTCTTTCGCACCGTCACCATCTCGTGTTGCAGGGGGCCTGGCAAGAACGAGACACCCTTGGGCAGTTAAGTTTTGGAAATCGGTTAGCGTACAGCCGGGGATATGTGGGTCGCAATTTCAGCAGGATGTTGAAGACAGGGGTTAACTATCATTTTCCTATTTGGTTACCCGACTTCGGGATTGCCAGCATTGCCTATATAAACCGGGTCAGGGCCAACTTATTTTACGATCATACCCTGGTTTACTCCCGCAATAAGCAGCAGACAGCCATGCAACGCAGCACGGGTGCCGAAGTTTTCTTTGATATGAAGTGGTGGAACCAGCACCCCGTCAGTTTTGGATTTCGGGTCAACTATCTGATCGATCGTGATCAATTTGATGGTTATCGGGGGTGGTTTACCGAGTTCATCATGCCCGTTACGCTTTTTTGAGCAGTGCGATTAGAGCAGCGTTTTCAAACTTTCTTCTATCAGTCGGATCTTGGTCAGTGCATCGGCCTGTTTTTTCTTTTCATTCTCAATGATCGAAGGGTTGGCGTTTTGCACAAATTTTTCGTTGCTTAATTTCTTGTCTACGCTGGCCAGGAAGCCTTTTAGGTAGTCGAGGTCCTTCAGTAGTTTTTCTTTTTGTGAGCTGGTATCCAGCTGAGCAGAGGTCTCTATGAAGATCTTTTGTTTACCTACGACCACGGTGATGCTGTTGGCCACCGGTTCGATGGTCGAAGCACAACGAACCGATGTAGCGTTGACTTGCTTGCTTAGTAGCGTAGTTATCGATTCGATGAGCAATGGGGTCTCAGATTCAATATGTAGTTTGACGGGATCTTTGGGTTTGATCTGATTTTTATTACGGGCGTCCCGTATGGCAGAGATCATTTGTTTGAGCAGTTCGCCAGCCGAAAGTAGTTGGGAATCAAAGGGCCTGGGGGCTGCTAGCGGACGAACGGTAAGGTCCTCTTCTCTGGCTTGTAGCTGGTGAAATACTTCCTCGGTAATAAAAGGCATAAAGGGATGCAGTAATTGCATCAGCTCCTCGAAGAAAAGGAGGGTCCTCTTATAAGTAACTGCAGAAAGCGGTTGTTCAAATCCGGGCTTGACCCACTCGAGGTACCAGCTGCAAAAGTCATCCCAAATAAGGGAGTAAATTGTTTTGAGCGCCTCGCTCAATTTGTATTCTCCATACAACTCCTCGAGAGTGGCTCGTGCTTGCTGCAAACGGCTCTCGAACCAATCAATGGCAAGGGAGGGAGTCGCTAAGGTGGGTTCGTTGGATTGACGTTGTTCCCAGCTGCGAACAAGTTTGAGCGCGTTCCAGATCTTGTTGTTGAAATGGAGTCCCTGCTCATTGGTGCTTTCGTCCCAGAGCAGATCATTGCCCGCCGGAGAGGCGATCATGATGCCGAATCGTACGGCATCGGCTCCGTATTGATCAAGCAGTGCCAGCAAATCGGGAGAGTTGCCAAGGCTCTTGCTCATTTTTCTACCTTGCTTGTCGCGCACGATCCCCGTAAAATAGACTTGCCTGAAGGGTATCTGCTGTTGAAACTCGCACCCCGCCATTATCATTCTAGCTACCCAAAAAAAGATGATCTCCGGAGCGGTTACCAGTGTATTGGTAGGGTAGTAGTAGGCTACTTCTTTGTTGCCGGGCTGGCTGTAGCCCTTGAAAACTTCAAAGGGCCAAAGCCACGACGAGAACCATGTATCGAGACAGTCCTCATCTTGCTGTAATGTAGTAGCCGTGGTACCGTATAATTTTTTGTATTCCTCTTGCGCCTGTTGAAGGTCGGCGGCCACGACCACTTTCCCCTGCTCGTCGTACCAAGCAGGTATGCGATGTCCCCACCACAGCTGCCGAGAGATACACCAATCCTTGATATTCTCCATCCAATGACGGTAGAGATTCTTGAATTTGGCAGGGTAAAACTTGATGTCCTCATTGGCGACCGCATCAAGGGCAGGACCACTGATCTTTTTCATGTCGACCCACCATTGCAGCGACAAGCGGGGTTCCACGACTACATCGGTACGCTCGCTGTAGCCAACCTCGCTGCTATAGGTTTCCGTCTTCTCCAGATATCCTTTTTCTTCAAGTTCTTTGGCTATGAGTTTACGCACCTCGAATCGGTCCTTGCCGACATAGATACCTGCCTCGTTGCTCAGCGTTCCGTCATCGTTGAATACGTCAATAACTTCGAGTCCGTGCTTTTGTCCCAATTGATAGTCGTTGCTATCGTGCGCGGGGGTCACTTTAAGGGCGCCGGTTCCAAAGTCCATGCTTACGTACTCGTCCGCAATGATGGGAATTCGTCGATTGATAAGCGGTACAAAGGCGTAGCGTCCTTTTAATGCTGTGTAGCGCGGGTCATCTGGGTGTACACAAATGGCCGTATCTCCCATGATGGTCTCGGGCCTTACGGTAGCCACCACAATATGCTGTTCCTGCTCTCCCTCTAGTTTATAGCGAAGGTGATAGAGGGTTTGTTGGGTTTGCTTACGAATGACCTCCTCGTCGCTCAGGGCTGTTTTGGCACGGGGGTCCCAATTGATCATCCTTTTGCCTCTGTAGATGTATCCTTTGTTATAGAGTTCAATAAAGACATTGATGACTGCCTTGTAATACACGGGGTCCATGGTAAAATGCGTGCGTTCCCAATCGAGACTGCACCCCATTTTCTTTAATTGCTCCAAGATGATACCACCGTACTTGTTCTTCCATTCCCACGCATGCGATAGAAAGTCCTCACGACTAAGCGAAGATTTAGCGATCCCTTTTTCTCTGAGCAACTGCACTACTTTAGCCTCTGTGGCTATGGAGGCATGGTCCGTACCGGGTACCCAACAGGCATTTTTACCTTGCATACGGGCGCGGCGCACCAAAATATCCTGAATGGTGTTATTAAGGCAATGCCCCATGTGCAAAACGCCCGTAACGTTGGGTGGGGGAATCACAACGGTAAATGGCTCGCGGTGGTCAGGTTCGGAATGAAAATAGCCTTTCTCGGTCCAGTGTTGGTACCATTTGTTTTCTGCCA
>CANGTM010000004.1 GCA_947456825.1 Chitinophagaceae bacterium
CGGGTAAAGCGCAAGTAACCGTTGTTTCTATAGAGGTCGACCAGTCGGTCTAATTCGGCAGAGATCGTTGTTTTAGAGAAGGGCTCTCCTTTCTTGATCTTGCTTTCTGCGAGCGAGGACAGGGTAAGTCTTTGCAGGGCCTCGTTACGAATTGCGTAGCGCACCGAGTCGAGCACTACCTGCGGCCCAGGCGTTACCTCAAACCGAACAGAGGTGCGCAGCTGGTCCTTTCCGGCAGGCTCCACGATGGTGTCATAGCTGATCTGTCCTAAAAAATAACCCTGTGATCCCAGAAGATTTTGCATGTAGGTTATAGAGCGTTCCACCGCGTTGCTGTCGAAGGCCGGTGGGGTTCGAATCTCTCTTACAAACAGCTTCGATACGGAACGAACCGTCAGACTGTCGTCGAGCTGACCCTTTAAGCGATCCTCGAGGTCCTCTCGTACTTCATCGGTGAAGTTTCCATTAACTTTTATAGTAGTTTTGAAGACAAAGGGTTTGTCTTTTGGATAGTTCTTCGGGATCACTCCGCAAGCAGCCAGTCCCAATAGGGCCACTGCCGAAATCACCGAAACTACCAACGAAAACCGGGAGAGCTTGCCTTCGTGCATGAAAAATAATTATGCTAGTTAAGTCAGTTATCAAAGATATTCAAAGTTTAGCCCTTAAAAAACAGAGGGAAAAGTTGGGTTATTATGTAGCGGAGGGCCCCAAACTGGTCGAAGAGTTGTTGTGCTATCATCAACAGCAGATCATTTCCATTTACGCGTTACCGGAGTGGATAGAAGTGCAGCGCAAGCGATGGCCATCGTTGGTCGTAACACCCATCACCGAAACAGAACTATCCAGAATCTCACACTGGCAAACGCCGCATCAGGTACTAGCGGTAGTTCGCTTGCCTCGCTACGAGGCGCCCGTGGCAACCGGTCGATTTACCTTGGTATGTTGTGGTTTACAGGATCCCGGCAATCTGGGAACCATTATCAGAACCGCCGATTGGTTTGGGGTAGATCAGATCGTTTGCAGCCTTGATACCGTCGATTGTTTCAATCCTAAAGTTGTACAGTCTACCATGGGGAGTATTTTTCGAGTTCCTGTTCATTATCTGTCGCTCGAGGAATGGCTGAGTCGCGCAGAAAAAGTAACGATATTGGCGGCTACCATGCAGGGTACGGATGTTCGTGCTTTATCGCCTCTTGAGGAGGGTATCTTGCTGATCGGAAACGAGTCGGTCGGAATTTCCGCTTCGTTGCTCGAAAAAGCCAACCAGCTGGTATCCATTCCGAGAAAAGGCAAGGTTGAATCACTGAATGCCTCTGTTGCTGCCGGCATCTTACTTTCTTACCTCAGGTAAAGCGAATGGCCTGTACCGGACTTATCTTTTTAACCAACCACGAAGGGATCAGTAACAGTAGCAGAGAGCTGGCAATGGTCCCCGTCGCAATGGCTATTACCTGCCAGGGAATTATCCTGACGGCCGCCTTGTCTAGAAAGTAGGCGGATTCGTCGAGCGTAATAAATCCGGTCTTTTCTTGCAGCCACAGCAGTAGCAAGGCAATTAAAGTTCCTATGAGTACACCTCGTATTGTGATCCATAGGCCGAACCGTAAAAAAATGCGCTTAACGAACCAGTCGGTGGCTCCCATGGCTTTGAGTAAGCCGATCATTTTGACTCGCTCCAATACCAAGATCAGCAAACAGCAGATCAAGTTGATCAAAGCCACTACCGTCATAAAGCCAATCAGTACATTGCGGGTGAGATCTTGCATTTGCAACCAATCGAATAGTTGCGGTGAGACCTCTTTTACCGAAATGGCGTCCCAGGTAGCCGGAAAATCAGGCAAGTCGTAGAGGATGCCGGCTGTTTGCTCCATCTTGCGCGGATCGTCAAGGAATAATTCATATCCCCCCACCTGATCGGCGTCCCATTGGTTGAGCTGGCGAATGAGGTCTATGTCGCCAATGGCAAAAAGTTGGTCATAGTCCTCAATGCCGGTTTTATAGATGCCCGACACCCGCATTTTTTTTGCCGTAGGTGTGGCACCTTCTCTGATAAAATACAACAGGAGCGTATCTCCACTTTTAACGTTCAATCGCTGCGCGGTATATCGGGAGAGTAACAGATCGCGGCTGTATCCGCTATCGGGCAGGGTGGGAGCAATGCCTTCTTGCAAAAAGGGGGCCAGCTGTAAGAACTGTTCAGGGCGGTCAAGGCCTTTTAACATAACGCCCTCCATCTGCTCGCGAGTCTTGAGCAGCCCGTAACGGGTGGCAAAGGGATGTACTGAGCGTACGCCGGGTTGCTGGCGAAGCGTTTGTAACAAGGCTTCATTATGGCGAATGGGAATTTCTTCGGCAATGATGGCCTTACCCGGTTGTTTTTCTTGAATACGAATATGCCCCCAAAAGCTAAATACCTTTTCGCCGATGCGTTGTTGAAAGCCTTCTGCCAGTGCAACGGTGATGATCATGACCGCTACGCTGATGATAGTGGCTCCAAGCGAAATGCGAATGACCAACCCGGAAAAACGGTTGGTAGGACTGGCCTGAATGCGGTCGGCTATAAAGGAAGCTGGATGCATATGGTGGGAAAGCAACTCAAAAATAAGCGCCTCCGACTAGAATTACTGCCCCTTTTTTAGCTACTTTGCCTTTTAAGTAAAATGATGATGCGCTCCATTCTTTTCACTTTTCTGTCGCTGGTTGCTTTTTTGTCGCATGCCCAGTCTCCTGAAAAAGTACTTCGTCCTTTTATCCGTTCAGTAAAACTGTTCAAGGCCGGTGATCAGACCGCATCTCCGGTACTCTATTTAGGCCAGTCTGACCAACTGGAGTTACATTTTGATGATACCGAGGGCAACGTAAAGCCCTATTACTACACCCTGCAACTTTGCAATGCCGATTGGACCGAAGCCCGCCTTCCTGCTTTTGATTACCTCAAAGGATTCATTACCCAGCGCATTCAAAATTATCGTGTTTCATCGGGGGTGCAGACACGTTACATGCACTACCAAGCCTTACTGCCGGAGCGAAACAGTGGACCTACCCGTGGGGGTAACTATTTGTTAAAGGTTTTCTTAAACGATGACACCACACAACTGATCTTTACGCGTCGGGTAGTAGTGGTCAACAAAAAAGTTGCCGTTATGGCGCAGGTGCTGCAACCTTTTAACGGTAATTTCTTTTTAACGCATCAGCGTTTAACTATTGGGGTAACGCCGCAGCAGCTGCCGATCAATGCTATTACCCCTCAAGAGATCAAGGTGGTCATTACCCAAAATGACCAATGGCTTACGGCGCGCACGCTTACCCGCCCCACCATCTTTCGTGGTAACTATTACGAGTATAGCGACGAGGAACAAACCTTGTTTGCTGCCGGGCAGGAGTGGCGCTGGTTTGACCTTCGCAGCATGCGCTTGCGCGGTGAGCGCATCCAGCGGATCGTGGACAGCGATATCAGCCCCCGCACCGATGTCTTTGTGCAAACCGATACGGAGCGGGTGGGGCAGCTATATTTGTTTTACCGCGACTTTAACGGAAAGTACCTCATAGAAAATATCGATAACCCTTTGCCACACACCCAGGGGGAGTATGGCTGGGTTCATTTTTCGCTGCGCCCTGCCGGCGGTCGTAGTTATGTCAATAAGGAGGTATTTGTGACCGGCGAGTGGAGCGGCTACGAATTGACCGATGCCTTTAAGATGGAGTTTGATGCCTCGCAAGGATTGTACACCAAGGCCGTTTATTTAAAGCAGGGGTATTACAACTATGGGTATTTGACGCGCGCTGTTACCGGAACCGACCAGACCCCCACTTTCGAGAACACCGAGGGCAATTTTTGGGGAACAGAGAATGAATATTCGGTGTTCGTTTATTTCAGGCCCTTCGGAGCCCGTGCCGACGAGTTGATCGGCTACACTCGGGTGCGATCGGGGTTTCAGCGTTGATCGATTATCGCTATCTTTGCAGCGGCAGGTCTTACACGACCAGCTCCTGCTGAACCCTCCCAGGGCCGGAAGGCAGCAAGAGTAGGTGGTTGAGCGGTGCGATGTAATCAGCCTGCCATTTTTTTACCTTTATCCAAATCTGTTCTCATGAAATTTTTTATAGATACCGCTAACTTGGCGCAGATCAAGGAAGCGAATGAGCTCGGTATTCTAGATGGAGTTACGACCAACCCATCCTTGATGGCCAAAGAGGGTATCAAAGGAGAAAAAGCAGTAATGGACCATTACAGGACCATCTGTGAGATGGTCAATGGCGATATTAGTGCCGAGGTAATCAGTACCGACTTCGCCGGTATCGTTGAAGAGGGTAATAAGTTAGCGGCCATCCATCCGAACATCGTGGTCAAAGTACCCATGATCAAGGATGGCATCAAAGCCATTCGCTACTTTAGCGAAAAGGGAATTCGAACCAATTGCACGTTGGTATTCTCGGCAGGGCAAGCTATTTTGGCTGCCAAGGCAGGAGCTACTTATTTGTCTCCATTTATTGGTCGAATCGACGATAGCAATTGGGATGGCATAGAGCTGATCTCGCAAATTGCCCATATCTATTCGGTGCAAGGTTTCAAGACAGAGATACTCGCGGCCTCTATTCGAACCCCGCTTCACATTGTAAAATGTGCCGAGGCCGGAGCTGATGTATGCACCTGTCCACTCGATTCAATCACAGGACTTTTAAAGCATCCCCTGACCGATATCGGGTTGGCCAAGTTTTTGGAGGATGCCAAAAAGACCCTCGGGTAATCTAATCTCCTTCTCATGAAGTTCCTGCGATCGCTGTTGCCGTTAGTGACCTTGTCAATTTTTATCTCGGCAGGCCCGCTTGCCGCACAGAGGGGCAAAGGCTTACATCACCGTGCTTTATTGGTAGATACGCACAATGATTGCCTGAGTGCACAGACGTTGGCCGGCAGAGACCTTGCGGCTTCCTTAAAGGAGGGGCACAGTGATTATTATCGTTTTAAGAAAGGTGGGGTAGACGTTCAGTTCTTCTCTGTATTTACCGGAGAGACCGCGCGCACTTCTCAGGGTTACTATCATGATGCCATTGAAGAGATAGACTCACTGAATCGATTGGTGCTTCGTCATCCCGATAAATTCAATTTTGCCACCTCGTACAAAGAAGTCAAACGACGAGCCCATCGTCGGCGCGTGGTAGCCATGATCGGTGTGGAGGGTGGACACATGATCGAGTCCGATTTAAAGAAAGTAGACAGCCTGGCCGCTCGTGGCATGCGCTACCTTACACTCACTTGGAATAACAGCACCGAGTGGGCCACCAGTGCCCGCGATGAGAGTGGGGCTGGTGTGCTCCTGACCCAAAAAGGGCTAAGTGAGTTTGGAAAGACAGTGGTGCGCCGGCTAAACGAGTTAGGCGTTATCGTCGACCTGTCACATGTTGGGGAGCAAACCTTCTACGATGCCTTGGCAGTGACCACAAAACCAGTGTTATTAACGCATAGCTCTGTGTGGAGCATCTGCCCGGTCTTTCGCAACGCAAAGGATGAACAATTGCTGGCCCTGAAAAAAAATGGAGGGGTTATTTGCGTAAACTTTTATCCTGCCTTTATTAGCAAGGAGTTTGTGGCGCAGCAGCGCTATTGGAACGGACCGGGTAAAGATTCTGTGTTTGCGCTATGGGCTCCATCCGATACGGCCAAGGCCCGCGCCCAATGGCAAACGGCTATGGCGGCGGCTCTCGATAACGCCCGTCCAGGTATTGCCGATGTGGCCAACCACATTGACCATGTTGTCAAGTTGATCGGAATTGACCATGTGGGCATTGGCGCCGATTTTGATGGCATAGGGTTCGTGCCTCGCGGCCTCGAAGATGTCAGTAGCTATCCTCGCCTTACCGAGGAGTTGCTGCGACGAGGGTATTCCAACTCCGACATCAGAAAAATTCTCGGAAAAAACGTGTTAAGGGTAGTCAAGGCTAACTGTCCCTGATGCCTTCCGCTATTCCTTTGCGAATACGCTAAAAAAACTAATTCAAGTGTGTGCTTTGTTAGCGCAAGAATAACATTTCTCTGTACTTAGGCAGATACCACTCCTTGTCATCGACCAATAGTTCCAATTTGTCTACATGGTAGCGGATCTCATCAAAGAAAGCGTCTTTGACCTTTTCTTGATAGGCAATTGCCTTTTCGCGGGTATCGGAGAGTTTGTTGCAGCTCTTGCGCGCCTCAATCATCTTTTCGACCAGATCACTGGTCTTGTTAATGTGGGTAGAGATCTCATTCAATATCTGAAATTGATTGGTAAATCCGGATTCTTTAATGCCGGCTTCTTTAAGACCGCGAATGTTAGAGGCCAACAGGTTTTGGTAGCGAATGGCAGCGGGCAGCACATGGCTGGTGGCCAGTTCTCCCATCATGCGACTTTCGATCTGTACTTTTTTGATGTACTTCTCTAGTTCGATCTCGTGGCGGGCTTCAAGCTCCTGATGTGAGTAGATGCCGTTGTTGTGAAAAAGATCCTTGGCTTTTTGGGTCACCATGGCATCGAGCGCCAGCGGGGTGGTCTTAACATTGGGTAATCCGCGTTTGGCAGCTTCTTTCTCCCAAGCCTCACTGTATCCGTCGCCCTCAAATAAAACTTTTTCGCTCTTGATGATATATTCTCTTATCACTTGCATGATGGCGATCTCTTTCTTTTCTCCTTTCTCGATCAGTCCATCTACTTCTTTTTTAAAGTCTCGCAAAGTCTGCGCCATGATGGTGTTGAGCACCGTCATGGGGTTGGCGCAATTGGCAGAAGACCCTACCGCACGAAATTCAAACTTGTTTCCGGTAAAGGCAAAAGGAGAGGTACGATTACGATCGGTGTTATCCATCAGTAGCTCAGGAATGCTTTTGTGGATGTCGATCTTAAGCAGGCTCTCGTCGGTCTCGTCCATGCTTGCAGACACTCTCTCTTTGACGTCATTGAGCACTTTGCTCAGATACTGACCGGTAAATACCGATATAATGGCAGGCGGGGCCTCATTGGCACCCAGGCGATGGTCATTGGGGGCCGAGGCGATCGAGGCGCGAAGCACATCTGCGTAGTCGTGTACAGCTTTGATGGTATTGACAAAGAATGTCAGGAACATCAAGTTGGTCTTAGGCGTTTTGCCGGGAGCCAATAAGTTGACGCCGGTATCCGTAGCCATACTCCAGTTGTTGTGCTTGCCACTTCCGTTGATGCCGGCAAAGGGTTTTTCGTGCAGTAACACGCGCAGATGGTGGCGGCGAGCTACTCGCTCCATAATATCCATCAGCAGCGAGTTGTGGTCAACGGCCACGCTCACTTCTTCGAAGATGGGCGCGCACTCAAACTGGGCAGGCGCTACCTCGTTATGACGTGTACGAAGGGGAATACCCAATTTATAGGATTCGTTCTCGAAATCTCGCATGTACGCGTACACGCGCTCAGGGATCGAGCCAAAATAATGATCTTCTAATTGCTGATTTTTTGCGGAAGAATGACCAAACACGGTGCGACCGGTCATCAATAGGTCAGGGCGTGCATTGAACAACGCTTCGTCGATCACAAAATATTCTTGCTCCCATCCTAGCGTAACGGTCACCTTGCTTACATTCTTGTCAAAGAAGTTGCATACGTCGGTGGCAGCTTTACTCAGTGCCTCCGTTGCCTTGAGAAGCGGAGCTTTGTAATCGAGTGATTCACCGGTGTAGGATACGAAGATGGTGGGTATGCACAGTGTTTTTCCATTTCCGATCTCAATGACAAAAGGAGGAGAGGAGGGATCCCAGGCGGTGTAGCCACGTGCTTCGAAAGTGGCACGCAGTCCTCCACTCGGAAAAGAGGAGGCGTCGGGCTCTTGCTGAATCAGGGCAGCTCCGTCAAATTCCTCAATGGCGGTACCATCGCTTTTTAGTGTAAAGAAAGAGTCGTGTTTCTCTGCGGTTGTTCCAGTGAGTGGTTGAAACCAGTGCGTATAGTGAGTAACGCCTTTTGTTTCGGCCCAGGCGCGCATACCATTGGCGATTTGATTGGCCATTTCGCGATCGATCTTATGACCTGCCTTTACCGAGGCTCTCAAACTTTTAAAGGCCTCGTCGCTAAGAAACTCGCGAGCGGTCTTCATAGTAAAGACGTTTGAGGCAAAAAAGGTAGTTGTCTTGTTGGGAGCTTCAACCGATACACTGTTTTTTTCAGTCAGTTGGCTGATGGCATCAAAACGAAGTGACATATTTGTAATTTTGGGCAAAGCAACATAAAATATTCAATAAATAAAAAATTTCGACATTATCTGTGAAAAAAATATGATTTTTTGATGGCACGAACTCAATTTTCGGCAAATAGCACTAAAATATGTTATATTGTAAATAATATTAATGTGTAGTGAAAGCGAACAACTTTTGCCCAAAGCCCGCCCTGTATCATGTAGTTTTGCGTACCAATAGATACTAACCCCATGAACGTCACCGTCTCTACCGCTCAGCAGCTTCGCCTGACGGCCGAAGAATTCGAGTTGATCTGCCAGAAATTAGGCCGCACTCCCAACTTTAATGAATTGTGTGCATTTTCGGGAATGTGGAGCGAGCACTGTAGCTATAAGAACTCCATCAAGTGGTTAAAGACCTTGCCCCGTGAAGGGGGACGCATGCTGGTCAAGGCCGGCGAGGAGAATGCCGGGTTGATGGATATTGGCGATGGCCTGGGCGTAGTCTTTAAGATCGAATCGCATAATCACCCCTCGGCCATTGAGCCCTTTCAGGGAGCTGCTACGGGAGTGGGGGGAATACACAGGGATATTTTTACCATGGGGGCACGCCCGATCGCTGCGCTCAATTCACTACGCTTTGGTCTGCTCGACGATGAAAAGACCAAGCACTTGCTTGCCGGTGTCGTACACGGCATCGGTCATTATGGAAATTGTTTTGGGGTTCCTACCGTTGGTGGCGAGATCTATTTTGATGCCAGTTACCAGACCAACCCCTTGGTCAATGCCATGAGCGTGGGCATTGTAAAAGCAGGTAAGACCGTCTCTGCCACTGCCGCCGGAGTAGGTAATCCGGTTATGTTCGTTGGCAGCGCCACCGGAAAAGATGGAATTGGAGGGGCCTCATTTGCCTCAGCCGATATCACGGCCGAAAGTGCTCAAGAGTTGCCGGCTGTTCAGGTGGGCGATCCTTTTCAGGAAAAGAAATTATTGGAGGCCTGTCTCGAAGTGATAGAAACAGGGGCCGTAGTAGGAATGCAAGACATGGGCGCGGCCGGCATCATTTGTTCTACTGCCGAGATGAGCGCCAAGGGAGGCGTGGGTATGCGCATCGATCTCGACAAAGTGCCCACCAGACAGCCCAATATGAAGACCTGGGAATTATTGTTGAGCGAAAGCCAGGAGCGAATGCTGTTGGTGGCCCAAAAAGGACAAGAGGAAAAGGTCAAACAAGTATTTGATAAATGGGATCTTCCTTGCTCCGTAATAGGTGAAGTGACAAACGATGGTATCTTGAATTTTTATATGCACGGACAACTCGACGCTTCCATACCTGCACACGAGTTGGTGCTGGGTGGGGGAGCCCCTCAATACGAAAGAGCCTTTGCTCGTCCGGCTTATTTTGATCAGATCGCGGCGTTCGATCCCTCTACGATCTCGTTGTCCGCCGACATGCGCAGCACGGCAGAAAAACTGGTCGCTTTACCGTCGATCGCTTCCAAGCGATGGATCTATCGTCAATACGACAGCATGGTGGGAACAGCTAACACCAATACCAACGCGCCCTCCGATGCGGCTGTCGTGGCTGTCAAGGGAACTTCCAAGGGCCTGGCAGTTACGACCGATTGCAATAGCCGTTATGTGTATGCCGATCCCCGTAAAGGTGCCATGATTGCCGTGAGCGAAGCGGCTCGTAATATTGTTTGCTCCGGTGGTGTTCCACTGGGGGTAACCAACTGTCTCAACTTTGGTAATCCCTACGATGCCGGGGTCTATTATCAATTTACCGAGGCCATCCAAGGGATGGGCGAGGCTTGTCGCAAGTTCGATACCCCGGTCACCGGGGGTAACGTCAGTTTCTACAATCAAAATCCCGATGGACCTGTTCATCCTACCCCCACGATCGGTATGGTGGGTTTGCTGGAGCAGATCGATAACAAGATGACAGTAGGATTTAAGAACGAAGAAGACGAGATCTATCTGTTGGGCGCCATCACCAATGATCTCGGATGTTCCGAATACCTGCATCGTCTCTGTGGGGTTACTCATTCGCCGGCCCCTTATTTTGAGTTGGATGGGGAGTATGCCTTACAACAATTGGTGGCCTCGCTCATCGATGCACAGCTTATAGCCAGCGCTCACGATATCAGTGAGGGCGGCTTGATCACCACGTTATTGGAAAAGAGTTTTGTTGCTGGCAAAGGTTTTTCGGTAAATAGCCCTGAGAGGGCCCTTGACGGAAAACCGCTTCGCGCCGATGCCTGCTGGTTCGGCGAGGGCCAAAGTCGGGTAGTGGTCAGTGTACCAATCGCTCACAGAACGGCTTTCTTACAGCATGTGGCCAAGGGGTCGGTTCCGGTCACCTTGCTGGGTCGCGTAGAGGGCAATACGGTCTGCATAGATGGCCAGTCATGGGGAGCTGTCAGTGACTGGCAGCATCGTTACGATACCGCCATTGAAGCTAAGCTGTAGGGTTGTGCATAATATCTGCATAGGGCAACGTAAATAATCCCTTACCTTTACATGACCTCCTGTACTTCCCCTTAACTAGTTTATTAAGGCCCCAAAAAGTGCCCGCAGGTCAATTGATTTAGCTGAAAAAAATTGATCTGCATGTCTAAGTTCATTTTTGTGACCGGAGGGGTCACTTCTTCGTTAGGAAAAGGAATTGTTGCTGCCTCGTTGGCCAAGCTCTTGCAAGCCAGAGGTCTTCGTGTTACCATACAAAAATTCGATCCCTACATCAATGTCGATCCCGGTACGCTCAATCCGTATGAGCATGGCGAGTGCTATGTAACGGAAGACGGGGCCGAGACCGATCTCGACCTCGGACACTACGAACGTTTTTTGAATATCTATACCTCTCAGGCCAATAACGTTACTACCGGAAGAATCTATCAAACCGTAATAAACAAAGAGCGTGAAGGCGCTTTTTTAGGTAAGACCGTACAGGTAGTACCCCATATCACCGATGAGATCAAACGCCGCATGAAGCTGTTGGGGCAATCGGGTGAATTTGACGTTGTGATCACCGAGCTCGGAGGAACGGTTGGTGATATCGAAAGTCTTCCATTTGTGGAGTCAGTTCGTCAATTGCAGTGGGAATTGCCCGAAGAAGATACGGTGGTAGTGCATCTTACATTGATCCCTTACCTGAAGGCTGCCAAAGAGCTCAAGACGAAACCCACGCAGCATAGTGTACGAATGCTGAGCGAAGAAGGAGTGCATCCCGATATCATCGTGTGTCGAACCGAAAGGTCCCTTAGCCCTGAGCTTAAGCGAAAGATCGCTCTATTCTGCAATGTAAAGCCAGAGGCTGTAATTGAAGCAGCTGATGCCAGCACCATTTACGAAGTGCCAGTGCTTATGATGCGTGAGGGTCTCGACACCATCGTACTCAAGAAATTGAACCTGACCGCTACGCGCGAGCCCGATCTTTCGAAATGGAAACTTTTCTTGGATAAGCTCAAGTATCCCAAGGGTAAGGTATCCATTGGGTTGGTGGGCAAGTATATCGAGCTACAAGACGCCTATAAATCCATATTGGAATCCTTTATACATGCCGGCGCCATCAATGAATGTCAGGTGCAGATACACAATGTTCACAGCGAGTATATAACACCTGATAACGTAGCCGAAAAACTGACCGGTCTCGATGCCCTGTTGGTGGCTCCCGGATTTGGCCATCGTGGCGTAGAAGGTAAGATCACGGCTGTTCGCTACGCGCGCGAGAGTAAGCTTCCTTTCTTTGGTATTTGCCTCGGTATGCAAATGGCTGCCATTGAGTTCGCCAGGAATGTGCTGGGAAAGACGGATGCCAATTCTACCGAGATGGATCCAAAGACACCTCATCCTGTTATCGACTTAATGGATGAACAAAAGAAGGTAACTGCCAAGGGAGGTACCATGCGTCTGGGCGCCTATCCCTGTCACCTGGTCAAAGAGAGTCTGGCCCACCGCATTTATGGACAAGAACAGATCAGCGAAAGGCACCGCCACCGTTGGGAGTTCAATAACAAGTACCTGGCCGACTTCGAGGCTGCCGGTATGTTGGCCAGTGGCAAGAATCCCGATACGGGGCTGGTAGAGATCATCGAACTGGCCGATCATCCTTTTTTTATAGGGGTGCAGTATCATCCTGAGTTAAAAAGCACGGTAGAGAACCCACAGCCGATATTCGTAGAATTCGTAAAGGCTGCCCTACAGCATGCTGCCGACAGGTTGACGCCGGCTGCCACGCGGGCCGGCAGTCTTCGCTAACCCAGTGCCGCTCCTCGACGCTTAGCCAGGGCTCCGCGTGCGTTCCCTTATCTTTGTCGGCCCTTTACAAGCCAAACTACAAGGTCATGAACTTTGATCGCAATTCGGTTACCGGTTTTATTATTCTTGCTGTTCTTTTTTTTGGATACTTCTATTATACGAACGAAGAGCAGGCAGCTTATAACAAAGCCAAAGCCCGCCAGCAATTTGTGGCCGACTCCATAGCCAAGGCCAACCGGCCGGTGGTAGACGAGGCGACCCTTCTTGCCGATACGCTCAGAGCAGACAGCCTTAACAGGGTGGCTTCTGCCGGTCAATTCAATAACGCTGTCTCTGGTACTCCTCAACTTATTACGCTAGAGAACAGCTTGATGAAAGTGTCTTTTACTACGCGTGGAGCGCAAGTGGCCGACGTACAGCTCATTCAATTTGGGAAGCAAAAAGACAGTTCGCGCGTGGTATTGGCCAAAGGGCTTTACAGCCAGATCAGCTACGCGATCAAGACAGGCCCCAATAGTACAGCGCAAACCGCCGATCTGTTTTTTACTCCCTCCGCAGTGACCACAGCTTCCGACGGAAGTCAAACACTTCGTCTATCGCTTGTTGCTGCCGATAGTAGTACCCCAACCTCTCTCACGCACGTATATACCATACATCCTGACAGTTACCTCATAGATTTTTCGATCGAGATGCAGGGCACGGAGCAATTACTCACGCAAGGAGTACTCTCGCTTCAGTGGCAGTACGAGGCCTTTAAACAAGAGGAGGATATAGCCTACGAAAAGCAGAACACCCAAGTAGGCTTTGAGGAAGGTGGCGAATTCGACTACTTTACCATCGGTAACAGAACCGAGGTGCCCTTTACAAAGCCAGTGTCTTGGTTAGGGGTTCGTCAACGTTTTTTCTTTGCGGCCTTAGCGGCTAAAAATCCTTTTACATCGGGTCAACTATCTTGGACCCTGCCAAACGACTCATTGGGCGTGGTCGTTCGTAGCACCGCTTCCGTCAAGATGCAGCTACCCGCCAGCGGAGCCACCAAGGCCGAGCTGAATCTTTACTACGGGCCCTCCGATTATCAGGTACTCAAGAATATGCCCTATGGGTTCGACCGTATCGTCAATCTGGGCCAGGGGGTCTATGCCTTTGTTCGACCGATCAACAAATACATCATTGTTCCCATCTTTGATTTTATGCGCAACCTGAGTGGTGCCAACCTGGGATTGGCCATTGCGCTGTTGACGCTTTTCATACGGTTGGTTACTTCACCGCTTACCTACTCGAGTTACTTGAGCGGGGCCAAGATGAAAGCATTGCGTCCGGAGATCAATAAGCTCAAAGAGAAGTTCGGAGACGACCAGCAGTCCATCAGCATGGAGCAGATGAAGTTGTTCCGGGAGGCCGGTGTCAATCCCTTGGGAGGATGTATTCCCGCGCTGCTGCAGATCCCTATCTTCTTTGCACTATTCAGCTTCTTTAATTCTGAGATCGCTTTGCGAGGAGCTTCTTTCTTGTGGGCGCAGGACCTTTCTGCCTACGATGCTCCCTTGCGATTTGGGTTCCATATTCCACTCTTTGGCGACCACCTGAGTCTTTTCAATTTGCTGGCGACACTTACCAGCTTATTGATCTCAGTGTATAGTATGAGCATGAGCCCCGATCAAAGTAATCCGGTCATGAAGTACATGCCCTATATCTTTCCGTTCTTCATGCTTTTCTTTTTTAACAATCTTCCCTCGGCCCTCACGTGGTATTACACTGTTTCGAATCTTATTACGTTGGCCATGCAATTCGTAATTCAAAATTACATTATCGATCACGACAAGATCTTGGCTCAGATTCAGGAAAATCGTAAGAAGCCTAAGGCTAAGTCTAAATGGCAGCAGAAGCTCGAGGAGTTGCAAGAGCAACAAAAAAAATTAAAGGACCGAAAATAATTGCAGTAACTTACTGTGTATAATCGGTAGGGGCTGATGAACATTAAATTGCTTTTGACGATCTGCTTTATGCTGTTTGTTGGTGGGGTTTCCCTACAGGCGCAGCGAAGACTTTCCGAGGCCACCTTGGTTTATAAGGTTCAAATGCTAGAGCAGGACAGCTTAACTGGAGACTCCGGCATTGCTGAAGAGGCCATCAGCACCTCTTATCTGAAAGGAGCCAATAGTCGAACCGATCTGGTTACATCGGTTGGCAAACAGTCTACCATTTTTATCAGCAAGTCTCCACAGGTGGTCCTCTTAAAAGAGTACGGAAACCAGCGTTATCTGACTCGTCTTACCCGTGCCCAGTGGGAGCAGTCCAATAATCGATACCGCGATGCCCGTACCGAGCTACTGGCCGATACCCTTCGCATCAAGGGCTATCGCTGTTCCAAGGCGCTTGTTACATTGACCGATTCAAGTGTTTATTTCGTTTGGTACACCGGTGAGCTTCAGCCCCTGAATAGAGAATTTTTGCCGTTGGCCGGTACGGTACCTGGTCTTATAATGTCTTTTGAGACGTTGTTGGCTGGCAGTAAGGTGCGTTATGAGATCGATCAGATCCTTATGGCCCCGGTGCCACAACTGCTTTTCGATATTCCGGAGTCGGGATACCGTTTGTTGGAAATGCAATAAAAAGTTAGGGATTTCGTAGAGAGCGATTGCCCAGTTCGAGTTTGAGCTTGTTGACCAATACGTTCTTGCGAAGCGGTAATGTAAAAGAATTCTTACCGACTTTCATGGTTACGTCCGTATTCAACTTGACCACGCGTTGCTGCTGAGGCGCAATTACGGAGTTGCCGCGAAAGTTATACCCAGATCTTAGTGTAAGCGATCCATCGAACCCAAGCGTTCTGCTACTCAGTAGTTTACGGGTGGCTGTAGACTGTCTTTTCTTGCCATCTCCCAACGTGGCATAGGCGGCTGCTCCCACACAAAGCAGGAGTGCCAGCACCAACATACGGGGGCTGAAAAGAAATTTGAGTGGAGTTTCTAGTCTACGCATCTGTTACAAAAATACAAAACAACAAATTTGTAACAAAGTTGATTTTTTAGCCCCATTTTTAACGCCAATTTGGCCATGGTGGGGCAGTGGGGTCACCACCTCGACCAAAATACACAGTTGGGGATAAAACCCTCATTATTTGTACGATATTTTTATAGTAAATTGTTGAAAACAAAGCAAAAGCCATGGCAGAGCATAACCCCAGCGAAGAGAGAGAGGAAATGGCTGAGCTGCTCAGTCAGTTCGAGCAGCTGCGCTCCGGAAGCGGACACTCCTTTTTAGAGGAGGACGCTTTTGAGAAGATCATCGATCATTTTCAACAAAAAGAGCAACTCGACAAGGCCCTCGAAGCCGCCAACCTGGCCGTGGAGCGCTTCCCCTATTCCTCGTCTTTGCAGATTCGAAAGGCCGATATCTTATTGGTTCATCGTCGGTATAGAGAAGGGTTACGGGTGCTCGATCAGGCCCATTTACTCGACAGTCGCGACATCAACATCTATATCTTACGCACCGATGCCTATCTGGCCCTTGACCAGCAAGAAAAGGCGGTTGCCTTGTTAGAGGAGGCCCTGGAGCATTTCGAGGGAGAGGAAAGGGTAGAGTTATTGTTCGAGTTGGCCGATGTCTATGACGATTACGAGGATTTCGAAAAAGTATTTGATTGCCTGAAAGGAGTATTGGAGGTAGACCCCATCAACGAAGAGGCCCTCTACAAAATTTGTTTCTGGACCGACTTTACCGGCCGCAACGAAGAAGGGATCAAGTTGCATCTCAAGATACTGGACGACAATCCATACAGCGAACTAGCCTGGTTTAATCTGGGAGCCGCATACCAGGGGCTTAAGTTGTACGAAAAATCGATCGATGCGTACAAGTATGCGGTAGCCATCGAGGATAAGTTCGATTACGCCTATCGTAACATGGGAGACGCATTTATTCGTCTTCGAAAGTACCGCGAGGCCATCGAGGTGCTGGAGCGGGTGCACGAGCTGGCTAAACCAGAGGATGTGATCTACGAGGCCATTGGGTTTTGTTTCGAAAAGTTAAAGCAACCCGCTCAGGCTCGTTTCAATTATCGCAAGGCCTCGCATCTTAAGCAAGAGGATAGTCGAATTCTCTATAAGATCGCCTGTACGTACTTCAATGAGCAGCGTTGGGAAGCCGCTTACAAACAAGTGGATAGTGCCATTCGCATGCATCGCAGTCAGTTTGACTACCAGCTGCTGGCCGGGGAGTGTTGCATGCAGCTTGGGCGAACCAAAGAAGCGGTACAGCATTTTATGCAAGCTGTTCGTGCCAAGCCCCGCAACAAGGCCGGCTGGGAGTCGCTGATCCGTTGTCTCTATCAGGCCGAATGGTGGAGCGAGGCTCTATTGCAAACATCCCTTGCATTGCAGGCCACCAAGAATAAGCCGCTGTTTTTGTATTACAAAGCCGCTGTATTGTTCGGGGCCGGACAGTCCAAGGAAGGGTTGTTGCAACTCGAAGAAGCCCTCAACCAAGACGCCAGGTTACTCAAGCGATTCGTTTCGCTGCGCCCCTCTATTTTGCAAAACCCGCAGGTCGTCGATCTACTGGCCCGCTTTAAGCGAAAGAGCTAGCGGGTGTACTTCGTTTTATAATTGGTATTACATTTGCACCTATGAATTATCATCTTTCGCAGATGCCTGACCGGCTGGCCAAACCCCGTGTATCGGGACTCACCATGGTAATGGACAAAGGGCTTAGTACCGACGAGGCCAAACAGTTTATGAGCGTGGCCTATCCACATGTTGACATTGTAAAGCTGGGGTTCGGCACTTCGTATGTTTCTCCCAACTTGCGCGAGAAACTAGAGTTATATCGCACGTATGATATTCCCGTTTATTTCGGGGGTACGCTATTTGAGGCCTTTTTGATACGTAATCAGTTCGATGATTATATCAGTATCTGCAAAGAATTTGGTATTTCTTACATGGAGGTCAGCGATGGGTCCATCACTATTCCACATGCCGAGAAATGCGGCTACATTGAAAAACTTACCCGCTATGGCACCGTGCTAAGCGAAGTAGGTAGCAAAGATGCTGCACACATCATACCGCCCTACAAATGGATCGAGTTGATGAAAGCCGAACTGGCCGCCGGGTCGAGTTATGTGATCGCCGAGGCGCGCGAAGCGGGTAACGTCGGTATCTATCGTGGCAGCGGAGAGGTGCGCGAAGGATTGGTGCAAGAGATCTTGACGCAGATCGCCGGCGAAAAAATCATTTGGGAAGCTCCTCAAAAGGCACAGCAATTATATTTCATAGAGTTGCTGGGATGCAATGCCAACCTTGGCAACATTGCACCAACCGAGGTAATTCCGCTCGAGGCCATGCGCGTGGGACTACGTGGCGACACGTTCCATTTTTACCTTACGCCTAAGAGCTGACCGCATGCGTAGTTATGGTTTGATAGGAAAACCGCTCACGCACTCCTTTTCGAAACGCTATTTTTCTGAAAAATTCGAACGCGAATCTATTCTTGATGCTAGTTACGAGCTCTTCGAAATAGATAGCATCGATCAGCTGCCCTTGTTGTTACAAGAGCGTCCCGATCTGCACGGGCTCAACGTGACCATTCCCTTCAAGCAATCGGTGTTGAGTCTTTTGTCCGAGAGCTATATCCCTGCCGAGCTGGGGGCTTGTAATTGTATTCGTATCGTAGAGGGTCGCTGTATAGGCTACAATACCGATTGGATAGGATTTGAGCGCTCCTTACGCCCATTATTGGAGCCTCGCTACAGAGCCGCTTTGGTCTTAGGAACCGGGGGCGCCTCTTTGGCCGTTACCTATGTACTTCGCCAATTGGGTATACCATTTACGCAAGTGGGTAGAACCCTGTCGGCAAAGGCTGCCGTAACCTATTCGCAACTCTCGGATGCCGATATACAGGCGCACCAGCTGATCATCAATACCACTCCACTGGGCACCTATCCTGATATCGATTCATTGCCTGTACTGCCTTATCAGGCGTTGGGGGCCGGACATTTGTTGTACGACCTGGTGTATAATCCTGCCATAAGCGCTTTTTTGCAGCAGGGAATAAAGGTTGACGCCCGCGTTAAGAATGGTGAAGAGATGTTGCAGTTGCAGGCAGAGGAAAGCTGGAAGATCTGGAACCAGTAAACAAGTCGGGATACGTTATCTCATCAGCTCTTGCTTGGCGTACTCCGATAAGGCTACCGTCTTCTTCTTCTCATAGTCATAACATACCATGGTAGTGATGGCCAAAACGGCCAAGGTAGGTTTACCGTCGATCAGGGTCTCTAGTTTATAAAAAAGGTCGAATCCTTTACTGGTAAAATTTTCGGCTTGTACAGCGGCCCGCAGCGAATAGCCATAGTGCAGTTCGCATCGTAATTCCAATTGGGCCTTGGTGAGGATCAGGCCTGCTTTGTCGACAGCCAATTCACTGAAGCCGCGGGCGGCCAAAAACTGGACCCTGGCCTCTTGCAGCAGGGCCAGTATGCGATCGTTACCCACGTGACCGCCATAGTTCAGGTCAGTGATACGCAAGGGTATGTCGCAGTAAAAAGAGAATTGTTCGGGCAGTTGCGATTTGAGCGAAGACATGGGTTCGATTAATTGGATAGGAGATAGTGCTTAAGTTGATCGAATGCTTTTCGACGGTGGCTGTAAAAATTCTTTTCTTCGAGGTCCATCTCCGCAAAACAGCGGGTGGCTCCCTCGGGAATAAAGACCGGATCGTACCCGAATCCCTTTTTTCCGGATACCTGCTCGGCAATACGCCCTTTGCAGACGCCTTCAAAAAACAATTCTTTTTCTTGTATCAAAAGTGAGATGACGGTTCTGAATTGAGCAGCTCTGTTAGTATGGGAACGCAGGGCTGAAAGTAGTTTGTTCATGTGTTGATCGGGTGTCGCCGTAACGCCGGCATAGCGAGCCGTATGTACGCCCGGGGCGCCCTCCAGCGCCTCTACCTCGAGCCCGGTATCCTCGCTAAAACAATTCGATCCGGTGAGACCGTAGATCGTCTTTGATTTTTCGAGGGCATTTTCCCAAAGGGTGTTATGCGGCTCATCGATCGTTATATCGATGCCAGCTTCTTGTAGCGTGATCAATTTGAACGAGTCGTTGAGCAGCGATCGCACTTCTTGAATCTTGTGCTGGTTATTGGTGGCGAAGATCAGTGTAGTAGAAAGCATAGGGCAGGGCTCAGAGATTGAAGAGTCTTTTTAGCGATCCCCAGCATTGTTTTCTTTCTTCGGTGTCACCGGCCAGCTGAGCAAGGGCCGGAGCATGCATAAAGGTGCACTCTTTCAATGCCTGAAGCTGGTAGCGGGGAAAATCGACCGGCAGTCCCCAATCGTTTGGGGTAACGCCGAAGCAAAGTACGATGCGGGGCAAAAAGAACGAGAGCACTTCATCCGGCCTTGTGTCGGGGTAGGTGGCCGTGTTAAAGACGGCCACCTCTTCGAGCGTTAGTTTACAGGCGTTGAGCAGTCGTGTCAAAAAGGGCAGGTCCTCGTCTGTTAAAAAGGGGGCTGCTGTTTGCCTCACCACGACCAATATGGGTTTGCCTCTTCCTCCCAGCCATCTGTACCCCTGTTGGTCGGTCACCAGCACCTGTTGGTAGAGATCGGCCAGCAGCCGATTGTCCACTGTTATTTGATTAAGTTCCAAGGCCCTTATGTTTTGTACTAATAACTGTTAGTTTTTTTTCGTTTCTTCGCCGCTGTAAAAATAGCGAAATATGACAGCTGCTATGGATATCAAGATAATTCGGACCGCCAGTAGCAAGTTAGCGGGAATGGACCTTAAGGGGATAGCCTTCGGCAAGTACTTTTCCGACCACATGTTAGAGGCCGATTATATCGACGGCCAGTGGCAGTCCGCAGTTATCCGGCCTTATCAGCCTTTGTCACTTAGCCCGTCGGTGGCAGCCCTGCACTATGGGCAGGCCATCTTTGAGGGCATCAAGGCCTATAAAGATCCCAAGGGCAACCCCTACATCTTTCGGCCGCATGATAATTTTGTTCGTTTCAACGTATCGGCAGAGCGCATGCAAATGCCCGCTGTTCCCGAGGAGCTGTTCATGCAAGGCATGTTTCAGTTGGTACGTCTCGACCAGCAGTGGATTCCACCCTATACAGATCACTCTTTGTATATCCGGCCCTTTATGTTCTCGAGCGATGAGCTGATCGGTGTGCGTCCGTCCGAAAATTATAAGTTTCTGATCATTTTGAGTCCCACAGGTCCTTACTACGCTGCTCCCATGAAGATCTGGGTCGAAGAAAAATACGTACGAGCCGTGAGCGGGGGAGTGGGCTATGCAAAATCGGCAGGTAATTACGGAGGAGCCATGTACGCAACCGCACAAGCTAAGAAAAGAGGGTATGACCAAGTGCTGTGGACCGATCCCTTCGAACATAAATACGTACAGGAGTGCGGGACCATGAATGTTTTTTTCATAATCGGCAACACCGCCATTACACCCGATCTTAATGAGGGGACTATTTTGGCTGGCGTTACCCGTAATTCTGTAATGACCTTATTGAATGAAAGAGGACTTAGCGTAGAGGAACGCCCTATCGATATGGCCGAGGTAATGGCAGCTTATAAAAGCGGATCGCTCAAAGAAGTATTTGGTACGGGTACGGCGGCCACCATCTCGCTGATCAAAGAGTTGTGCTACAAAGACATGGTGATGCAATTCGATGTGGATAGTTGGACTACGGCTCCCTCCATCAAACAGCACTTGACCGACATTCGTGAAGGACGTGTCGAGGATACGCACGGGTGGATGCAGCCTGTTTAATTTCGACATATTTGTTATATTCGAGGGTCGCCTTGTGCGGCCCTTTTGTTTATGAGGAAAATTCTGTTGCTGGTTGTTTTTTACGCGGGGTTCTGTAACCATCTGTTGGCGCAGTTTACCCCGGTTACCGTGACCGGTTTCAATCACGATGTGGTGGCAGAGACTGGCACCAGTTCGCTGGCGGTCACGACCACACAGATCGATGGACCCAATGTGACCAACTCTAACAGTGTGCTCTATTCCACGGCCTTTGCTGCAGCCAATTCCATAACTGCTGGTGGGTTGCCCGATGCAGGTACCTTTAGCTCTACCACCGCCGGTTCGTATGCATTAGCTTCTTATGCGGCTAACAATGCGCTAATTGTGCCGCGTAGCCAAAGCGGAACCCTCTCGCTCCAAACACCTGCGGCCTACTCCAAGATCAGGATCTTGGCTTTTTCTGCAGAGGCCAACACCGTGGCTTGCTTGCTCAATATTAGTTTGGGATTTAGCGACGGGACCATCACGCCCTACCTAACGAACTACACGTTGACTGACTGGTTTGGAGGAACCTCGAATGTGGCGATCCAGGGAGTGGGTAGAATCAAAAGGCAGGCAGTGGGGCCTTATCCTCCCGAAGGGATCTCGCAAAATAATCCTCGTTTTTACTTTATTGAAATTACCATTAGCTGCACGGACCGAAGCAAACTCTTGCAAACCATACGCATCAATAACGTTTCTTCGGGCACGACCTCGCCTTACCCCAACGCCGTTTTTTTGGGAGTGTCCGGTACCTCATTTTCACAGACCATCTCTCCTCTCATTACCGCTGCCGATTGTACTGGACCCAATGGGTCGATTGCCCTTACAGTCAATGGCCTGAGCCCCTTTACCTACTCTTGGAATACAAGCCCCGCCCAAACGTTGGCTACTGCCACTGGGTTGGCACCCGGCAATTATAATTGCGTCATCACAGATGCGGCGGGATGTAATACCACATTCAACGGAACGGTATCATTGAACAACAATGCGACACTTTCCATTTCGGCTACACCACCAACCATTTGCGCGGGAAGTTCCACGCAACTCACCGTCGTACCCGGAACAGGGACCCTTACCGATTTTAGCTGGACACCCGGCACGCTCTCCGGTAGCGCCGTTACCGTTAGTCCTACCACTACTACCACCTATATTGTTACAGGTACCAATGGGCTGGGTTGTAATGCTGCCGCACAGATCACTGTAAATGTGCAGGCGATACCGGCCGCACCCGCTGCCAGTGCCGTAGCCGTATGTAACGGTGCCAACGCAATACTGACCGTAAGTTCACCTGATCCATCACTTAGCTATCATTGGTACAACACAGCTACCGGGGGTACAGCATTGTCAGTGGCCAATTCATATAGTATTACCAATGTAACGGCTGCGGCTACTTATTACGTAGAGGCGGTGAGTAGTGCCGGTTGTGTCAGCATCGCCAGAACACCTGTTTCGCTTTCTGTCAATCCAATACCAGGGGCGGCTTTGCTGGCTGATACCACGGTGTGTCCGGTGAGTGATGCCACACTTCGGGTGCGCAATCCTGTCGATCCTACCATTACGTACAGATGGTATAGCGCCCTTACCGGGGGTGCACCGGTAGCCACAGGCTATACCTTTACCATCATTGGTGTGTCAGCCCCTTCCGTTTGGTTTGTAGAGGCGATCAGCACGGCAGGATGTGTGAGTACACCTCGCGATAGAATTGCCGTTTCGCTCATTGCTCCACTAGCCACTCCGGTGGTTACTGTTGACACGATCTCTTTTTCTTCCCTGAGTTTCTCGTGGCCTCCCATTGCGGGTGCGACCGGTTATTTAGTGAGCACCAATGCGGGCAGTACTTATTTGCCGCCCAGTACGGGCGCCGCCGGTACCCGCCATGTGATCAGTGGATTGCCTGGTAATACGACGGTGACATTACTGGTAAAGGCTATGGGTCCTAACAGCTGCCAGACCAGCGCGGCATCAGCTCCGGCAACAGCCACCACGCTCAGTACGCGTGAAATTTTTGTACCCAATGTGTTTACGCCCAATGGGGATGGAAAAAATGATGCGCTCAAGGTCTACGGCAATTATATTCGATCCATAGATCTCAGGATATTCAATCAATGGGGTCAACAGATATTCTCTACCACCGATAGCACGGTGGGGTGGGATGGAAAGCACAAAGGGCAGTTGCAGCCCGTGGGGGTCTATACGTACACGCTTAAGGTAGTTCGACAAGATGGTACTACGGTCACTAAAAAAGGAGCTGTCAACTTAATTCAATAAGATTGAAAAAGATAATATCCATATTGCTGGCTACCACTATCTCGCTGCTGGGTATTGCGCAGACCGATCCACACTTTACGCAATATTATGCCTACCCCATGGGGCTGAATCCGGGGCTGGCCGGTGTTAACGGGGGCGATTTTAGGGTCAGTACCATCTATCGAACGCAATGGGCACAAATAATGACGCCATTTACTACCATGGGCATCTCGGCAGACGTGGCCACGCAAAAAAATATAAATTTCGGGATCAATCTTTTGAATCAAACCGCTGGTAATGCCGGCTATCATTATCAGCATGGGTATTTAACCATCGGATATGGTGGTGTTCGGTTTGGCGAAGACGATAACCAGCAAATCAGTTTTGGCATTCAGGTGGGTGCATTGGCCAGAAAATTCGATCCGTCGGGTTTTCAGTTCGGCGATCAATGGAATTCTATTACCGGATATGATCCGTCCGTATCATCGGCCGACCTCTTGCCACGCACCTCATCGAGCGATCTCGACATAGGAGCCGGAGTGGCCTACAGCGATGCCCGCGAGAACAGGCCCTGGCGGTTATTTGGGGGAGTCGCTGCATTTCACCTCAACAGCCCGCAAGACCCATTCGTAACCCGTTCGGTCAGTCAGCAAATACCCATGCGTTTTACTGCCCACGGTGGGGTACAGATCAACTTGAACGAGAGAATTCAGCTTACTCCTCAGTTCTTAGTTACAAAACAAGGAACGGCCATGGAGCAAATGCTCGGCATATCGTTGCGCATGCCCGCCTCCTCCAGCGCCGATCTGCTGGCCGGTGTCAATTACCGCATTAACGATGCCCTGGCTCCTTACCTGGCACTGGGTTACGGGCAGTGGTTATTTGGTTTTTCGTATGATGTTGCCGCCGGCGAGCTAGGCAAACAAGTGCCTGGTACCAGCAGTTTCGAGCTTTCCTTAACCTATACCGGGCTTCCATCGGGGCGTCCGATTCGGTATTTGTCGTGTCCTCGACTCTAAGGCTTGATTATCAAGTAATCAGCAAAAAATAGCTGGCGGCCCCCCTTGTTCAAAAAACAGTGTCCTTTTTTTGGTGATTCGTGCCCTTGCCGTTACCTTTGCTCTCCCAAAAATAAGGGTCTAGAATGCCTACTATTCAACAATTAGTAAGAAAAGGAAGAGAGATCATCAGAGCTAAGAGCAAATCAAGAGCACTCGATGAGTGTCCGCAGCGCCGCGGTGTATGTACCCGTGTGTACACCACCACGCCTAAAAAGCCAAACTCCGCGTTGCGTAAAGTAGCCAAGGTTCGTCTGACCAATAAAGTAGAGGTGATCGCCTACATCCCCGGAGAAGGACACAACCTGCAAGAGCACTCAATCGTGCTTATCCGCGGGGGTCGTGTAAAGGATCTTCCCGGAGTTCGTTATCATATTGTTCGCGGTTCTCTCGATACGGCCGGAGTAAAGGATCGTAAGAAGAGCCGTTCCAAATACGGTACCAAGAAAGAGAAAGCCAAAAAATAATTTCAACTTCCTAACATTTTTCTGATATGCGGAAAGCACAAGCCAAGAAACTCCCCTTAGCCCCCGATCCAAAGTTCAACGACAAACTCGTTACTCGTTTTGTAAATAACCTGATGTGGGAAGGAAAGAAAAGTGGAGCCTTTACTATTTTTTACAACGCACTCGATAAGGTAGCCAAGCAAACCAGTGAGGATGGATACGAAGTATGGAAGAGAGCGCTGGCCAATGTGGCACCCTCTGTAGAGGTGCGTAGCCGTCGTATCGGCGGAGCTACTTTTCAGATCCCTTCTGAGGTACGTCCCGATCGCAAGACATCACTTAGCATCAAATGGCTGATCCGCTACAGCCGCGAGCGCAATGGTCGCAGCATGGCCGATAAACTAGCTAACGAGATCGTCGCAGCTAGCAAAGGTGAAGGTGCGGCTTTTAAAAAGAAAGAAGATACGCATCGTATGGCCGAAGCCAATAAGGCTTTCGCGCACTTTAGAATCTAATAGATCAACT
This sequence comes from Chitinophagaceae bacterium, assembly GCA_947456825.1. Classification (GTDB taxonomy): domain Bacteria; phylum Bacteroidota; class Bacteroidia; order Chitinophagales; family Chitinophagaceae; genus JJ008. The sequence continues at coordinate 25,517 of CANGTM010000004.1, forward strand.
GCTTATGAAAGATCCCGGACTTGCAAGAGTGCCGGGATTTTTTTTGACACTTGCTCCTTCCACGGCGGCTGTGTTTTTGTCGCAGTGGGGGCGGGCTTTCGTTCAGACGTCTTGTTCGCGGTACGAGAGGGTTAGTTCAGCTAGTTCCGTAGTTACTTTTCGGCAAAGTACCCCTGCAGTTTCGAGCATGCGACGAGATGCGAGGGCCGCTTCTTGCCCTTTGTATTTATCAGATAAATAGATAACCTCTTTGATACCCGCTTGGATGATGGCCTTGGCGCATTCATTACAGGGAAAAAGTGCCGTGTAGATCTTGCAGCCCCCCAGGTCCATGCCAATATTGTTCAAGATGGCATTTAGCTCCGCATGACAGACATAGGGGTATTTGGTTTCCAGAAAAGCTCCTTGCTTGTCCCAGGGAAAATCATCATCGTGACAACCCGCGGGCAATCCATTATAACCTGCTCCAACGATTTTATGTTGGGCATTGACGATGCAGGCGCCTACCTGCGTTCCGGGGTCTTTACTGCGGCGACCCGATAAGAGGGCCACTCCCATAAAGTATTCATCCCAGCTAATGTAATCTTGTCGTTTTTTAGTGGCCAATTTTTTGCTGCAGGTTGTTATCGATAGCGTCCAGAAATTCTTCGGTATAAAGGTAGTGTTCGCCGTGCTTGACCTTGTTGCCGTGAATACAAACGGCCAGGTCTTTTGTCATCTTGCCTGACTCCACTGTTTCGATACAGACCTTTTCTAAGGTCTCGCAAAAATCGATCAGCGCTTGATTATCGTCAAGCTTACCTCTAAAGGCTAATCCCCTGGTCCAGGCAAAGATGCTTGCAATGGGGTTGGTGCTGGTTGGTTTACCGGCCTGATGGTCGCGGTAGTGGCGGGTAACGGTTCCATGTGCCGCCTCGGCTTCCATGGTCTTTCCGTCGGGGGTGATAAGCACCGAGGTCATCAATCCCAGTGAGCCAAAACCTTGCGCCACGGTATCGCTTTGCACATCGCCATCATAATTTTTACAGGCCCACACGAAATTTCCATTCCACTTGAGGGCGCTGGCCACCATGTCATCGATCAGACGATGCTCATAGACAATATTGGCAGCTTCGAAGGCGGTCTTGAATTCTTGCTCATAAATGGTTTGAAAAATATCCTTGAAGCGGCCATCGTATTTTTTCAGGATCGTGTTCTTGGTCGACAGATACAACGGCCACTTTTTGCTAAGGGCCATATTAAAGCAACTGCGGGCAAATCCGCGGATGCTCTCATCGGTATTGTACATGCTGAGGGCAACGCCATCCCCTTTGAAATTATAGACCTCAAATGTTTGTGCCGGGCTGCCATCCTCGGGAGTAAAGGTCATCGTTAATTTTCCTTTGCCTTTGATGACCGTATCGGTGGCACGGTATTGGTCGCCGAAGGCATGACGTCCCACAATGATGGGAGCCGTCCAGTTCGTAACCAGTCGGGGCACATTACGAATTACGATGGGTTCGCGAAAAACGGTCCCGTCCAAAATATTGCGAATGGTACCATTGGGGCTCTTCCACATTTGTTGCAATGAAAATTCTTTTACTCGGGCCTCATCGGGGGTAATGGTCGCACACTTGATCCCTACCCCGTATTGTTTGATCGCTTCGGCCGCATCGATGGTAACCTGATCTCTCGTAGTGTCGCGGTATTCGATGCCAAGATCGTAGTATTTGATATCGATATCCAGGTAGGGCAAGATCAGTTTGTTCTTGATGAAGGCCCAGATAATGCGTGTCATTTCGTCTCCATCGAGCTCAACTACAGGGTTCGTTACCTTGATTTTTGTAGCCATGTAAAAAGATTGGTTCTTTAAAAAGAGGTCAATAAATAGAATATCGTGAAAGTAAGATTTTGTTTCAACAGTTTAGCCCAATGATACGTCCAGTATCATCATCACTAAAAAGCCGGCTATAAAGGCCAACACCGAGCGATCGGTATAACGATCTCGCTGGGTTTCTGGAATTACTTCTTCGACCACCACAAATATCATCGCCCCGGCTGCAAACGCAAGCGCGAATGGAAGAACGGGCTGTATGAAAACAACGGCCAGGGCCCCAACCACTCCTGCCAGGGGTTCTACGATCGCGGAAAGCTGACCATACCAAAAACTTTTAAAGCGGCTTACCCCGTTTCTTCGCAACGGCATCGAAACGGCAATCCCTTCCGGAAAGTTTTGAATGCCGATGCCGATGGCCAGGGTTATGGCGCTGGCAACGGATGCGTCTTCCATCCCAAGAGCAGCTGCTCCGAAAAGTACACCCACCGCCAGGCCCTCAGGAATGTTATGCAAGGTGATCGCTAAAATGAGCAAGGTGGTCTTATGCAATCTGGTTTGCAAGCCTTCTGATTCTTCCAGGCCAAAGTTGAGATGCAAATGGGGCATCACGCGGTCGAGCATGTAAATGAATAAGGCGCCGAGCAAGAAACCGACGGCAGCAGGCATCCAGCTAAAGCCGGGATAAAGTTTCTCGGAGATTTCGATGGCCGGATTCAGTAGGGACCAAAAGCTGGCGGCCACCATTACGCCACCGGTAAATCCCAGCATGGGGTCCAACAACGATCTATCCATCCCCTTAAAGAAAAAGACCAGTGAGGCCCCCAAAGCTGTCAATAGCCAGGTAAAGGTGGTGGCCAGCAGGGCCGACCAGATAGGTCCAATTTGAAAAAAGAGTTGCTCTAATTGCTCCATAACTAAATTGTGAGTGTAAAATTAGCGAAATGAGCTATTGGCATCATATAAGAATTTGTTTAAATCGACTATATTCGATTAACGTGATTAGGTCTTGTTATATCTCCGCTCTTTTCATCTTATTGATGGCTTTTGGCTGTCAAGAAGAAAAGACAATCTCATTGAGAGGAGATAAGCCGGTCGCTCCCGAGGATTTCGTTCGGTTCTTTTCACCGCTGACCCTTCCTTACACCCTTGCTGATTCTACGCTGTTAGCCAAGCCCAGCGACTCACTTGCTATCAGTTTGCCCAACCTTAAGATACTGCTCCCTGATACCGTCATCGATAAGTTCAAGCAAAAGGGGAGTGCCGGACGTTTCTATGCCATAGGAAAAGTTGTCGTCCCAGATGGAGAGACCTATTTGCTGATCAGGCAGCAGGGTCGTTCGGCGAGCCGGGTACTGGTCTGTGCCGTTACCGCTGATCACAAGTTTATGGCAGCGCTGCAGACCCTGTCGATGCCGCGTGTCAACGGAATTGTTCAGTACATGAGCATCGATCGTCGATTTTTAGTAGCTGTCACCAAACAAAGAAAAAGCTCCGACGGATCGCTGGCCGAGGGCAAAGAGGTCTTTGTGTTCAACCAGGCTGCCGGTCTTTTTTCGCTGATCATGACAGAGGCCCTTGATGAAAAACCTACCGAGCTTATCAACCCTATCGATACGTTACCGGCCATTCATCGTTATGCGGGCGACTACACCAATGGAAAAATGAATTTGGTGTCGGTGCGCGACGGACGTCGTCCGGACCGCATTAGCTTTTTTGTGCATTTCGAAAAAAAGAATGGCTCTTGTATAGGAGAGCTTAAGGGAGAAGCCTACTGGAAATCGCCTCGTGTTGCAGAATATCGGCAAGACGGAGACCCTTGCGTACTTCAATTTCAATTTGCCGCAGGCAGCGTTACTTTGCGCGAGCAACAATGTGGTTCGCGTCGCGGCCCTGATTGTCTTTTCGACGGGTCTTTTGTACGCAAAAAAAGACCGGGGAATAAAAAGAAAGGTTAACTTGCGGCTTTGTGTAAAAAAGACACATTATGAGTTTTACCTCTTTCACTGTGCCCTATTCCGTTCAGGAGGCCTACTCCAAACGGGTCGCTTATTTTTCGATGGAGTTTGCTATACACCAGCCGCTCAAGATATATAGTGGTGGCTTGGGATTTTTGGCGGGTTCTCACCTGCGAAGCGCCTACGAGTTGCAGCAAAATATGATCGGCATCGGTATTTTATGGAAGTACGGCTACTACGATCAATCCCGCAATCAAGACCAGACCCTAGAGGTTACCTGGAACGAGAAGCAATACAGTTTTTTGCAAGATACCGGTATCAAATTTCAAGTTATCATTCACGAACATCCCGTATGGGTAAAGGCACTTTACCTGCCGCCGGAGACCTTTAAAACGGCACCGCTGTTTTTGCTGTCTACCGATTTGCCCGAAAACGATTATGTCTCTCAAACTATCACGCATCGTCTCTACGATGCGAATGTCGCAACCAAAGTGGCCCAGTTTATTTTACTCGGGGTCGGGGGTGCCAAGCTGGTCGACTTGTTGGGCTTTCAGCCCGAGGTTTACCATTTGAACGAAGCACATGGTATCTCGGCTGCTTTCTATCTGTACCGTAAATTCAACAATAATATCGATAAGGTGCGTCGCCGGCTGGTATTTACTACACATACTCCCGAAGAGGCCGGTAACGAAAAACACGACATCTATCTCTGCCACCGAATGAGTTATTTCTGTGGGCTTAGTGTTGAGGAGGTCAAGCAATTGTATGCGGAGCCTAGTGATCAGTTCAACCACTCGTTGGCCGCTCTTCGATTTGCGCGGTTGGCCAATGGTGTCTCTAAATTGCATGGGGATGTTTCGCGTGCGATGTGGGCAAAGCATGAGGGGGCTTGTCCCATCATCTCGATCACCAACGCCCAAAACTGGAGCTATTGGGCCGATAAGCAACTGTACCGATTCAAGGAGGCTGCCGATAATTACGGTCTAGATGATCGTAAGAAATATCTTAAAAAAAGAGCTTTTGAGATCGTTGCCGATCAGACCGGTAAGTTGTTCAATCCGGATGTATTTACTATCGTATGGGCACGTCGGTTCGCCGGGTATAAAAGAGCGGGATTGATTACTACCGACGAAGAGCGATTCGAGCGCTTGATGTCGAATAGCAAGTATCCGATTCAGATCATCTGGGCAGGTAAGCCCTATCCGATGGACCATCCGGCCATTAGTGAGTTCAACCAGCTCGTACACCTGAGCAAGAAGTATAAGAACATGGCCGTACTGATCGGCTATGAGTTGACACTATCGAAACGTCTTAAGCAAGCAGCCGATTGTTGGCTTAATAACCCGCGCGTGCCGCGCGAGGCTTCGGGTACGAGTGGTATGACCGCCTCTATGAATGGAGCGGTCAACTTTTCTACCGACGATGGATGGATACCCGAGTTTGTCAATCACGGGCACAATGGGTTCGTGGTGCCTAAGGCCGACTACGAGCATATGGCCGTGCATGAGCAAGACGAATACGATCTCAATAAGATCTACGAAATATTGGAAGATCAGATTTTGCCACTCTACTATGAGCAATACGATACCTGGCGCCAAATAATAAAGAATGGCATGCAAGATGTTCGTTTTACTTTCGAAAGTAATCGCATGGCCGACGAGTACTACCAGTTGCTCTACAAAGCAAACTGATGAGCCACGGCCTCTGTTGTGATAGGTGTGTTTGTAATTTGCAGCAGGCGCTCAATTACCGCCTCCACCATCGCATCCGGACAGGAAGCCCCGCTGGTAATAAGGATCTGTAGGGGTCTGTGCGCGGGCAAAAAGGAAGTTGATGTTTTTTCTTGATGGGTGTGCAGGTCAAAGTGTGTGATGGTACTTGGACTGCTTATTTTCTCTGCATGGCTTATGAAGTAGGTAGGCAGTTTTTCTTCACAGAGTTCAACGAGGTGCGAGGTGTTCGATGAATTATAACCGCCCACTACCAGGGCCAGGTCGGCGTTCGTATGCAGCAGTCCTGTTACGGCCGTTTGATTATCGAGCGTTGCGTAGCAGAGCGTATCGCGAGTATCGGCTACTTGCTCTTCTTGCTGGTAGCGGTCCAGTACTTGTTTTTTTAGAAAATCGGCAATGGCCTGTGTGTCGCTGGCCAACATCGTTGTCTGATTGACCACCCCGATCCGTTGCAGATCTTTTTGCGGATCGAAGCCTGCAGAATATTGGCCCGCAAAGGTTTCAAAAAAAAGATCCGAAGGTTTATCCTCCAGGATAAAGCCGGCTAGGACCCTCGCTTCTTCCATGTCTTTGATGACCAGCGCCGGTCCGTTGGCAGCCGCATGCGAAAAGGTGGCACGCGTTTCTTCGTGTCCAGGTTTACCATGGATGATGACGGTATAGTTTTTTTTAGCTATAGCCTCACTGCGTTTCCAGACTTTTTCGACAAAAGGACAGGTTGTGTTATAGGGTTCTGTTTTAATGCCGATAGCATGCAGGCGAGCCTCTATGTCGAGCGTGGTTCCAAAGGCAGGTATCAAAACAATATCGTCAGCGCTCAGTTGCTCAAAGGGGATCAATTGTTTTCCGTGGGTGTCTTGCAAGAACTGAATGCCGTGTGCTTGCAAATCGGCATTGACCTGCGGGTTATGGATCATTTCGCTCAGTAAGAAAATTCTTTTGCCAGGGTGTTGCTCGACCGTACGAAATGCGATCTCTATGGCGTTTTCCACTCCGTAGCAAAACCCAAAAGGGCGGGCCAGCCAGATCTTGATGTTTCCAAAGTCGATCAGGGTAGGGGTAAAGTCCTTTTTCATCTTATCGAGCTCCTTGCGTTTGCGCTTGACCGCACTGATCAGGGGGCTTCGGTAAATAATGGGTACATCAAAGCTCTTCATACGGCAAAGATAGGTTAGCGGCGTTTTGTATCGGTGGCCCGGTGAGCGCCATTCTGCTGCTCGGCGGATATTTTACTGCGTGGTAGGCAACCCTCCAATGTCGTATCTTTCAAAAAAAAATATTCTATGCGCCTGTTCGGATGGTTACTCGCCGCATTGTTTCTTGCCCCTTCTTGTAAGCTGATGCCTCGTAAAGATTCATCCGATACTAACTCGTCTACCGCTATGAAAGGAACATTTACCGCCCCCGCCTGGGTTCGACACACCACTATTTACGAGGTTAATTTGCGTCAGTACACTAAGGAAGGTACCATCAATGCCTTTGCACTCGAGCTGCCCCGACTTAAGCAATTGGGTGTTGAGACGCTCTGGTTTATGCCCCTTACGCCCATTGCCAAAGAGAACCGAAAGGGCACGCTGGGTAGTTACTATGCCTGCTCCGATTATACCTCCATCAACGAAGAGTTTGGCACCGCCGCTGATTTCAAGCAATTGGTGCGGCAGGCGCACGAAATGGGATTCAAGGTTATCATCGACTGGGTGGCCAACCATACCGGATGGGACCATGTGTGGACAAGGCAGCACCCTGAGTATTATTTAAAGGATTCAGTCACCGGTACCTTTCAGATCGCATCCGGTATGGACGATATCATTGAACTTGATTTTAGCAACCCCGATCTGCGGGCTGCCATGATCGATGCCATGAAGTACTGGGTCACCGAATTTGACATTGACGGATTCAGGTGCGATCTGGCGTTTTGGGTAGAGCTTGATTTTTGGAAAGAGGCGCGCCCCCAATTGGATGCCCTAAAACCACTTTTTTGGTTCGGCGAATTCGATGAGCTCGATAAGCCTTCGTATGGGGAAGTTTTTGATGCCAGCTATACGTGGACCTGGATGCATCGGGCCAAGGATTTTTATCAACAAGGGTGGCCCCTCGACTCCTTGCTCCTGGTCTTGCAGCGTTACGATCAGCTAGGTGACAGTAGCCTTCGCTCGTGGTTTACCACTAATCACGACGAGAATAGCTGGAATGGCACTGAGTTCGAGAAATACGGAAAGATGGCCAAGGCATTGGCCGTATTTAGCACGACCTGGAACGGAGTGCCGTTGATCTACTCAGGACAAGAGATCGGAAATAGAAAGCGAATCGCCTTTTTTGAGAAAGATCAATTTGAGGCGGGCTCCGATGCTGCCGAGTTGTTTGGGTTCTATCAGCAGTTGGTGCGCTTAAAAAGGCAACATCCTGCACTGGGTGCGGGAGATCGTGCCATTGAGACACATCGTGTCAAGACCAGTGCCGATGATAAAGTCTTTTGTTTTATTAGAAGGAAAGAGAACCGAGAGGTGCTGGTAGTTTTAAACTTGTCTTCGCAGGCCGATCTTCATTTCGATCTGCTCGATAACCGCGTAATTGGCACCTATCGTAATGCTTTTTCGGGAGCGGCCAACGATTTTACGGCCACGCGAAGTTTTGAGATGCAGCCTTGGGAATTTCTGGTTTACGAAAAATAAAAAACCCGGTGCTTACAGGCGACCGGGTTTGAGCTCTTTATTGCGTTGGCAACCAGTAGTAGTTTACTCCTCTTCGGGAGCCAGCGTAACGGGGTAGCGGTAAAGGCCGTCATAGCCGTCGTAAAACCCTTCTAAACTAAGGTTGTCGCCACGGAGTCCTGCAATGGCACGACTCAACTCCTCAATAGAGTTGACCTCTACACCATTGATGCTGGTGATAATGAAATCTTCTTGCATGCGGGTACGGCTCAGCGGCCCGCCCTTGTTGATCTTCTTGACGCGTATACCACCATTGGCATCGTTTCGTTGCGCCATTTTTTTGTCGGCATCTTCCAGCTCCGCGCCCAGCAGGTCGCCAAGGCTATTGGCCGCAATGTTTTGATAGGTTCCCTGGTCGGCTTTGAGTACGGCTGATGTGGTCAGCTCTTTCCCATCTCTTTTATAGGTGATCTTTACATTGTCTCCTGCATTGAGCGAGGCAACGGTTCCCTGTAATTCACTCCAAGAACTGATCGGTACTTCATTTATCTTTTTGATGACGTCCCCTTTTTTAATGCCGGCTTTGGCCGCAGCTCCATCGGGAGCTACATTACCCACATAGGCTCCATCGGTGGAGTTAACATTCTTTCCGTCGGACATGATGCCCAGGTAAGGACGTTTGACATCCCCGAATTTTATCAGGTCATTCACTATTTTTTTGGCCAAATTAACGGGAATGGCAAAAGAGTACCCAGCGTAAGTGCCGGTAGGCGCATAGATGGCAGAATTGATGCCGATCAGTTGACCATCGGTGGTAACTAACGCACCGCCGCTATTACCTTGATTTACGGCTGCGTCAGTTTGAATAAAGGATTCGATGGGAGTTTGACTTTGTCTGCCATTGATGCCAATGGAGCGACCTTTGGCACTGATAATTCCTGCTGTAACCGTGGTTTCGAGCGTAAGGGGATAGCCAATGGCCAGCACCCACTGTCCTAATTTAACGTTATCGGAATTTCCATAGATCAGGTACGGAAATCCTGTTCCATCGATCTTTAGTACCGCAATGTCGCTACTGGGGTCTTTTCCAATAATTTTAGCTTTGTAATTCTTTTTATTGCTGAGGGTCACGGTAATCTCCTCGGCCACACCGGTACCGCCGTCTGAGATAACGTGATTATTGGTAACGATGTAGCCATCGTCGCTGATCAGCACCCCGCTACCCGAAGCTCTCTGCTCAGGTTGGATCTGCGGATAGTTAAAGAACTGGTCGAAGAAATCATCGAACATGCCCCCTCGGTTGCGGTTGGGAAGTTGATTGGTAATACGTTTGGCCGGCGTCTTTGTCTTGATATGCACTACGGCTGGTACGGCCGCATTGGCCGCCTTGGTAAAGTCAATGGTCTCGCTACCGGGTGCCGCGTTTCCAAAAAAGCCTGCATAATTGACCGGCGCTTTTCCATCCGTCGATTGATAGAATCCGGTACCGTTGCGCCCGGGAACAAAGGAGTTATACAACCATACGCTGCTCACAGCAGAAACCGCGCTAACACCGATCACCAATAGAAGTTGTTTCAATTTCATAGCAAAAGTCTTTATTGTAACGGAACAAATTTTAGGCCCGCGACTTGCAAAATAACAAACTGTCAGTTCGCTTGATGGGGTACCGCTGTCAGTTTAACATTTTTTTGTTGAGAAAGTCGAGGGTGTTTACCCCGTCTGCATAATCCCCAAGGGCAGGGCGCTGGCTGCTGCCAAAGGGAAGACCGCCTACCCCCACCAGACATTGCAGATCGGGGTGGGCCTGTACAGCCTCGAGGGCTGGGGAAGACTGTTCGTAATACTCATAATGCAGCTGACCCAACGGGGCAAACAGCGACTCCTGCTCTGTGAGCAAAAGGGTGCCGTTGGTCATATAAAATTTCTTGTTCAATATGAGAAGGGCTAATTGGTAGTCGTAGTTGTTTTTGTACTTGTGGTGTTCACTAAGGTGTGCATATTTTTTGAACGCCTCCAATAAGGGAATAAAGTCATACCCCGCGGGAACGTATAGCTTGGATACGTTTCGGCATCCCATTCCAAAGTACAAGTGAACATCATCGGCTAGCTCCTCGAGTTCGGCCAGGGTTTCTTTTCCGCTCAGCATGGCCACGGCCGTCCGATTCTTACGAATGATGTGAGGGTATTTTCCGAAGTAGTACGAAAAGTAACGAGAGGAGTTGTTACTGCCTGTGGCAATATAGGCATCGGCGCCATTGAGTCTTTCTGCCGTTTGCACGTAGGGTATACAGGCCGGCTCCCACTCGAGAAGCCGCTCAAAAAGGTGGGGCAGCAGTACGGCATCCTTTGAGGAAAGTTTGATCAAAGCCCGATGTCCACTGATAAAAACAGAGAGCCAGTCATGAAACCCTACCAGTGGAATATTGCCAGCCATTACCACTGCCACTGTTTTGGGATTCGTGGGTTGAGCCGGGATGTTCTCCGAGGCGGCCCATTGTTCCAGTGCAGCACGAGTTAGCCACTGGCGAGCTATATGGGTAACAGCACGATCAACAAAGGCTTGCGTAAACCAGGCATTCTGCTGCTCGGCCCGTTGCTTGGCCTCTTTCCAGTCCGGGCCATTGTCCAGCAGGTACTCTCCCAGTCTGGTCAACAAAGAAATTCGTTGTGGTAAATTCATGCCGCTCTGTTAAATTTGTAATGCAAAAGTACTAGTCAAACTTTTAATTCAACTTTTATGGCCATTAAGATAACCGACGAATGTATCAACTGCGGCGCCTGCGAGCCCGAATGCCCCAATAATGCTATCTACGAAGGAGGTGTCGAGTGGGCCATTGCCGATGGTACCACGGTCAAGGGAGCTTTTACCCTGATGGACGGTACTGTTGTTAATGCCGATCAAAAAAATCAGCCTATCGCATCCGACACGTACTATATCACTGCCAACAAGTGTACCGAGTGTCAAGGTTTTCACGAAGAACCGCAATGTGCTGCCGTTTGTCCTGTTGATTGCTGCGTTCCGGATGAGTTATACAAAGAGACCGTAGAGCAGTTGATGGAGAAAAAAGAAAACTCCACATTTAGCTTTCCTAATTCACCCATGCGTCTAAAAAAAATAGCACTGGTTACCGGCGGTTACTCCGGAGAATCGGTTATTTCGTATCGTACTGCCAACACCATTCGTCAACACCTAGACCCCGCTTTGTTCGAGGTGCACTGGATTGATATCACCCGTGCTGGGTGGTTTCATGTAGGAGAGGGGGAGTTGCGCACGCCTGTGTGCAAGGATGATTTCTCGGTTGTCATCGAAGGTCATCATTTGCAATTCGATGCCGTATTTATTGCCATGCACGGAACGCCCGGCGAAGACGGTAAGCTGCAAGGATATTTTGAGATGCTGGGCATTCCCTATACAGGGTGTGATGCCACTACTTCGGCCCTTACCTTTAACAAGCGCTACGCTACGGCGGTAGCCGCGGCAGCCGGTATTTCGGTGGCCAGGTCGGTACTGCTCATAAAAGGTCAGCCATACGATGCGACGCAAGTTGTGGCTTCGCTGCAATTTCCCTTGTTCGTAAAGCCTAATAATGGAGGATCCAGCATTGGAATGTCGAAGGTTGAGAAATCCGGTTCGACATTGCAACAGGCCCTCGACAAGGCCTTTGCAGAAGACGATCAGGTGCTCATCGAAGAGATGGTGCAGGGTAGAGAGTTTACCGTTGGTGTCTATAGTGTGGGCGGTGCCATTACGGTCTTGCCCATTACCGAGGTAAAGGCCGATACCGATATGCCCTTCTTTGATTTCGAGGCAAAATACCAGGGTAAGTCAACAGAAACTACCCCTGCCGCTATCGACGAGCAGATTGCCGAGAAGATAAGGGAGGCCGCCCGACAAGTTTATAGGGCCTTTAATTGTCGCGGAGTGGTGCGGATCGATTTTATTTACAGCGCACATGAGCAGCAGCCCTACATGCTGGAGCTGAACTCCATTCCCGGGCAAAGTGAGGCTAGTATCATTCCACAACAAGTGCGAAGCATGGGTGCGACGCTTAGCGATTTTTATAAGATGTTGCTGTTGGACTGTCTAACCTATACCGCAAAACAATAACCTGTATGTTCGATTTTATTACCAAAAGGTCATTGTGGTTTAACGTGGTGGTCGGGTTATTGCTGGCCCTATTGCTCTTTGGTCTGTTCTTGTTTTCATTAGGATGGGTTACGGGCCATGGCAACGCTGCCACGGTACCCAATCTTACCGGTAAGAGTTTTGAAGAGGCCAAGCTGTTATTGGAAAAAGCAGGGTTCGAGTACGAGATACAAGATTCCATTTATGTAGATACCATTCCTCCACTACAGATCGTCAAGCAAATTCCGGACGGGGACGAAGTAGTTAAAGCTAACCGAACTATTTTGCTGATCGTTCGAAGTGTCGATCCGCCCTTGGTCGAGATGCCCAACTTGGTCGGCTACAGTTTTCGCAATGCCGAAGTGGTATTGGGTACTATGGATCTAAAGGTCGGCGATACGCTTTTTCGCCCCGATTTTGCCCGCAACGCCGTGTTGGAACAGCGATACAACGGATCTCCCATTGCCGCCGGAACTCGACTTCGAAAAGGAAGTTTGATCACGCTGGTGCTGGGTGATGGGATCGGAGACCAGCCGATAGCAGTACCCGGGCTCATCGGATTGAGTTACACCGATGCCAAAGCCATCATGGATAGCAGCCGGTTGGGATTTGGAGCTATTGTGCTAGACGCCGATTTGCGAGATACCCTATCGGGTTTTATTTACCGGCAAAGTCCTGCCCGTCTCGATGAGGATGGTCTGCCTGTAAAAATTCGCCCTGGGCAGTTGATCGATATATGGATCGGTACCGATCGCCCTGCGCTCGACACACTGAATAATTAAATTATATGGATACTATTACCGTAGAGGAATTAAAGGCCCGCATGGATAGCGGGGAGAAACTGACGATTATCGATTGTCGCGAACCGCACGAATATGCGGAGTTCAATATCGGCGCCACCCTTATTCCGCTGGGTAAGATCCAATCCATGCAGCTAGACGAGCTCGAGGATCATAAAGAAGATGAGGTCATCATCCATTGTCGCAGCGGTCAGCGCAGTATGATGGCCTGTATGTTCTTGGATGCGCTGGGATACAAGCATACCCGTAATCTGGTCGGAGGCATGATGGCCTGGCAGCAACAGTTTGGAAAGTAGTCTGCTATTTTCTTGATTTTTTGCTACAGGCGAATATTGATGCCCAGCATATAGTTAATGCCTGCCATTGGAAAGTAATAGTTTTCGGTCGTTAGCTGACCTCCTGCTATGTAACTGAATGTATATCCATTTGGTTCGTACGCCGTATTCAGCAAGTTGTTGATAGTGGCATTGATGCTCCACTCCTTGCTTCTTTTGCCTTTTTTGGTGTAAACGATTCGAGCGTCTTGTACAAAAAAGGGATCCAGGCTTTTGCCAACCTGTTGCGTGTTATCCAAGTATTGTCGACTCACATAACGGCTATGGAGCGAGAAGGTGGTATTTTTTAGCGGAGTGATCGTAAGTGTTCCATTACCCGTGCAAGCAGGAGAGAAGGCAAGCGTTGAGCGCGGGTAGAACTTTCGTAGCTGAATACCCTGATCGTAATCGTCTATGAACTCCTCGAGATCCCTTACCTGGTTGCTGCTGATCGTCAGATTCGCACTGGCTTGTAGCCAGGCTAGTAAACGAACTTGTCCTTGTAATTCAACGCCCGTTCTGAAACTGCGTGGTACGTTCGATCGGGTGTAAGCCCCAACATCATTGATCTTTCCGGTCAGCACCAATTGGTCTTTGTAGTACATATAATAACCGGTAACGCTCCACTGGTAATTAGCATGTTGTTTCTCGACCCCAATCTCAATATCATGTAACTGTTCTGGCCTAGGCCGTTGTGCCGCACCGGCTTCGAAATCATCACGATTAGGCTCCTTGCTTCCTTTGCTATACGACAGGTAAGATCGCCACCCGTTTTTTCGGTAGGTGATGCCCGCCTTAGGGTTCAGGAATGTAAAGCGGGTATTGACGGCCAGATTCGGATTATCTCTAAATCCGTCCATGCTATATTGAACGTGACGAAGTTGAATATCATAGAAAGCAAACCAATGAGGGGCTATTTCCGTTTGCTGCTTAACATAGATCGATCCATCTTTTTTAAAGCCATTGTTAGCATACCATTGATGGGGCGAGGACAGTCCGTGCGTAGACCAGATCAATTTGCCATAGTGATCGCCGTCGTAGGCAGAGAGATGTGTGCCTAGCATCCAATCGGTTTTTTTATACTGGTATCGTAGGTTGATTTGCTGGCCATAGAAGTAATTATCTAGCCACAACTGTCTGATAAAGTCTGCACGAAGTTGTGTTACTCCATTTACGACGGGCGCCGTTAGTTGATAGCGTTCATATTTTTCGTTGGCGCGGTATTGTTCGTAGTAGCCTTTGCCTCTTGTCAAAAAGAGCGTCGTATTCAGTTGCCATTTTTTCGATAGACGATGCTCGGCAAAAAGCTGGTAGTTTGTTTGGGTGTAATTATCTGTTTCATTCTCGTAAGGGGTTATCGGGCGGGCTGTGCCTGCGTAGTTGACGGTTCGGTTGCCACCGATCAGATCTGCTTCGGAGATACCATACCACGCTTGGTATGTTTTTTCTTTTCCCGAGAAGATCGTCAGTCGCACTTGCGTGTTCTTTTGCTGGTAGCCACTCGATAAGTAGAAGGAGCGCAGATCGCTCGAAGCCCTGTCAATAAATCCATCGCTTTGAATAGAAGAGAGTCGGATGTCGGTACTGAAACCGTTTATATTTCCCGTACCGGCCTTGAGGGTGTGCTTGCGCGAACCAAAGGAGCCGAGGCTATTGTTGAATTCCAGGTATTTTTCGGGCTGGGGGTCATAGGTGCTCAAGTTGATGCTTGCCCCAAAAGCTCCTACGCCATTGGTGGAGGTTCCCACCCCTCGCTGAATCTGGATACTACCAGTCGAAGACAAGAAGTCGGGGAGGTTTACAAAGAAGGTGCCCTGACTTTCTGCATCGTTAAAGGGTACGCCATTGAGCGTAATATTGATACGCGTGGCGTCGGTGCCTCGTATTCGAATTCCGGTATAGCCAATACCATTTCCTGCATCCGAGTGCGCCACTACCGAAGGAGTGGCTTGTAACAAAAATGGAATATCGGTACCCAGGTTCAGAACACCGATCTCTTTTTTGGTGATGTTAGTTCGCGTAAATGGCGTGTTCTCTCCTGCTCGAACGGCCCTTACATCGGCAGGCATAAGCCAGTAAAAGCTATCCCTGGTGCTGGAGTCCGGTCTTGCAACTGTGCGATTCGAGAGCGTGGAATCTTTTTTTGTCAATGGCTGTGTCCAGCTCGGTAGAGCCACGGACAACAAATGGAGCGCAAAAAAAATCCTCTTCATTTTTTTTACTTTTTAAGGTTAAAAAACAAGAGGCAACGCGATGCAGAAGAGGAAATTCGACTATATCCTTCCCTTCGCAGGCATTACCCTGGCCAGGTTCTACGGGTTTGATCTCAGTCGCCGACCGTTGTCGGAAACACCCCGGGAAACTTGTAGCTATCAGGCAGTTGGCCTGTATAGCCGATGCAAAGTTAGGAAAAAACAAAAAATAACCGTAGCTTTGCAACATATCGCGAAGTAGAGCAGCGGTAGCTCGTTGGGCTCATAACCCAAAGGTCGGGAGTTCGATCCTCCCCTTCGCAACAGCAGGTCCGCCTCACCCGGCGGACTTTTTTTATTAAAGCCATTGTACGAAATTGGCCATACGTAAATGAAGGCAGGATTCATCAATATTTTCGGGTTGCCCAATGCCGGCAAAAGCACGCTGCTAAATGCGTTGATGGAAGAGAAATTGGCTATTGTGTCACCCAAGGTGCAAACCACCCGTCATCGCATCAAAGGGATATTGACCACCGATAAGTACCAGCTGGTCTTCTCGGATACGCCTGGTATCATTACTCCTAAGTACAAGTTGCACGAAAAAATGATGGAAGCCGTCAGCAGCGCGCTGGAGGATGCCGACCTGGCCCTGCTAATGGTGGATGGGCGCGATGACTGGCAATCGGCCCATGCTATTTTTGAATCGCTGCAATTAAAGGTGCCTGCCATCGTATTATTCAACAAAATCGATCTGTTGCCCAAAGAAAAGATCGATGAAGGGGTTGCCTTTTTTTCTACTACGTCGTATGCGCGAGAGGTGATAACTCTTTCTGCCCTATCAGGAATTCCTCGAAAGAAGCTGATCAATGCCTTGCTGGCTTATATGCCCGAGGGGGAGCCTTATTTTAGTGCAGAGGATATTAGTGATCTGCAAACGAGGTTTTTTGTAAGTGAACTGATACGTGAGACACTTTATTCGTTGACAAAAGATGAATTGCCATATCATACGGCAGTCTCGATCAGGGAGTATCGGGAGAAGAAAGAATTGTGTCGTATTACGGCCGATATCATCGTGCAACGAGAAACGCAAAAGGTCATTTTGATCGGCGAGGGCGGCTCGATGATCAAAAAGATCGGTACAGCGGCGAGAAAAAGCATCGAATCTTTTATTGGAGAAAAAGTATATCTCGAACTCTTTGTAAAGGTCAAGCCCAAGTGGCGTGATAGCGAGCTTTACCTAAAGGAGTATGGGTATTAAAAAAAATAGCGCATGTCATTTACGGTTGCAATAGTCGGAAGACCCAATGTAGGAAAAAGTACCCTATTCAATCGCTTGCTTGAGCAGCGAAAAGCCATTGTCGATGATGTGAGTGGCGTTACGCGTGACCGCCAATACGGGGTGGCCGATTGGAACGGAAAGACCTTCAATGTTATCGATACCGGTGGATTCGTGCACGGCAGCGAGGACATGTTCGAAAAGGAGATCGCCAAGCAAGTGCTGGTGGCCGTAGAAGAGGCGCAGGCAATTATTTTCTTGGTAGATGCGGCAACCGGTCTCACCGACCTGGATGATGCGATGGCCGCGGTGCTTAGAAAAAGTACAAAGCCCGTTTTCTTGACCGTTAATAAGGTCGATAACAACGACCGACTGTTGGAAGCATCAGAATTCTACTCATTGGGCATGGAGCCGGTGTTTTTTATTGCTGCTGCCAGTGGTAGTGGAACCGGCGAGTTGCTCGATGCGATCACCGAGCTGATCACCGACGACCATTCTGCACAAAGCGAAGAGTTAGCCGCTCTCCCCAAGTTTGCCATCATTGGGCAGCCCAATACCGGTAAATCTTCTTTGCTGAACGCGTTGATCGGACAAGAGCGAACTATTGTTAGTAATGTGGCGGGTACGACCCGAGACACCATTCATACGCACTACAATCTCTTTCAAAAGGAGTTTGTACTGATCGATACGGCCGGTATACGGCGCAAGTCAAAGGTGCATGAAGATCTTGAGTTCTATTCCGTCATTCGTGCCATCAAGGCCATGGACGAGGCAGACGTATGCTTATTATTGCTAGATGCCGAAAAGGGAATTACCGCACAGGATCTCTCTATATTCAGTCTAGCCTCCAAAAAGGGTAAGGGAATCGTGATGCTGGTCAATAAGTGGGACCTGGTCGCCAAGCAAACCAATACGGCTGTTACGTACGAAAAGGAATTAAAGAAGAGGTTGGCTCCCTTTAGCGATGTGCCGATCCTATTTATCTCTGCATTAGAAAAGACACGGATCTTTAAAGCGATCGAAACAGCCCTGCAAGTGTATGAGAGCCGCAAGAGAAAGGTGAGCACTTCTAAGCTAAACGATGTTATCGGAAAGGCCATAGAGGCCTATCATCCGCCTGTAGTGAGAGGGCATCCTATCAAGATAAAATTTATTACACAGCTACCGACGGTTACACCCTCGTTCGCTTTCTTCTGTAATTTTCCTGAGGACATCAAAACGCCTTACAGAAACTATCTGGAAAATCAATTACGCGAGCAATTTGACTTTACTGGTGTGCCCATTCGGATTTACTTCAGAAAGAAATAGGCTAGCGTTCTACGGCAAGGGGATTGTTAGTTTTTTACAGCCGGCTTGATGGTCTTCATTTGTATGATGTCTACCAAGAAGGCAAAGGCCATTGAGAAATAAATGTAGCCTTTGGGAATATGAAAGCCCAATCCATCCGCCAGTAAGGCTACCCCGATCATCAGTAAGAAGCAAAGTGCCAGTATCTTAAAGGAGGGGTGCTTTTGAATGAACGCGCTGATGGGCGCCGAGGCGACCAGCATGATGAGTACCGTAACGATGACGGCGGTATACATAACCCAGAGTTCTTGCACCATCCCAACGGCGGTAATGATCGAATCTATTGAAAAGACGAGGTCGAGCAAGATCACCTCTCCCAGTAGTCTCGAAAAGCCGCCCGCTGCTTTTTGCGTGTGACGTGGGTCATTGGCCACTTCTGTTTTGTGGTAGATCTCTCGTGTACTTTTATAAATGAGGAAGAGTCCACCTATCATCAATATGATAGCTTTGCCACTGAACGAAATGTCCTGAAACCGAAACAGTTCCTTATCTAGCTTCAAGATCCAGGCAATAAAGGCCAATAAGACCAGTCGCATGATCATGGCCAGCGAAAGCCCCCAGTAGCGCAACTTGTTGCGTTGAGCTTCCGGGAGCTTGTCGGCCAGTATCGAGATAAAAATGATGTTGTCAATGCCTAAGATGACCTCAAGGGCGATCAGCGATAAAAGTGGGACAAGTGCGTCGATCATGGCCGAAAATTATTTTCGGCAAAAATACATCCAAATTAACTATCGCGAAGACATCCTTATGGTCAAGCGATCTGTTTATTAGAATCGAACGCCCAACCCACAGGTAAGGTTAAGGGTAGACATCTGCTGTCTTCTGGGCTCTTGCTCTCCGCTGCTGAGCGTAATTTCAAAACGGGGATTAATATACCGGAAGTCCAGGTTGCTGGCAAAGAATGCATGTTTGCCCAGATCAACTCTTATTCCACAGCCTGTCTGGAAAAGAGCGGCGGTCACCCAATCCTCATCGGCCAGTAAAAATCCGTTCGTTCTAACATCAGGCGAATTCGCAGAGGCGATTCCTCCCATGATTTTCAGATCGCCCCGCACCTTATCGCTGAAGGGGTAAGAAAATGCCGGGCCAACGGCCAATCCAATGGATTGCCAATGGTCTGTTTTGAGCGTACTTACGCCCGTGAGCTCTCTGATCTTTTTAATAGCGAGGCTATTGATGTTAAAGAAAGCACTGGCCGCGAGCCCGATATTTTCGCTAAAAGAGTATACGTAGTTCAGATCGACAGCCAGGCCGGTCTTGGCAAATCCGGCTTGATCGCTGTTGATGTCTTTTCTGGCAAAATCTCCGGTAGGCAAAGAGGGTCCCAGTTGTAACGATAAATAGCTTTTGGAGGCGATGTCTTTTTTTTCTTCAAGGTTCTGTGCGTGCGTCTGTGTCAGTACAAAAAAGGGTAAAAGAGCAAGTACAATTTTTTTCATAAAAAGATTTTTTTCGGTGTCTGCTGAATAATTTCTTACGAGCACAAAGAACGAGGGCATTAGTTATCATTTAAATGATGATCCTCACGATTTTCTTGATCCTTGTCATTGATACCCTATGACTTTTTTGTCAACTTCATTGGTACATCATACTTATTTGCCATGGTCATCGATTTTGAAAAATATGCGGTTAAGGGGAGTGAATTCATTCGTTTTGTTGCCCTAGAATTAGAGGTGCCACGTGATAAGGCCGGGCGTATCGTTAGGGCGGTACTTCATGCCCTTCGCGATCGGTTGACCTACGAAGAGTCTTTTCAGTTGATGGCACAACTGCCGATGGCTATCAAAGGAATATATGTGGATGGGTGGTCTTACCGTACGCCACAATCGAGGATCAGACACCTCGACGATTTTCTTGAGGCCCTTCGACAGGCTGATGGGAAGCTTTCGGGTTATGATTTCGGGAATAATAAGCAGGCCCTTCGGGCAGTGCAGGGTGTTTTCTCGGCCATGTACGAGTATGTTTCGCCAGGTGAAATGCGAGATATTCTCGATGTATTGCCGCATACTATTCGTGAGTTGGTCCGTCAACCTTCTCTCTCTGTAAATCCCAATAATATAACAGATGGTAAATAAGTGCCGAATATGCGTTATGTGTTTGTCATATTTCTTCTATACAGTGTTTTATCAGTATGGGCGCAGGTAGGCACATTTTTTGGGGGTACTATTCAAAATGATTTTTTAAACTATAGGGGGCATGGCACCGATCGGTACTATACCGGTGGACACCAGGCTTCATTGCTCTTTTGTAACAGTCGGCGGGTCGTTTCGCATCATCAAGTAAGTATTACGCAGCAGTTGTATACACCCGATAACCTACAAGACACTTCAGTTAGATACTCCGATTATCCTTATGCAGGTCTATTGTTTGCCACCTATCGGATTCAGCACCGTATGCTTACCTCAAAGACACGCTGGTCTGTCTCCGCGTCATGTGGGTACTCGGGAAAGCGCTCTGGTGCAAGGCAAACCCAGCAATTTTTGCATCGTGCCATTGGCGATGAGATACCACAAGGGTGGGATCATATCGTTCAGAATGGCCCCTTTGTTCAGTTCGAACTTGTGCTGGGTCAGCCGCTGGTAGCTGTGTCGGTCGCAACAGCTATGTTGTGTCAGTCCATTGAGGTTGGATCGCTGTTTCAGCGCGTTCGCTGGGGGTTATCAATACTTGTAGGAGCTGCTGCCATGCCATTGGGTTCGTTTACCCTTTTTACCGAGCAAAGGCAGACCAACAAAAAATATGGTGTTGGGTTTTTTGTAACACCAACGTTTACTCGAGTATTTAAAAATCGCTTGTTACAAGGGTCTTTGCAACTTGGCTCCCATTATCAACGCGTTCTACATGAGCAATTGGCAGGACTTGAGTTTGGGCTACAGCTAAGACTTAAGAGAACGAAAGTTCATTTTACCCAATACTTGCTTGAACGCGAATTTGAGCAAGTCTCGCCACATGCCTTCGGTGAGCTGGGTATTATTTTTCCGCTTTTTCAAAGAATCCAGTAGGCCTGACGAAGGAGAGACTGGCCGGTCGAGTTCTCTTCTTGTTCGATCTTCTCTTTTTCTTGTAGCTCCGTAAGCCACTTGAGAATACGTTGCTCGTTGTCTATGACTGTTAGCAGTAAATTCTTGATGGTCGAATGTCCCAGTTTCTCGCTCAAGAGTGCAGCTTGTTGACACTGGTAAATTTTTATGGCGGCCATCTGCATCAATGATGTTACGATGCAGTGGTCTGTCTCGGGCTCGCTATTGCAATAGTGCAGCTTCTCTTTGGTGTCTCGCCATACTATCGTTATAGCACTATTGGCTTGAAGTAGTACGCCTATGCCGCCCTCTTTGATGATCGTGTTAAGCTTATTAATTCCATCATCAATAAAGATGAGGTATTTCTGAAGTATCGTCATTAGTCGTAGCGAACGCGTTTTGGTCAACAGATCGGGTAGCAAGCCCTTTATTTCTTCTTCCGTGGCCTCCAGGCGTCTGATATCATAAAATAGTAGTTGTTCCCAGCCGTGATTATTTTTTTTCATTTTTTTTATTTTGTCTTTTGCAATGATACTCGCTGCGTTAGCGGCTTCCATTGATACTAGTCACCACTCTTCCAATTGCGATCATTGTACTCGCTAGGCTGATCGGCTAGATTGTCAACATGGTTTTAGCCGGACTTTTTCTTAAAGCAGCGCAGCGGCGCCTGTTGTTGCCATCTGTATCTTCTTCGCAGCACGTTTTCTGTATGCAAGACCCGGCATCTACCTTGCCTCTTCGTCTTAGTAGCAGTGCCTTTCCGGCGGGAGGGCTGTTGCCCTTTGTCTTCAGGCAAAATGCCTCAAATACCAATCCGCCTTTATTTGTTAGGGGCCTACCTGATACCACGCGATCTCTCATGGTGATGCTGGAGCATAGAAACGCTCCCATTGCGCCTAGAACTCATTGGGTTTGTTGGGACCTTCCGCCAGTTCAAAAGATAGCGGTAGGAGAGCAAAGGGGTAAACAAGGGAGAAACGATTTTTTAATCGATGGCTACACGGGTCCGCTGGGTCAGTCCGTTTCGGGTTCTTTTTGCTTTACTGTCTTTGCCCTTCGACGTGCCTTGCATCTTCCGGAGGGGTCTTCTCGTTATCAGGCTCAACGTTTACTTGCTTCCGAATTACTGGCTTATGGGGAGTTGCCCTTTTATGCCTAGGGGTCAAGACGAGCACTTTCGGTTGTCATTTCAGTATTGTTTTTTATCAGTGCCGCTCCGTACAGCATTACTACATGGCTGCCCGCGCTACTTATACTTACCTATGGTGCTAGTTTATTTTCACCGTTCACAAAAAATATTATCTATGAAAAAAATGTTACTTCAGCAGTATGGCTATCTGAAGGTCTTTTTTTGGGTGGCCGCCTCTTTCTTCGTTTCTGGTGCTTTTGCGCAGACCTGTGATTTTGAGCAAGGTCAAAACGGCGGTGTGGGCCTGCCGAGAAAAAGTCCAGTTGATTTTGCCCGTGGTAACAGTAATTCCTCTAAATCCCACTTCTCGGAAGGCAACTCCGTTCCTTATCGAATAGAGATTGATGATTTACTGCCAAACGTTCGATACCGGATTTTGATCTCATTCGATGTAAAAAAAAGCGGTAAATATGCGATCGATTACATTACCGGCTTTCAGAATTTACAGACCAATAGTGCAGACCTTCCTGAATTCGTCAATCCGTTAAGAGGAACCAGTCTTGCGTCTTTATCGGGTCTGACTGTTAGTTCTATAGCCATTCCCGCTCCGGTTTTTTCCACTAGTACGGCATTTAATACAAAAGCGGCTACGAGTTTTTCGAATCTAAAGACACCAGCCTCCTTTAATCCTGAGATAACCGATCCGGTATCAACCTTAACCGCACAGCAGAGAGATAAAGGAAATATGGTTCTTTGGAATGGTACGCTTAATAGCATCGCCTACATCGGCTCCGTCAACATGACTCCGCAGGATGTAACGGCGACCATTCAAGTGGAATTTACAAAAGCTAACAATGCTAATAAGGTGGTCTTGGCTTGGGGAGGTCATATTGCTTCCCTCCAGGATTGGGGGCAGGGAAATTCTGCCTCGGCCATATCGGGCTCTCCTTATCATATGTTTATCGAGAATGTAAGACGAGTTAGCAATAGCACGCTAGTCTGTAACGGTAATATGGACTGTCAACTTGCCGCTGATGCGGTTACACCTGTCCCTACTTGTTCATTAACAGGATCTACTTTAATTTGCCCCAACGTATATCCCATTAATTACACAGCAACACTCGATGCTTCTCAAAATGGCGCGGTCTCGTTTCAGTGGGTCTTGACAAACCAGAACCTTTCAGCGGATGCAAGGCTTACAGGTACCATTTCTGGTACAACAAGCGCAGCCAGCATAACCGGGTTGGTTACTCCAGCCTCTCCAAACTTTACACCGGGCGGTACTTATTTGTTACAGCTTCAGGTGATACGCGATGGCAGCGTCGGGATTTGCTACCTAAATTCAGCCACAGCTCCGGGGGCCGTCGTAAGGGTAAATAATGCATCGCTGTCTGCCACCGCCAATCCGAGTTCGATTTCCTTAAACTCTACTAGTGTTATCTCATTAAGTGCTTCGGCCTTACTCGATGGTCAGCCGGCTGACGCCAGTTTTTCTTATGACTGGACAGCGGTGAGCCCCGGAGGTTTGCAAGGCGGTACCCTTTCTTCCAGTACATCTCGCACACCCACTTTTACTGCGGTCGCGTCCGGAACGTATGTGTTTAAAGTAAGGGCCACGCAACAGACGGCTCCATTCTGTGTCGACTCTGCTTTGGTGACGGTTAGTGTAGAGGCGGAACAGCGTTGTCCTTCTGTACCCGCACTGCCTATTTGCGCACAATCAAGTGGTTTGACCTATGCGGCCTCCTCTCCTGCAGCAGCTGGTGTTAATTACAGCTGGTCGGTCAACAATGGGGCTAGCCTGCAATCAGAAAACGGATTACAATCCATCACCGTCAACGCAGGTGCCGTTTCGTTCGATCTTTCTTTAACGCTTGATTATTTGAATCCGCTGCTGCAAAATTTGGTTTGCACGTATCCTATTACCGTTAATGCGCTGCCTGCGGTTAGCACTGGTTCATATGGTCCTTATTGTGCAGGTGCTTCAGTGGTTAGCTTAAGTGGTACACCTGCCGGAGGTACTTGGTCTGGTGTTGGGGTTAGTGGTAGTTCATTCGATCCTGCAGTGGCTGGTGTTTATTCTGTAACCTACACATACACTGACGAAAATGGTTGTACGGCCTCAGCTGCAACATCCATTACCGTCAATGCGCTGCCTGCGGTAAGTACCGGTTCATATGGTCCTTACTGCGCTGGTGGAGCTGCGGTTAGTTTAAGTGGCTCTCCAATGGGTGGCGTTTGGTCTGGTAGTGGGGTGAGTGGTAGTTCATTCGATCCTGCAGTGGCTGGGGTATATTCTGTAACCTACACCTATACTGACGAAAATGGTTGTACGGCTTCATCTGCAACATCCATTACCGTCAATGCGCTGCCTGCGGTAAGTACCGGTTCATATGGTCCTTACTGCGCTGGTGGAGCTGCGGTTAGTTTA
>CANGTM010000005.1 GCA_947456825.1 Chitinophagaceae bacterium
CAGTGATTATAAGGCGATTCACTTGTTAACACACCACACCTCTTTTCAGCTGGACGAAAACAGCAAACAACAGATCGATGCCATAGAAAAAGAGGGAAGATTCAATGCGACCAAAACACAAGCCGAAGAGATCTTACAGCGCTATGCGCGTATTCGGCAGGTTATGCAACAAGCCGTATCGGAGCCCGATCCGTTGCAAAAAACCCTGCGCACCGAAAAGCTCGACGCGTTGTTGCTTCATCGCCGCTGGGGATATTTGATCTTGCTCACTGTTTTGTTTTTACTTTTTCAAAGTGTATTCTTATTGGCCCAGTATCCAATGGATTGGATCGAAATGGGTTTTGGACAAATAGGGGGATGGTTATCAACAAATTTGCCCGCCGGTAAAGGAACCGATCTGCTGGTCAATGGCGTGCTCGCCGGATTGGGGGGAATCTTGGTCTTTGTTCCACAGATCATGATCTTATTTGGCATCATCACCCCGCTCGAAGATTCGGGTTACATGGCGCGCATCAGTTTTTTATCGGACAGATTAATGCGCAGCGTTGGGCTCAATGGAAAAAGTGTAATGCCCATGATCAGCGGCTTTGCCTGTGCAGTGCCGGCCATCATGAGTGCACGCAATATCGAAAACAGAAAAGAACGGTTACTCACAATTCTGATTACCCCTCTCATGAGTTGCTCCGCTCGGTTACCGGTTTACACGACCATCACCAGCTTGGTCATTCCCAATAACTATATATGGGGATTCCTTAGCCTGCAGGGGCTGGTACTGTTGGCTATGTATATGTTAGGCATTGTTATGGCCATGCTGGTCTCTTATATCGCCAACCTCTTTATTAAAATTCAAGAAAAGAGTTTTTTTATTCTGGAGCTTCCCGCTTACCGATCTCCTCGCTGGGCTAACCTGGTGCCGACCATGCTGAGTAAGGCCAAGATCTTTGTACTCGATGCCGGAAAGGTTATTATGATCATTTCGCTAGTACTATGGGGGCTCAGCTCCTATGGTCCCGAAGCGGGCATGCTAACCGCACAACAACAGTTCGAAGAAGCCAAACAAAGTGGGCTTTCTGTAGTGGATGCGGAAAGACAATACCAGACCGCTAAACTAGAGAACTCGTATGCCGGATTATTGGGAAAAACAATAGAGCCTGTCATCGCACCGCTCGGATTTGACTGGAAGATCGGCGTGGCCCTTATTACTTCCTTTGCGGCGCGCGAAGTGTTTGTGGGTACCATGGCCACGCTCTATAGTGTAGGAGATGAAAGCAGCCAGTTGCTAAACGAAAAGATGAAAGCAGCGCTTCGGCCCGACGGAACCCCCGTGTTTACCTTGGCCACAGGGCTTTCGCTGATGATATTCTATGTATTTGCCATGCAATGCATGAGCACGCTGGCTGTTGTAAAAAGAGAAACCAAGTCGTGGAAGTGGCCCGCTATTCAGTTGATCTATATGACGGGATTGGCCTATTTGCTTAGTTGGGCCTGTTACTTGCTTTTTCGTTGATCGGTGGAGTCCATGTGTCGGTGGGCTCAAAATAATCCCACAAAAGAGTAGCTACAGATCGTGCCAACGTCCAAGCCTCGTTATCGTGGGTCCATCGTTGATCTTGGTTGTTCTTGGTAAAAATGCAAAACACAAAAGGCCTGTTGGGTGCATTAACGATCATGGCTTCGCTTCGAGAGGCGTTCACACATCCATTCTTACTAAATACCTCTATGTAGGGGGGAAAACTACCCAGCGATTCATCCTCGTCCCAAAAATTTCGGCTCATGGCCCTTAACATCTTTTCGCTGGCATAAGGAGAAATGATCTCTCTGCGATATATCTTTTCAAATAGTCGGCCCATTTCTGCGGGCGTGGTTTGCCCCCATCCGTACTGAGCGCGATTGGCTTCGCGTCCTGGTGTTCTGGAGTTAACAAAGGTGTTCGAGAGCCCCTGTTGGGTAAGCAATTCATTGATGCGCCTTCCGCCTCCGGCCAGCGATTGTAACCACAAGCTGGCCGTGTTGTCGCTGGTGGTCATCATCAACATAATAATTTTTTTGAGGGCAATTTTTTCGCCGTCCTTGAAAGAGCCCAAAATATCTTCTCCCGCGTAGAGCAACGAATCGCGATAAACATGATTGCTATCGTAGGCCAGTTGCCCGTTTTCTACCGCTGCGGTAACCCCCAACAAGATGGGCACCTTTACGATGCTGGCCGTAGGAAAAACCGTATCGGCATTATATAATGAAACGCGGCCACTGCGAAGATCCTTTACATAGATACCCACCTCTCCTTTGAACCCCTGCACCCGCTCGGCGATCTTTGCTTCGAGTTTTTTATCGTGCTGCTGCGCTTCTACCAGCGTTGTTGCAACGAAGAGCAATAGATGTAAAAAAATAAGTTTTTGCATCAACTTACTTTTTTGCCATTCGCATATAATCGAGCACCAGCGCACAGAATGTTTTAACGCCGGCGGGCATACCACTGTTATCTACATAAAAATCGGGGGTATGATGCGGGGGTGCTTTCGTGGGGTCGTTCCCCTTTGGCATACCGCCGAGCGAGAAAAAGAACGAAGGCGCCTTGGTACCGTAATACGAAAAATCCTCTGCGCCGGTAACCCAGTTAGTGTCGCCCACGTTTGCTGCACCCAACGTGCGTTCTAAGGTGGGCACCATCTGCTTGACCAATTCGGGCGTATTATAGGTAACCAATGTTTTTGTCTCTATCATTACCTCTGCCGTTGCGCCACTGGCGGCAGCGATCATGGTAGCGGTTTGTTTTATTTTTTCGTGAACGATCTTTTGCATCTCGCTGTCGAGTGTGCGGATCGTTCCCTGCATGGTGCAGGTTTCCGAAATAATATTTTGTCGCACCCCTCCATTGATCATCCCAACGGTAATAACGACCGGCGCCTTGGTCAGTTCCATTTGACGACTGACGATGCTTTGTAACCCATCTATAATTTGTGCCGAGATCTGAATAGGGTCAACACCTCGCCAAGGTTGTGATCCGTGGCTCCCCTTTCCTTTTACTTTTATAGAGAACCAGTCGGCCGCTGCCATAAATGCGCCGGGCTTGTAGGTTACTTTGCCCGCCTCTAACTCCGATGATATGTGCATCCCGAATATCACATCGACCTTAGGGTTGTCCATTACTCCTTCTTTGACCATTAGCGGCGCTCCACCCTCTTCACCCTCGGGGGCTCCTTCTTCGGCGGGTTGAAAAATAAATTTAACGCTGCCCTGCAATTGATCTTTCATCGAAGACAACACTTCGGCCGCAGCCATCAACATGGCCACGTGTGTATCATGGCCGCAAGCATGCATCACCCCTACTTCGCTACCATTATATATAGCTCGCTCTTTTGACGCAAACGAAAGAGGCACGCGCTCCGTAATAGGAAGGGCGTCCATATCGGCACGCAGACCAATGCAAGGACCGGGCTTAGCTCCACGCAAAAGACCCACTACTCCTGTTTTTGCAACCCCCTCGGTTACCTCCATGCCCAGCGACCGAAGATGGTCGGCTACAAGGCGTGCTGTTTTTACCTCGCGGTTGCCCAATTCGGGGTAGCGATGGATGCGCTCCCTCCACTCATTGGTCTTTTGCTGAATGGCGTCGGCTTTGGCAAAAGCAATGGGCATGGGGTCGGTGGGTTTTTGCGCTTGGCCAGTGTTGGTGGCCAACAAGAAACAAATAACCGGAATTAACTTCTTCACAGGCTTAGTATTTACTGTGAAAATACGGCAATCGTTCCTTTTGTATTTAGAGATCCTCCGAGGGTCGGCCAAACCCCGCAGAATATTTTATATTTTTAAGGTACCATGCTGCTTCGACATCTTCCCTTTTTGCGAGCTGTGTTCTGGCATAGCATAACCGCTTTTGGCGGACCGCAAGCCCATTTGGGAATGATGCTAAAAACCTTTGTGCAAAAAACTCCCTATGTTACCGAAGAGGAGCTAATGGAGTACAATGCTTTTTGTCAGCTGCTGCCCGGAGCCTCCTCTACGCAAACCCTTGCCCTGATCGGATACAAAAGAGGTGGGGTGCTTTTGGCCTCACTCACCCTTTTAATCTGGATCTTACCGGCGAGCATACTTATGGGTGCCCTTTCGTTTTTGCTGGTCGGTCTCGAAGATCATCCTCAACTATCGGCGATCTTTCGGTTTATCCCTCCCATGGCGGCCGGGTTTTTAGGATTTGCCATACTCAGGATCTTTCCACTATCCATTAAAAATCCGATCACATGGGTCATAATGCTGGTAAGTGCCGCAGCCACCGGTCTATTATTTGGTAGACCCTGGCTGGTGCCGTTACTGATCGTCGCAGGCGGAATTGCCACCAACTTTAGTATTAAAAGGATTCCGCAAGAGGCCGACAAACCCAAGGCTGTGCGCTGGTGGAACTTTTGGTTGTTTGGAATCATTTTTATTGCTGCAGGATTACTGAGCGAAGCGGCCAGAACAAACAACTGGAACGAGCGAAAGCCCATCAATCTTTTTGAGAACACGTATCGAATGGGAAGTTTCGTTTTCGGAGGAGGACAAGTGTTGTTGCCAATGATGTACGAGCAGTGGAGTGTTCGACCAAACAACGTAAAAGAAAATAATCCCAATGCCATTAAGATCGATCAAGATAAATTATACACAGGTATGGGTATTGTGCAGGCGGTGCCGGGTCCGGTTTTTTCGTTTGCTTCCTTTACGGGCGGATTGGCATTAAAAGACCAGGGCCCCTCTATGCAGTTGTTGGGCTGTTTGATCGGTACCGTTGCCATTTTTTTACCAAGCGCCCTATTGGTACTTTTCTTTTTTCCAGTTTGGAACAACCTAAAAAAATATGCTGTCGTCTATCGGTCGCTCGAGGGAATCAATGCGGCCGTTGTTGGAATCATGATCGCCTCTACGCTTTATATCTCGCGCGACATCTCTCTTATAGATGGAAATGTTATCAGTAGTCTCAATTTGTTCGTGATCGTAGCGACCCTATTGTTGTTACGATTCACTAAGGTTTTTTCGGCGCTGATCGTCGTGCTTTGTCTGGCGCTGGGCTACTTCTTATAATAGCCGCCTCTTTCAATTTCTTCTATCACCGCTTCGGGTAACATATAGCGAATGGATTTTCCTTGCGCAATACAAGCTCGTATATACGTAGAAGAAAGTTGAAGTAATGGCGCATCGATCATCGTGGCTTTTGCGCCAAGCGGATTAAGGGTATCATACCCTGGGCGAGGATATACCAGAATTTCATACTCCTTGATGAGGGATTGATAGTTTTTCCAGCGAGATAGATTTTGAAAACTATCGGCGCCCATAATAACGCAAAACTCGTGTTGCGGATATTTTTCTTTTAAATACAATAACGTGTCGATGGTGTACGAGGGCTTCGGCAGCGCAAACTCTATATCAGAGGGTTTGATACGTGTATCATGCTCGGTGGCTAGTGTGGCCAGGTGTAGTCGGTGGTATTCATTGAGCAGCGTGTTCTCTTTTTTCAGCGGATTTTGGGGTGATACCACCAGCCAGACCTTTTCGACATCGGTTTCGTTCAAGATATAGTTGGCAACGATCAGGTGCCCGTTGTGGATGGGGTTAAAGGAACCGAAATAAAGCCCGATTTTCATTATATTTTGTTGAAAATCAATTGTTTAGCTCGATAAGAATGGCGTCTGCCTCATTTAACCTAAGACTCAAATGATACCCCGAAACTGACACAGAAAGCGGATCTCCCAGCGGAGCTATCTGCTCTACCAAAATAGTTTCTCCGGGTACACAGCCCATTTCCATCAATTTTAAAAAAATCTCATTGTTCTGAAACTCTTTTATTACTCCTGCCTGGCCTGGCTTTAACTCAGATAGACGAAGAACCATGTTCTACATATTATTTTGCAAAGCTACCCTTGTTAGGTGGTATTTCTTTACGATTTTTGAGAATGATCCGTTCAGAATCAAAAGTTTATTTCTTTTTCGAAAAAAAGGGCTTCTCGCTAGAAAACAGGAGCGTGCTTAAGAATTTCATTTGCTCGTTGTTTAAAAAGGAAAAGACCGCCCTGGAGTCCATTAACTACATCTTTTGCTCCGACAAAAAGCTACTTGAGATCAATAAAACCTATCTAAAGCACGACTTTTATACAGATATCATCAGCTTTGACCTATCGCCGGGTCCCCAAAAGGTGGCCGAGATCTATATTAGTATAGATCGCGTGCGCGAAAACGCCAAAGAACTAGGCGTTTCTTTTAAGAACGAATTACACCGGGTTATTTTTCACGGTGCCCTGCATATTTGTGGTTACAAAGACAAAAACAAGAAAGATCGGGAGACTATGCGTGCTAAGGAAAATATATACCTATCAGCATTTGGGGCTTAATTGATTAAGTGCCTCCCATATACCCCTTTTTGTTCCACGTGAAACCTTTTAATCGAAAATCAAGATGTCGAGACGGGCTTTTTTTCAAATCACACTTCTTGTCAGAGACTATGACGAGGCAATTGATTTTTACACTAAAACATTAGATTTTAAGCTTTTAGGAGACACTAAGCTCACAGATACCAAGCGTTGGGTGGTGGTGGCTCCCCCAGGGGGTACGGGAGGACAACTTTTACTTGCAAAAGCCACCGGAGAGGCCCAAATTAATCGAATTGGAGATCAAACAGGAGGGCGTGTATTTCTGTTTATGCATACCGACAACCTGCAAGAAGATCTTGTGCGCCTCAAAAAGCATGGGGTTAAAATTGTAAGGGGTCCTGTAAAAGAGACTTTTGGGGATGTTTTGGTATTTGAAGACCTGTATGGGAACCTTTGGGATTTGATCGAAAAGAACAACATCTAAAAGAGAGCCCCCGCAATTACTATTGGAGTAGTTTCACGTGAAACAACTATTTTGGCCCATAATTCCCGGATTTGCTCTCAATTACCGCCTGGCTAATTCAAAATCAGCCAAATTAGGGCCAGCTATCTAATCCATAACTATATCTTTGCAGCGCATGTTCAAAGAATACGATGTGATTGTGGTGGGGGCCGGCCACGCCGGTTGCGAAGCAGCGGCCGCTGCGGCCAATATGGGCTCCTCTACCTTGCTGATTACCATGAATATGCAAACTATTGCCCAGATGAGCTGCAACCCCGCCATGGGTGGCATTGCTAAGGGTCAAATTGTAAGGGAGATCGACGCCCTTGGCGGCTATTCGGGGATTGTAACAGACCTTTCGACCATTCAATTCAGAATGCTTAACCGCAGTAAGGGCCCCGCTATGTGGAGCCCGCGTGCGCAGAATGACCGCATGCTTTTTCATCTTAAATGGAGGGAAATGCTTGAGAACACCCATGGTCTTGA
This sequence comes from Chitinophagaceae bacterium, assembly GCA_947456825.1. Lineage (GTDB taxonomy): Bacteria > Bacteroidota > Bacteroidia > Chitinophagales > Chitinophagaceae > JJ008. Next base: position 7,327 of record CANGTM010000005.1, read on the forward strand.
CTTTTATCAAGACATGGTGGTGGGTCTGCTGCTAAAAGGCTCTGTCTGTTACGGCGTAAAAACAGGCCTGGGGCATGAAATAAAAGCAAAATCGGTCGTTTTAACGAATGGCACCTTTTTAAACGGTATCGTTCACATTGGTGAAAAGAACTTTGGTGGGGGCAGGATGGCAGAAAAGGCGGCTACCGGAATAACAGAACAGCTTGTAAATCATGGGTTTGAAAGCGACAGGCTTAAAACAGGCACCCCTCCCCGCATTGATGGCAGAAGCCTTGATTACACAAAGATGGAGGAGCAACCCGGCGATGAATTGGTTTCGGGATTCTCCTATACTAACACCCCAAAGCCGACCCAGCAGAGAAGTTGTTGGATCGCATATACTAATGGAGAGGTGCACGAAACCCTAAAGTCTGGCTTTGACAGGAGCCCTATGTTCGCTGGTAGAATTGATGGGGTTGGTCCTCGCTATTGCCCCAGCATAGAAGACAAAATAAACCGTTTTGCCGAAAGAGATCGACACCAACTCTTTGTGGAACCGGAGGGATGGAATACGGTAGAAATTTATGTGAACGGATTTTCAACTTCACTTCCGGAAGAAGTTCAGTACGATGCCCTTCGTAAAATATCTGGTTTTGAAAACGTTAAAATGTTCAGGCCGGGTTATGCGATAGAATATGACTTTTTTCCTCCAACCCAGCTAGACTATTCGCTTGAAACAAAAATAATAAAGCATCTTTTTTTTGCTGGGCAGATCAATGGAACAACCGGATACGAAGAAGCAGCCTGTCAGGGCCTGATGGCCGGTATCAACGCCCACCTGGCTGCTAAAGGCCGAGAGCCGGTTGTCTTAAAAAGGAGTGAGGCCTACATTGGCGTGCTTATCGACGACCTTATCAGTAAGGGAACACAAGAACCTTATCGCATGTTTACGTCGAGAGCAGAATTCAGAACCTTACTTCGACAAGACAATGCTGACTTGCGTTTAACAGAACTAAGCTATGGCTGGGGTCTGGCAACTTCGGAAAGAAACGACACCGTAAAAGAAAAGAAAAAAGAAGTAGAAGAAATAAAAAAACTACTCGCCACTCTTTCGCTAGAACCGCAAGAAGTAAACGGTTGGCTTGCCTCGCTGAACGCGGCGCCAATACCAGAAAAACAAAAGGCTCAAAAGATCTTGTTGCGTCCCGATGTATCATTACAAGATTTTGCGCGCGCCGTAGAGAAGGTGGGGGGCGCTCTAGAAAAATTTGGAGCGGAAAGTATCGAGCAGGCTTCCATACAAATTAAGTACGAGGTGTACATAGAAAAAGAGCGGGAGCTGGTGCAACGAATGGCACAATTAGAAGAACTTGAAATTCCTGCCAGTTTCGATTATCAAAAACTTTCATCGCTTGGAAACGAAGCCCGCGAGAAGCTAATAAAAATAAAACCTCGAACCCTGGGACAGGCTAGCCGTATTTCGGGCATCAACCCTAGTGATGTACAGATATTAATGGTCTACATGGGGCGCTGACCCCTTCTACCTATTTTTTTCTTAACTGCTGCTCTCTTTTTGTAAGCGTGTTTCCTTCGGGTCCGCTGATGGTGCCGCGGCAATGCGCGCTTCCGCACTTACAGTCAAAAGGTTCCATGCGGGGGTCCAGAAAAGTTGCATAATCGAGCGTTAGCTCCTCGTGTTGAAAAATCGCACGTGTGGTACACACGTTCAAGCCGTTAAAGGCTGTATTTGCAGAGCAGCTGTGGTTTTGAGGTGCCCACGAGGTAGGGTCCTCGTCCCAAAGCGCAAAAACCTCTTCGCTCAATGGGTAGGCGTAACGGCGAAACTGTAATTGCTGGTGTGGATTCCAATGGTTGTCGATATAGCGTTTGGTGACCAACCGTTGTGCTCGTTCTTCTCCGAAATAAATGGTTTCGCCAGCTGCCAAGTCTCTTGCCGCATAAATTCCGTATCCCGCAATAGAATCTCCTTTAACGTAGAAAGATTTTTGTTTACGCTGGTAACGGGCAATACCCTCATTGATGATCTGTTCTAAAAACCCTCGCTTGCCGGCAGGATCATACTTTAAGATATAATCGGCGGAGCCCTCATAGCCGTCTTCATAAAAAACAGAGCAGGTGAAATTCATCTCTAAAAAATAAACCTCTCCGCTTTTGTTAACCCTAAAATCTAATCGGCCATATCCGATACAGCCACCTGATATAAAAATTTTTTCGCTTGCCTCGCGGAGGGCCCGTTCGAGAGATGGGTCGTTACAGGGAATGTTAGCGGTGGGGTGAAGCGCCGAAGTCTTTAGTGCGTATGTTTTAAAGGAATCACCTTCGGGAAAAATATACTCTACAGGCTTATACGTAACACAAGTTCCGGGGGTGGGCCCTGCAGATACCAACACAGTGAACTCGCGACCCTCGATATACTCCTCTACCAACACCTGGTCGAATTCGAAAAGCAACTCCCTACATTTTTTTTCTAACTCTTCTTTGTTGTGTGCAAGGGAGTCTCGGCTAATACCCAAACTATCTCCGGCGTGGGCCGGCTTAATAAAAAGAGGAAATCGAAGCGCAGAACAACCATTTTCGATATCTGAAAAACTGGTAACGATCCTGTAGGCGGGTGTAAGCACTCCTTCGCAAAACGAAACGTATTTCATTACCTCTTTAGGAAAATCATAAACGCGCGACGTGGGGCCGGTAAAAGGAAGGTTGAGTGTTTCAAGCGCATAGATCACGTCTATTCCCGGAACTTCCCAATCGGCATATCCCTCGCAGAGGTTCACAAAAATGTCATACTTCTTTTTTGCAAGAGATCGTAATTGCTTATGGGTGGTCAGTTTATTCAAAAAAACATGGTCAACCGTGGCTTGAGGTAAAAGCGCTGAAAGGTTGCGGGGCGGATCGTAGTTTTTATAATCCACCCCGGTTGTAGAATAATCGGGTTGCAACACACACACTTTCACTAGACTGCTTTTGCTTTTTTGATGTTGTGCGACCGTGGTGTCTCCGCTCTGGTTATAGCGTCGAATAAAATGGCCTCGATCACTTTGCTGTATTTGATCTTTGAGGCCTTGATGATAGCACCGATGGATGTATAGTTTTCGTCTTCACTAAGTCCGCACTGTGCATTTGCCTCTAGCACATAGAGTATGCCCGTGTCCTCATCTTGTCTTATGTCTATCCTTGTGTACCCCTTTCCGCCGAGTGCTACATAGGCTTCGAGGCTAAGTTTTTGTAGTTTTTTTCGTAGCGCCGCGGCAACGGGACCGTACTCGTAAAAATTTTCGTTTTGGGGCATTGGGCTCTCGTCCTCGTAAATTTCCCAAAGACGATCGAACGACAAAAACCGTTCGTTGTCGGGTAATGAGGGATGAAAAAGTCTTTCAACCGGTTCGTATACATGGCAACGATCAAGATGAGTAGAAGAGCCGGTAATAAAAGTGGTAAACTCGGGACCCTTTATATATTTCTCTACAAAAAGCCCGTCGGCCAGCAGATTCCAACCCCTATAGCCTTCTGCCAGCTCTTTTACCCGGTGTTGCAATTCGGCCTCGTTGTTAACCACATTCTTCACTGAAACACCCATGCTACCGCCAGATACCGCAGGTTTAATGATCATGGGGGTGCCCACTGCTGAGCAGACCCCTTTTAAAGAAGAGGGTCGACCACTGACCAGCTTCCAGGGGGCTGTTGAAACACCCGCCTTGTCAAAAGCCCTCTTCATGGGTATTTTTGAGGTGGTGATGGTATAAAAGTTTTGATCAGATCCGGTGTAGACCAGGCCGGCCTCTTGTAGGGCATCTATAACCGAAACGCCGGGAACGCCATTTACTTCATCTCCGTCGCAAAGATTAAGCACCAGGGGGGTGTATCCGTTTTGGGTTTTTGCAATTCGGGCAATCGTAGAACGGATGTTTTTTAGTGTAATTGGTGTCCAGGTCCAACCAATACCAAGCTCAGCAAAAACAACCTTATACTCTTGAATACTATGTGTAAAGTCGTAGTAGTGTGAAAGGTTGGGGTCGTTTGTTTCAAGTTCGGGGGCTAAAACCCAAATGTGATACCCAGACAGATTGGGGGTGGGGGTGATGCGCTTCATGCGGTCAGGCCACTTTTTTTCTGGCTTTTCTGGTGAGGCGCTGCACGATGTAATCGGTGAAACGATAGTGTGCTACTTGCTCGCGATTTAGAAATGCGGCCCCTTTTATCTCTCCGATACAAGAGGGGGTTCCGCAAAAACAGCGAAACGGCTGTTGCATCTCCCACTCTGTCGATGGATAAAAAAATCCAAGTTCCTCCCCATCGGCAATATCGGCCAGGGCAATTATTTTCATAGAGCTCGTATCAAAAAAACAATTCGGCTCGCAGCTGTGATTTATATATTGTAAATAGGGGGGCTGCAACATGATGTGCTTGTTGGTTCCCACTTGCACGGTTAAATAGGTGGGGGTAGAAGAGATGCTGCCGGAAGCGAATGAAGCGATCTCCTCTCCTTTTTTAAAAGCACGCTTGGTAAAAAAACAAAACTGTTGATTGCTTTCGTTCACTCTGGTTTCTGCAAAACCGTGGTCGGCTACCGTGCGGTAGCTCGTTGTGGTGGGGGCTGTCATGGGTTAGTAATCTATAGGAAAGATAGACAGCGATCTTCTAGTTTTACTCGTTGCTATAACAATGTGAATAAGTCAACAATAACCTTAGCGGGGTTTTTTATAGACCGGCACCGTACTGCAGGGCTCGCCATACATCAAGGTCTTTACAACAGGAAGCAATCTTTTGGTTATGGCCATGTAGGCAAACTCACCAATGGGGGTATCTCCACACCCCTTTACGATGACCCGTTGGTCTTGGTAAGGAGAAAGGTCGGCCGATTCGATATTGCTTAAAAAAAGATGCTTTACCAGCTCTTGTTCCGATCCAACATACGCTTCGGAGCAAACCGGTTGCAGGTAGCTGGCGACCAACATATAAGCCCAAACAGGGATAATGGCGTCCACAGAGCAGGTAACAGCAACGGCCTTGTCTTTATATACTGCCCAATCTGTTTGCTTAAGGGATTCTCGAAACTCCTTTTCCTTTACGATCATCCCCATAAACAAGTGGTCCTTTATGTCGAACCGGGCAATAGATTGCTTAGGATACCACTGCTCGAGGTCTAGTGAAATAAGACCGCTTTCTGCAACCTTGTTGACAATCCCGTCGGCCATGATAGGGATGTTAGTAGCGAGCCTGCCGTTTGTCTTTAATTGTGGCGGCTGCGCGCAATATAGAAATAGGGTTGTTGGGACTATACTGATTACTAAACGCCTGGATGGCTTGTTGATACCTGTTTTGGCGTATTGCGTTGATATCCTCGGCTAACACGGGAGTTGTTCCTTGGTTCTCTACCCGTACTACAAAAACACCACTCAACCCTTCTATGGGTCCAACCACGGCTTTTCCTTTGTTGGCGGGATTAAAAGCTGCTCCCGTTACCCTGGGTTCATACCCGAAGCTTCCGGTAAGCGCACCAGCCATTCTGATACTGTCGGCCACCTCAATGGGTTTTCCTCCAAGGCTGGTCGCTGCCGCTTCGAGCGTAGCGGGATTTCCAATTTTTTTAGCGATCAACGCCGCCTTCTTTTTATTTCTTAGCACCGGATCCACTGAGCCTCTGACCGAGTTTACGGATGCTGTACCCTCTTTTATGATATCGTATACGGCCGCCACAATATAGTTGTTGTCGATTCGCTCGGGTTTTAAAACATCCCCTTTGTCTGCTTCGTAAATAGCACGCACAAAAGAACGAGACGCCCCAACACCTCTTACCTCAAAGGCAACCGGTGTAATATCCGAAGCGGTTCCTTTGGTAATTCCCTGGTTCTTTAATTTTTGCTCGTAGTTCTTTTCAAAGGAAGCAAGGTCTTTGCTATCGCCGGCAAAGGCATTAGCCTTGTTAAGGGCTGCGTTGTCGGTTTCTTGACTTACTACGATCTCTCTGGGCAAATAAGCCACCTTATAGGCTGGGCCGGAACCCTTTTGTGATAATACCTCTATATAATGAAAACCAAACTCGGTCTTTACGATTCCTTTGGAGCCGGTAGAGCGCAAAAAGATAAAGTCGTTAAAGGGGCCTACCATTTGCCCGGAAGGAATATTTTCGTATTTACCTCCCGTTGCTTTGCTACCGTTATCGTCTGAATACTTAGCCACGAGTGAATCGAAAATAGCGCCTGCGGCGACCGCTTTTTGAATACTGTCACATAGGTTGAAGGCGGTTGCAGAGTCACGGCTTTGGGTGCTGATCAAGATGTGTCTAAGGCTTACCGTGTCGGGTATGTTTACTTTACCCACCATGCGGGCCAGCGCATACGTTCCGGCATCTAAATAGGGACCATACACCTCTCCTGTGGCTAGTTTAAAGATCGAGTCCTTCATAGGTTGTTGGATCGACTTGGCGCTAACATATCCGTTGTAGTATTGTGCACCCTCTCCGGCCAAGAACTGCTCGAGGTTTTCGGCAGTCCTAAATCTTTCTTTCAGGTTTTCAACTTCGCTGCGCGTGGTAGCGCTGTCTTGAGTAGAAGGGGCGGCGCTAAAGGATACATAATATATACTGCGACTCTCTTGTTGTTTGAACTGGTTCTTATACTTATTGATATACTCTTCAATTTCAGCATCCGTTACAGTAACTGAAGAATCGGGGATATTGGTGTAGAGCTCTCTAACTAGGGAAATGCGAGCCAATTGACTGTTTTCAGCGTTTTGTTTTTCTACGATCCATCGGGGATAATTGGTGCTGTTGGAAAAAAGAGAATTATATTTTTCTGACATACGCAGATTGGCCAGCGCGTTTATAAAATTGCCAATGCTTGTCTTTTGCTCGGGTGTACCTGTTTTTAATAACTGATCGATATTTTGTTTGGCTAGTGTACCATTATAGAGGCCGGTTTTTGGATCTCTAAACTGGTTTTGAAGATCTTGGGGGGCGTTTACTCCATATAGAATATCACCAAGCTCTTTCTTACCTACCTCAATACCTAAAATATCTAACTCTTCGCGTAACAGTGTTTCGGATACTTTTTGACCCCATGCTTGTTCTAGGGCTTGTTGGGTCATGGCGGCGTTCTGGGGATATCCCTGAGCCTTCATATTCTCTTCTGCCTGTACCACCATTGCATTGAACTCGTCAAACGAAATTTCTCTTCCGTTTACGGTACCAACCGAGGTCGCTGTCTGCCCGGCCATGCGGCTTTTACCGGCAAAATAATCGGTCAAAATAAAACCTACCAACGCAAGCGTAACCAACACGACCGTAACTTTTGCGTACTTGTCTCTGATATCCTGAATAATAGACATAATATATAGTGATTAAAGGATGGCAAAAATAGGGGAAAAACTGTGGAAAAACGAGGGTTAAGAGTGCTTCTCTGTCACACATTTTGTAGCCGTGACCACCAACCCCGGGCACGCCTTTTTTTTAACAAGGTCTGTTAATTTGTATTGTTTTTCTGTGGAAAACCTAATGTGAAACGTGGGGGTGAAACAGTATAACTGGATGGTTTTTTACACCCCTTTCAATATCATAGCGATTAGTGTTTACAAAAAGCTAGAAATCCACATAATATAAACAACTGTTTTTTTACCATATAGCCCTGCATACTAATAAAAAAGTTGTTCTATTTAATAGAAAAATCTTTTAAACAGTTATTTATCAATATTTTATAATAATTATTATTTGATATTATTTTTTTAATTCCATCCTTTTTTAATGGAGGATGAGCAGATTATTAACATATACACACCTGTAATAGTAATAGATATTTATAAATAAAATAGATAGTATTAGTATTACAATGTTAGTATCAAAAGAGGTTTTTTGTTTTTGAAAAATACAATTCAAAAAGTGAATATTGCGGCATGGAAAAAAATTTAAAGGATGGATGGCTTGATATACCGGTTGATCCCACACTTGATCTTTTTGAGGAGATCGCTAAGCTTAAGTTAGAAAAAAATGCCATTATTCTCGCACACTACTACCAAGATGCGGATATCCAGGAAATAGCCGATTATACAGGCGATAGTCTGGGATTATCCAGAAAAGCAGAGCAAACAAAGGCAGATATGATCGTTTTTGCTGGCGTTCATTTTATGGCCGAAACAGCAAAAATCCTAAATCCGAATAAAAAGGTTGTAATCCCAGACGTGCTAGCCGGCTGTTCCCTTAGCGATAGTTGTCCCCCCTCTCTTTTTAAAAAATTCAAGGAAAAAAATCCAGAACATAAAGTAGTCAGCTATATCAACTGTAGCGCTGAGATAAAAGCATTAAGCGATGTTATTTGCACCAGCTCTAATGCTGTATCAATCGTTAATAGTTTTTCAAAAGATCAACCACTCATTTTTGCTCCCGATAAAAACCTGGGTCACTACGTTAGTAAAAAAACAGGAAGAGAAATGTTATTATGGGATGGAGCATGCATGGTTCATGAGATATTCAGCCAAGAAAAAATAATTAAACTCAAACACCGGTACCCAGCCGCAAAAATAATAGCACATCCAGAGTGCGAGGAGGATATATTAGAATTAGCTGATATGATAGGCTCCACCACAGAATTACTAAAATATAGTCAACAAGATACATCTCAAGAATTTATAGTGGCTACAGAGTCTGGTATATTACACCAAATGATAAAAAACTCTCCACATAAAACATTTATTCCCGCTCCTCCTACTAATAATTGCGCATGTAACGAGTGTCCACATATGAAGAGAAATACACTTGAAAAAATTTACACCTGCATGAAATATGAGATACCCGCTATTGAAATTGAAGAAGAACTAAGGATAGCCGCTAAGAAGCCTATCGATAGAATGCTCGAAATAAGCAACAGGGCAGGAATACAATAAAAAAATAAGCTCTCATAATCATCCACCGGTTGACCTACGTCAGTAGTTATGATAATTCGACAACACTATATTTGTTCTATGATGCTTCTTTGATAGGTCGGTCAGCAAAAAATCAGAAATATCGGTTTAAAAGACCGTAAACTGATTGGCCGGTTGGCAGCAAAAAAAGGCTGCGCCTGACCAAGACGATCTTCGATGCAGACAGATTGTTGCAGAATAACCGCTTTAAAAAGCGATACACTGTAACGGTTGCAGGCAGGGCTGAGTTTAACAATTCGGCCCTGCTTTTTTATTTCCTACCCTCTTAATAACCTCTATTAGTGTAAGAAAAAGAATCGATGATAGCATAACACAACCCGCCACCTTCCAAGGAAGCCAGGAAATTAAAAAGAGATCGCGAAAAAAGGGTAAAGAAAAAACAAGCAGCAACAAAAATGTGGCCAGCGATAAAAAGAAAACAGCCACCCGATTACTTGTTACTGAAGAAAAAAACGGTTGTGAAAACGAAAGTAACGACGAGATCAAAAAGACATTACCCACCACAAGAGTAGCAAACGCCCCCCCGCGTATTACCCTACTATCCAGACCCCACAACAAACAAAACCAATACACCAACAAAACAAACCCCAATAATAACAACCCCAAAAAAAGACTTTTTCTAAAAAGCCGTCCCGAAAAAAACGCCGCATTACCAGACCTGGGCGGCCGGCGCATCACCCCAGACTCGCCCGGCTGTGATTCGAACGCCACAGAGCAGACAGGATCGATTATTAGTTCCAAGAACACGATCTGTACCGGCAGCATGATTATAGGAAGACCCGGCCCAAAAGCGGGCACCAGCACGAGACCCACAATTGGAACATGAATTGAAAGAATATATAGCAGCGCCTTTTGCAGATTATCATAAATCCGTCTTCCCAGAGCGATGGCTCGTACCACAGAAAAGAAGTTATCATCCAATAAAACCAGATCCGCCGCTTCTCGAGCTACATCGGTTCCTCGCTTGCCCATGGCGATACCAATATCCGCCTCCTTAAGTGCCGGCGCATCGTTTACCCCATCCCCCATCATGGCTACCACCTCTCCGTTTTTATGAAAGGCCCGCACCAACCGCAGTTTTTGTTCAGGTAAAAATCTGGCAAAAACCCTTTCTGTTTTAACCAACTCCGCTAAAGCACCATCATTCATAACAGACACTTCGTTTCCGGTAATCACCCGGCCATCACCTAGTCCAATTTGTAACGCCACCTGTCTTGCTGTTGTGGGGTGGTCACCAGTTATCATTACCACTTTTAACCCCGCGCGAAGACAGCTATTCATAGCCTCGTTCATTTCGGGTCGTACCGGGTCTTCAAACCCTATCAATCCCAAAAAAGAAAATGTAAACGAAGAGGGATGATCTGGAAAATCACCCTTTATTAAAGAAGCGCTTGCCACCCCCAACACCCGTAAACCATGTTCTCCCATTTTATGAAGGGCTAAATAGTGTTTTCTCTCTGCTTCTTTATCCATGGAGCATAACCGAAAAATAGTTTCGGGGGCTCCTTTGGTTGCCACCAATAGATCATTTTCAGTGTCTCCGCCCCACACGCGTGTAACAGCCAACAGGTCGTCTCGCAAGGGATACTCTTTTAGAAGCGAAAGACCCACCCCTTCATCTCCCCACCGATCACAAAAACTTATAACAGCTAAGTCCATTGGGTCGACCGAGCGGGATTCGGAGGCTTTTCGTGCCACACGAACCAAGCGATCAAAAGACTCAACCCCACCTACCGGGTCCGCCCCATTCCACCACCCCTCCCCATTATATAACCAGACCACCTCCATTTTATTTTGGGTAATGGTGCCCGTTTTGTCGGCACACAAAACAGTGGCAGCGCCCAGCGTTTCAATAGCAGAGGGGTTTCTGGTAAGCACATTGTTTTGTGCGATACGCCAAGCGCCCACTGCCAAAAAAACGGTCATTACAACCGGAAACTCTTCTGGTAGAATAGCCATCGAAGCTGATAACCCGCTTAGCAGCGCCGATATAAAATTTCCCCTGCTCATGTAAAAAGCCACCACCACCACCACACTCACAAAAAATCCGATACCCAATAGTTTTTTTGTCAGTTGTGCCGAAGCCCTTTGTAGCCCCGTTTTTTTTGGTAACACCTCTTGCACTGTTTGACCGATTTGACCCAACCGCGAGCGCACTCCGGTTGCGACTACTACTGCCACACCTTTGCCAGAAACGATAAGAGAACCCGAAAAAAGATCTTTATCTCCATCAAGCTCTTTGTGAACCGATGCGGACTCTCCCGACAAAAGTGACTCGTCTGCATACAAGCCTTGTGACTCTAAGAGAGTAGCATCAGCGGCTACTCGGTCGCCCGCCGAAACAATCAACCAATCTCCCGGCACCACTTCTTTGCCGGCAATTCGCACCGGCTGATTATCCCGAAGAACCAACGCCCTTGGAGAAGAGAGTTTTTTTAATTCTGCCAAAGCCCGCGATGATCTTTGCTTTTGAAAAAAAGTAATGGCAATTATCAGCACCATCGCCAACGACAACACCAACCCCTCCTTATAATTTCCAAGTAACACATACAAGGAGGCGGCACCGAGCAGCAAAAAGAACATCGGCTCACCGGCCACCAGTTTTATAAAACGCAAAACCCCGTTTTCTTTCTTTTCTTCCAACTCATTATAACCCACCGAAGCCAAGATCCGGCGCGCCTCCTCGTTTGACAATCCACCCATAAGGACAAAGTAGGCAGGCCTCAAAAAAAAACCTACATTGTATCGTCATTGCCCCACTAATTCTAATAACTATGAAGAAGACCTTGGTTGTTGTTTTATTAACCCTCTGTTTACACCAAACCCATGCACAGGGCGGCGGTTTTGCTCCCACCAATCTGGGTGGGCCCGCCATGAAGTACCAAGGGCTAAGAGATACCGACCTGGTACCCGATGCTGCCCAACGAGAAAAGGGGCTCAAAGAGTGGACAAACAAACGAGACACTACGCTTGCAAAAGCAAAAAAACTGCTAGACGAAAAAAACTATACCGCGGTCAACCAACTGCTGTTTCCGTACGACCACCTAGAACCCGAGGATGCCGTCTTTTATGACTATCTAGGAAAAAGCTATTTCTATGCGGGCCTACATCAACCAGCCCTCGATTGTTTCGTGATCTCAAACGATCAAAAAAAACAAACCGAGCTATTGTTTTTTATAGGGCAGTGTCATGAAAAGATGGGAAACGAAAAAGAGGCCATGAAATTTTACAAGAAAGGCGCCAAAGAGGGGAGTGTTGAGTGTAAGGCCAAGCTGGCCGAGTAAGCGGTTTTCAACAAAAAGACTCCTCGTTGGCATTGTCTACCCAAGGATCAAACGAAATATTGATATTTGAATCTTAATTGCAGCCCCATGAAAAAAATCAGCCTTCTTTTTATTGCTTTTGTATGCGCGTACGCCGCACTTTCGCAATCTAAAAAACCTATTACCCCCGCTTTGCCCGAGCGCATCAACAGCTCGCTGCTCGAAGCGGTAAAATATCGCCTGATAGGCCCCTTTAGAGGGGGGCGCAGCGCTGCGGTCACCGCCAGCTATAAAACACGCAACACATTTTATTTCGGAGCCACCGGCGGTGGCGTTTGGAAAACGACAGACGCCGGAGCTACCTGGAAAAACTGTAGCGATAAATACTTTGGCGGCACCATCGGCGCCGTTGAGGTCGCGCCATCAAACGAGAATATTGTCTATGTGGGAGAGGGAGAGAACACCATGCGTGGAAACGTTTCTGAGGGGTTGGGCGGTATGTGGAAGAGTACGGATGCGGGAAAAACCTGGAAGAATATCGGACTAAACGACGGAAGACATATTACCAACATCATCATTCACCCTACCGATCCGCAAACAGTATGGGTCGGTGTGATGGGACACCTGTTTGGTCCCAATACCGAGCGCGGGGTGTACAAGACCACCGACGGGGGGCAAACCTGGAAAAGAACATTATATATAAACGACCAAACCGGCTGCAGCGACCTGGTTATGGAGCCCGGAAATCCATCTGTGTTTTATGCTGGAACCTGGCGCGTGATTCGAACCCCCCATAGCCTGGAGAGCGGTGGAGAAGGAAGTGGTCTGTGGAAGAGCACCGACGGAGGAGATACCTGGGCGAACATTACAACAGCAAAAGGGTTGCCCAGAGGCGTGTGGGGTATTGTGGGTGTGGCGGTAGCCCCCTCTAATACCGATAAACTATATGCCATTGTGGAAAACGAAAAGGGCGGCCTTTTTGTAAGTGCAGATGCAGGCCAAACTTGGTCGCTTCAAAGCAACGATAACAATATTCGTCAGCGAGCCTGGTACTATACAAAAGTTTTTGTGGACCCTAAGAACGAAAACATTGTCTATTGCCCCAATGTCAACTTTATGAAAAGCCGTGATGGAGGTAAAACCTTTCAATCGGTGCGAACCCCGCATGGTGACCACCACGACCTGTGGATCGATCCGGAAGACGGCAAAAGAATGATAGTAGCGGATGATGGCGGTGCACAGGTAAGTTTTGATGAAGGAAATACCTGGAGTACCTACATGAATCAGCCTACCGCCCAACTATATCGCGTAAGCACCGATAATGCGTTTCCCTATCGCGTGTTGGTAGCTCAGCAAGACAATTCAACACTTCGTATTCGCTCCTCTACCTATGGCGCTTACATTAGTGAGCAAGATTGGGAAGCCACTGCCGGGTCGGAGAGTGGTTATGTTGTTGCCGATCCCACCAATCCTAACATCGTGTATGGAGGAAACTACGGGGGCTATCTTTCTCGTTACGATCATACCACAGGAGAAAACCGGGCTATCACCGTATGGCCCGATAATCCCATGGGCGCAGGTGCCGATGGTCTTAGATATCGTTTTCAGTGGAACTTTCCCATCTTTTTCTCTCCGCACAACCCCAAGAAGTTATACTGTGCAGGAAACGCATTATTTGTTACCGAAAACGAAGGCGCTAGCTGGACTCAACTTTCACCCGATCTAACTACCAACGATAAGGCAAAGCAAATTTCTAGCGGCGGCCCTATTACCAAAGACAACACCTCGGTAGAATATTATTGCACCATCTTTACGGCAACCGAAAGCCCCTTCGAAAAAGATCATATCTGGACAGGCAGCGATGATGGGCTTGTCTACCTGAGCCGAGATGGCGGAAAAAACTGGAACAATGTAACCCCCGCCAACGCCCCCACGTTGATGATGTGGAACGCCATCGAAATGGACCCCTTTAAAAAAGGAGCCGCCTACATTACCGGAACGCGATATAAGCTGGACGATTACACGCCTTACATCTACAAGACCGAAGATTATGGTAAGACGTGGAAGCTTATCACCAGCGGCATCGATAAAATGCATTTTACCCGCGTAGCGCGTGCCGATCAAAAAAGGCAGGGCTTGTTGTACGCCGGTACCGAATACGGCATGTATATCAGTTATGATGATGGTGCCAACTGGCAACGGTTTCAACAGAACCTTCCCATTACCCCCATCACGGATCTTACTATTAAAAATAACGATCTGGTCGTGGCCACACAGGGTCGCTCTGTTTGGATCATCGATGACCTCTCCATGGTACAGCAGTACGACAACAAGATCCCCAACCAAAAACTACACGTTTATCAACCCAATCCAACCTACCGGGTAGCACCTATCCAAAACCGATGGGGGGGCTCCCTTTCAATGCCGGCGACCGCTGCCGCCAACCCACCCAAAGGGGCTGTGATAAATTTTTTCAGTAATAGCATTACCGATTCTAGCAAAGCTGCTGTGGCCATTTATGATGCTGCCGGAAAAGAGATCACTCGCGTTACACCCGAATCAAAAGCCAATCCTTTAAAACTCGACAACGGCCATAATCGCTTTACCTGGGATTTACAGTATCCGGCCGCCGAGAAAATAGACGATTTGATATTATGGAATGGCGTGCCCGGAACAATCACAGCCCCTCCCGGAAACTATTTTGCCGTCGTCTCTATCGATAATGATTCGGTTCGTGTTCCCATCCAATTGTTAGCAGACCCCAACTATCACTGTACACAGGCAGATTACGATGCACAATTCGCTTTCTTGCAACAAGTACAAGGCACCTTTAACGAGACCATGAAGGCCATCAAACAAATCCGTCAGGCACGCACCCAGCTAAAAGAATTCGTACAGCGCCAGGGAAAAGATTGCCCCAAAGAACTCAGCAAGCTGTCCGATAGTTTGGTAAAAGCTATTACCCTGATCGAAGAGCGACTGCACCAGACCAAGGCAAAAAGCGGACAAGACGTTCTCAATTACCCCATTCGTTTAGATGACAAACTAAGTGGTGTATTCGATATGGCCAGCAGTGGAAATATGGCACCGCCTAAGCAAGCCCGTGACGTATATGCGGTGCTTGCCGAGCAAACCGAAATGGCTACGCGCCAACTAAAACAACTGCTTGAAGATGGAATAATGTCGTTTAACGCAATGGTAAAAGAAAAAGGATTACCAGTTATCGTGTTGCAGTAATGTATACAACCGACCAGCCACTTGCTGGTGAGCGAACCAACGGCTTATTGTACCAATAAGTAGTACAAAGGAAAACCGATCGTAATATTGAGCGGAAAGGTAACGCCTAGTGCCATTGGTATATAGAGGCCCGGATCGGAGTCGGGAGCTGCAAGACGCATGGCTGCCGGCACAGCAATATAAGAAGCACTGGCTGCGAGAATGGCGAAGATGAACCGGGTTCCCGCCACATCGCTGATGTAATGGCTTAACATCGCCACCATACAGCCATTAAACAAGGGAATTAGTATCGCAAAGAAGAACACAAAGAGACCGTGTTTTTTGAAACTTGAAAAGCGCCTGACGGTGATCATTCCCATTTCAAGTAAGAAGATGGCCAAAAACCCCTTAAAGATGTCCGTGGTAAACGGTTTAATACCCTCGGCCTGCTTCGAATCGGCTACAATTCCTATTATCAAGCTGCCCACGATCATCAGCACGCTGCCATTTGATATGGCGTGCTTCAATATGGAACCCAGATTTACCGATCGATCTCGCGTCTTATCGTACTTGTTGATCAGCACAAAACCCATGATGATGGCCGGAAACTCCATCAAGGCCATCACGGCGATCATATGTCCGCCAAAGGGTTGCCCTTGAATTTCCAAGAAACTCACCGCCGAGACAAATGTCACCGCGCTGACCGAGCCATATGAAGCGGCAATGGCACCAGCATTGCTTATGCCTACTTTGTTTTTTAGAATATAAAAAGAATAAACAGGAATTAGCATGGCGATCATGGTTCCAAAAAGAATCGAATTCCAGATCTCTGCAGTTGCCTCGCTGTGTTCGAGTTCTTGCCCCCCCTTAAACCCGATAGAAAAAAGCAGATAAAGAGAAATAAACCGAATGGAGGTGGCGGGTATTTCCAGATCGCTTTTTAACAGTGCGGCCACAATGCCCAACACAAAAAACAACAAGGTGGGGTTGGTCAGGTTAGAGACCAGTACCTGAAAGCTGTTAGTATCCATCGCAAGAAGTTTATCGAATTTTACTAAACGTCATTCTCATTCCTCTTGAATCGCCCCTACTATCGGCTCCGTCAAAAACAACCACCCCATTAACCAACGTGTTTTTAATCTTGCTTCTCACCCGGTTGCCAACCAACGGAGACCAACCGCATTTATAGCGAAGATTCTCTGCTGTAATTTGCCAAGGGTTATCCAGTTCTACCAGCACCAGGTCCGCAAAATACCCTTCTTTGATATAACCACGCTCTTTTATTTTATATACATCGGCCACACGGTGACTGGTTTTGGCTACAATCTGCTGAAGGGTCAGTTTTTTATCATGAAAAAACTCCAGCAGCATGACCAGCGAGTGTTGGATCATCGGCCCACCGGGTTTTACGTGATCGTACAGTCCCTGCTTCTCTTCCCAGCTATGTGGGGCGTGGTCGGTGGCTACCATGTCAAGATGATCATCTACCAGTGCTTTCAACAAAACCGATGGATTATTGTGTGGTTTTACAGATGGATTCCACTTGATCTTATTACCAAGCCGTTCGTAGTCATCGGTAGAGAATACAAGGTGGTGTACACAAACCTCAGAGGTGATTCTTTTTTCGGCAGCAGCGCGTGATTCAAATAGAAGCGCCTCAGCTCCGGTAGATACGTGTAAAACGTGTAAACGATTATTAAAGCGACCAGCCAGCTCCACCAGCTTTTGGGTGGATGATAAACAAGCGCGCTCGTCGCGGATAATACTATGGTAGTGTGGGGGAATGGCCTCTCCATGGGCTTCTCGAGCCTTCTTGTAGTTTTCGGCCATGATGGCTTCATCTTCCGAGTGTAAAGCAACCAGGTGCCCTGTTCTGGAAAAAAGTTTTTCGAGATAGGGATGATTGTTACAAAGCAGCGAATGATTTTCGTCGAAGTATAATCCATCGTCGGTCAGACCACACACATCCTCGGTTCCTACTTTGAGCGCTTCTTCTAGATTATCGCGAGTAAGTCCCATAAAAAAAGAATAGTTCGCTACCGATGTCTGTGCCGCCTGCTTATACTTGTCTTCTAGCGCTTCTACGGTTACTGTGTTTGGGATGGTATTCGGCATATCCATAAAAGAGGTAACGCCGCCCGCGACGGCCGCCCTTGATTCAGAAGCGATATCACCCTTATAGGTTAAGCCCGGATCTCGAAAGTGTACATGGGCGTCAATGACCCCCGGCATCAGTACAGCCCCCTCCGCATCAATTTCTTGATAGCGCAACTGAGAAGACAGACCAATCTGTCGATCTATCTTATGGATACGCTGATCTTGTATGTGCACATCGCCGAAGAAATCCTGTTCTTCGTTAATGATGCGCGCGTTCTTTATAAGTATATGGCTCATAGTTATGGATTACAAATATCGCAGTACATAGGATCTTCCGTTTGTTTACCTTTTGGAAACACTTCTTTTTTTTCAAACCCGCAGCGTTGACATTGATAAA
This sequence comes from Chitinophagaceae bacterium, assembly GCA_947456825.1. GTDB lineage: Bacteria > Bacteroidota > Bacteroidia > Chitinophagales > Chitinophagaceae > JJ008. The sequence goes on from CANGTM010000005.1 coordinate 25,213, forward strand.
GATGGCTTAGCGTAGACCGGGTGGGCGACCCGCATAATTGACAGGGGAGGCCGGGATCGGCCTTAGTAACCGAGAAGCCCGGGCAGCCACATGCCGGGCAGCAAGAGGCGACCTTTTCGATCAGCCTATTAGCTGCTTGTTCGATCACTTTCATCCGCGATGGGTTGTACAGGGCCCTCATATCCGTTTCAACAAAGGCGGTTCCTTGTTTTTCAATGAGATCGCTTACACAACGTTCAAGTTGTGGCCAACTTGTTATAGCTTTTGTAATGTTCGAATTATCTTTTTCTGCCGCACGAACGATCAGCGCATGCGACGGAAATTGCACCCTTCTTGCAAACTCCTTCAACTCATCGATAGTTGAAACCACCGTACCGCCAAAGTTTGTTTCGGTGCTTATGGCTCGCCCGATGATCTCGATGTTGTTTTTTTTATCGACCAGTAGAATGATTTCGTCATTTCCGGGTACGAAAACTAGCGATGGATGCGCACCAAAAGAACCTTCGGAGGCCACCACCAAATCGCATCCGGTTAACGCCATTCCCCATTCGCATTTTTTTCGAGCGGTTGTCAGTGGGTCATCTATTCGTTCCTTTTCTCCGGAAAAAGTGCCTAAAAGGTCGGTATCAAGTCGGTCATCTATAAAACAACGAACCCCAAGTGCTGTTTCTAGGAGTGGAGACAGCACCATCTCTTTTTTGTGTTTGGTAGCGATCAGGAGTCTGCGACCCGTAAACAAGGTGACATAAAATTTTATAGCGGAAAGATCGAAGTACTCCTGTAAAGGTACAAAATTCCTTAGCGCCTATGCCGCCTCAGTTTTTGATAATCTAGAAAATAGATCAGCCGCGCCGTCAACTCTTTCCCTTGTGGGATTCGAAAGACCTCCAACAGGTTTTGACCGTATTTATTAAAACGAAGACCTTCAATGGTTCGATCCAGCGGCATCCAGTTTTTCCAGCCAACGATCAGGCGGCTGCCATACATGAAGTCCCAGGTATAGAAAAGATCGAGATTGTAGGCGTTGTAGTTGTTGTCATTTCCGGCAATAAAGGCCCGATCGATCCAATAACCCTTGGCATCTACGTTAAAATATTTTTCGTAGCGAACACTACTCCAATAGTGTCTGGCCCTGAGTGTCAGGAACATGCGAGGTGTAAAATTATATAGGCCCGATACCAGCGTTGTAAACTGCTTTACGTCTCGCCATCCTACGATCGGATCTCCGTTGGCTTCTCTTCGAAAGGCATATCCTACGTTACCGTTATCGTTGCTTCCCGACCCGGACCATTCGATGCTTAACCTATCATTAAAGCGAAAACGTAACGAGAGTTCATAATTGATGTACTCCGCATCTTTGAATGAAGGGGTTTGTCCAAGACCCGCCTCAACACTCACATACAACCTTTTTCTGCTATCCGTACTCCCGTTGAGGCCCACGTAGTGCCAAGGCATCATTCTTATCATGCGTCCAGGCGTGCGCAATTCAAAATAATCATGTTGCCACACCGGTTTAGATTCGTAGTTGATCGATAGATCCCAGAAGTTCTTAAAGAAATGAAAAACAGAAGCCCCCATTTGTACCTCTTGCCATACGTAGGGTTTATAGAGTTGACGGTTGGTGAACCGAAGTGAATACCGGTAGCTGAGAAAGTTCTTAGTAGGGGTAAATTGATTATAGCTTATCTGCGCTGCCGTCGTAACCTCGTTAGGCGCTTGTAAAAAGCCCAGGTCATTGGGATCGTAGCGATCCGATTCGATATTGTTGCTAACGTTAAACTGTACCTTACCACTTACTTTTCGAAGACTCAGTGTTGTATTGAAGCCATTGTACGGGTTTGTTCCCATGATCTGGCTGTACCGACCGGTACCTACTATGCCATAATTATTTTTCTTATCATACAGGGCAAAATCGAGCGCCGAAACATTAGCATCACGGGCACGACCGCTTCTTGTAACGTTCGTATTCGTAAAGGTAACCGACGATCTTCCCTTCAGCGCCTGGTCAACGACCAGTAAACTATAATTAGTAAGCGGCTCTGTTTCTACGGACTCTGTTATGCCTGTGGTCTTGTTTAAGATAGAGGCCGTCATAGGAGCGCTCACGGCGTTAAAAACACCGATGCCTAGATTTTTTTTATTTCTTCCCGAGAATTTAGAGGCATTGATCAGCTGTGTAACGCCCGGATTTTTGATGATCTCTAAATTCGGATCATTGGCCACCCGATTTTTTACCTGCCAATATCCGGCAGGCGTCAGGCCGATCCTTCTGCTATAAAAAAGCCCCGCTTTATTAAACAGCTCGGTTCCTTCTGTAAAAAACGGCCGGTTCTCCTGAAAACGCACTTCGAAGGGAGAGAGATTCAGAATTACATTATCAGAGATTACTTGTCCAAAGTCTGGCACCAGGGTAGCGTCGAACGTAAAGCTTTCGTTGACGCCCCATTTAACATCCATGCCTCCGTTGCGAAGCCATTCTTTTACTACTCCGCGGTTGGTGGGGGTATTTCTGAATCCGGTTGTAACGTAGGGCAAAAACGAAAGGCGTAGAGCGGGCTCTATATTATTAACGCCCAATAAGTCTCCAAACTGATTGACGAATCCGGCCACATTGGGATCCACGGCATTCCAAAAACTACTCTCATTTAATTTTCTGCTAAAGCGTTGAAAGTTGATCCCCCATTGTTGTTGCTCGCTTTTAGAGAAACGAAGCGAGATATAGGGTATTCGCATTTCCAGTGTCCAACCATCGGCGGTAAAAGCTACATTACTCTCCCAGACCGCATCCCAACTATAATCGCTCGGTAATCCAAACATCGATTGAATGGCTGGCGAGATTCTGGCGTCGGATTGCACATTACGGCTGGTGACCACGAACTGAAATCCATTCTGGTCATCATTATAAGTATCCAGAAAAATTGAAAAATAATCTACGTCTTGTCGCTGTTCCCCATCGCGAGCCGTCAGCTGTTTACGAATCGTCTTAGGATCATCATAGTTTTTAGCGGCCACATATAGGGCTTCGTCGTCGTACAACAGCCAAACCTCTGTCCGCAACGTGGCTGGCTTTCCAAAGTCGGGCGAATTGATAATAAATCCCGAAACAGGGGTTGCTTGTAGCCAAACACTGTCTTTAAGTAGCCCGTCTATTTTGGGAGCCAGAGTAGTACGAACAGCCGACACGGTTTTAAGGGAAGACGCAGCAGGGGCTTGCGCACGGGCGCAACACGAAATCACCAGTAAAAGAACACACAGTAAACGCTTCATGGCAGGCGCAAAATTCAGCTAATCTGTCGTAACTAGCTAATGTTTCTATCAATTCTATAGTAATGGCCTGGTAAGCGGTTCAGTGGTGAGCGCAAGATTACCAACCAATCCCATAATCTTCTCCATGATTGCTGGATCCGCCCCATAGCGTTCCATTCTTCCAATCAAAAAAGATCGCATTGATGGGCCCCGAAGTACGGTCATCAAAACTGAGCGTATAGCCCATTTTGATAAGTGCGTTTCGCACAGACTCGGGCGTTTTGTCGTGCAGTAAAATATTGCCGGGCTTAGGTTTTCTGTCTTTTATCTTGTTGCCCCCCAGCGACAACCAGAGTTGATTACTGTTAATATTGGCCGCTTCGCAGGCTTGTTGAACCGTCATATTGAATTCGACCATATTCAAAAAAAACTGCAGCAGGTTTTGATCTTGTGTATCGCCACCTTGTACAGCAAACGAAAGAAAGGGCTTTCCGTCTTTAAGCGCGAGCGAAGGGGTAAGTGTAACACGCGGTCTTTTTCCGGGCGCAATCACATTGAAAGGGTTGATCGTAGAGTCTAAAACAAAGCTTTGTAGTCGCTGACTCATTCCAACCCCGGTATTCCCCGCAATGGCTGCCGGAATCCAACCACCACTGGGGGTAATAGACACGATCCAACCCTCTTTATCGGCTGCTTCTACCGTAGTTGTGCCACGCCATAGCCGGTCTTGATATTCGATATTTGCTATGGCAATAGCTCCGCTATCGTGAGCGGGAACGAAATTGCGTCCGGTGCTATCGCTACGATCAAAAGCTCGTTTCTTCAACAATTCCGTAAATGGATTTTGTTCTTGTTGAAAAGGATAGGGGTCTCCGGGCTCGATTGATCTATCATTTCCGGCGCTACTCAGTTGTGCAGCTCGCAGCTTTGCGTAGTCTTTACTCAATAACCCCCGCATGGGCTCGGCCGGGGCTACTAATGGATCGCCGTAATAAAAATCACGATCGGCAAAGGCCATGCTCATAGCTTGATAAACCGTATGGATATATGCTGTACTGTTATATCCCATCTTTTTAAGATCGAAATTTTCTAAGATGTTGAGCGCTTGCAGTAGAGCGGGGCCCTGTGTCCATTGTTGTAATTTATATACCTCTACTCCCTTGTAATTGACCATGAGCGGTTCTTCCCAGCGGGGTTTCCAATTGGCCAGATCACTTTTGGTAATCAACCCACCTTGCTCTTGGCATCCTCTTACAAATTCATCGGCAATATCTCCTTTATAAAACCGATCGTAAGCGGCCATGATCGCTTCTTTTCTTGAGGCCCCTTTCTTTAATGCCGTTTGTTCACTTTCTATCATTTTGGTGAGCGTCTTAAGCAGATCCTGCTGAATAAAGATCTCTCCTGCTTGCGGAGCTTCTCTAGACTCACCCAAATGTGGAAGCAATACCTTTTTACTGTAGGGCCATTCTTTAATTCGCTGTTTATTTCTTTCGATACTGTTGGCTGTTTGAGCATCGATAGGGTAGCCAGCTGCTAAGTCCAAGGCCGGAGCAAGTACCTCTTTTAAACTTTTAGTACCATACTCGGCCAGCATATAGCAGATGCCGCCGGGCGTTCCGGGCGTTGTTGCCGCCAAGGGTCCGTACTCGGGAGGAAACTCATACCCCTTTGCTTTAAAAAACTCAACAGTCGCCCCCGAAGGTGCAATGCCCATCGCGTTTAATGCAATTACTTTTTTTGTTTTGGGATTATAAAGCAACGCCTGTGTTTCACCGCCCCAACTAAGTACATCCCACATGGTACAGGTAGCCGCCAACATAGCGCAGGCTGCATCTACCGCATTACCACCTTGCTGAAAAAGCGTCGCCCCTGCAGTAGCCGCTAACGGTTTTCCGGTAATGGCCATCCAGTTTTTGGCATGCAGCGGCGGTTTTTGTGTTTGTTGTGCTAGTGCAGTACAGGCTGTTGCACAAAGCGTACAGAGGATTAAAAATTTTTTCATCGTCTTTATCTTATCTATATTCAAATGTAATATCTATTATGCGTATAATATAGTATGGTCAAAGCTGGCATTGATATTGTTTTACAGAAACTTCCTGAGTGGAAGGTGCAGCGCATTGGGTTGATAACGAACGATGCAGCACTTACGTGTCAGGGACATTTTTCCCGTACCGCGCTTTTGAACAATGGGTTTAATCTGGTCAAGATCTTTTCTCCCGAACACGGTATTTCGGCTGCCGGTGCCGACGGAGCCCCTATGCAAGATCAACTTGATCCACTTACCAGGTTGCCCGTTGTTAGTTTGTATGGCGAAAAGTTGGCTCCCTCTGCTAATGATCTTTTAGATGTTGATCTTCTTCTATTTGACGTTCCCGATGCCGGAACTCGTTTCTATACGTATTTGTGGACACTTTCGTATTGCCTGGAGGTCTGCGCAAAGAGCCGTACACCGCTCATCGTCCTGGACCGTCCCAATCCCATATCAGGTTTATTATCCTTGGCAAGCGGTCCTTTTTTAGACGAAAGTAGCTGTAGTTCGTTCATTGGCAGATGGAGTATTCCTATTCGGCATAGCTGTACATTGGGAGAATTGGCCTTGTATTTTAATAGCGAAAAAAAACTCAATTGCTCTCTTCAGATAATTTCTTGTGAGGGCTGGGAGCGTCATTGGTTTTATTTCGATACACAATGGAAGTTTGTGGCTCCTTCTCCTGCCTTACAGCAGTTCGAAAATATGCTACTTTATCCCGGTACTTGTTTGCTAGAAGCCACCAATCTTCACGAAGGGCGGGGTACTGATCTGGCCTTTGCTTTGGTAGCTGCTCCGTGGTTAGATGCGGTACTATTGCAGAAATATTTAGCGTTGTACGGTGTTGTCGGTGTAGACTATAAGGTCTCTCAATTCGTATCTACCTCGGTTCGCTATACTGGTCAGGTGTGTAATGCACTTACTTTTTTCGTACGCGACCCGAAAGCCTTTGATGCGGTTTTGTTTGGCTTTTTGCTGATAAAGTGCGTTAAAGACTTTTTTCCCCTCTTTACTTGGGATACCTATCCTACGGCTGTGAATCCGACCGGGCAACACCATCTCGATCGCTTATCCGGTGTTACCAATAGTCAAGACTGGTTCGATCTTTCTATCGATGAATTTAAAATACTGATACGCGATCGGTGCGCTACTTCAACTGCTTGGAGCGGCAAAATAAACCCATACCTTCTATATAAGTAATTGCCAGCGCAGCATAGATGTACGACCTATCTGCCAGTTTCGGTTAACCACGAAAACACCCACTCTCCAGCTTTATACGAGGTGCCAAGCAGCATCGGATAAGCAAAAAACAGCCACACATAATCTATGATCCGTAATGTACTGAGTGCATGTGAGCCCTTTTGAATAAGCAGATTGATAAAGTCATACCAGCCGATTATGCCCCATTTGGAGATAAGCCCATTTAGCAAAATTGCGGCCAGTAAGATGATCCATCCAATTAAAAAGAGTTTTATCATGGCTAGTAAGGTTATTCAGGTATTTATGATCTGGACTAAGACTCAGCCTTTTTATTCTTATTCATTCTACAGCGGTCGCTACAATATCGAACCTCGTCCCAGTTCTTCTCCCATTTTTTTCGCCAGGTAAAGGGGCGCTTGCATACCGCACAAATCTTTTGGGGCAAGTTTTCTTTTTTGACCGATTTTTTCACGCAGTGATCTTTTTTAGGTCTGTATTTTTCGAACGCCAGGCCGTATCGAAAAGATACCGATCGAGAGCAGTACTAGCACGCCCATGCCTAGCGCTGTATAGGCAATTTCCGACACATCTGCCATTCGCTTTACATATATACCATAAAAAGCCCAGACAACAGCAATTGCCAGAAACGGATTGGCTAGCATCTTCATAATCCAGGCGACAATAATGGCAGCGACGATTAAAATGGCCAGCGTAATAAAGACTTGTATCGAGAAGGGTATAGTAAGTTTGAAGGAGACGAGCCAGGTGGTTATGTTAGCAATTGTTGCAATACAGATCCATCCAAGATAAACGCCAAAGACGATTTTTGGCAGTAGTAGCTTTTCTGCATCGGCTTGTTGATTGATGATCGCAAGCGTTGCCAATAGTGCAAACATAATGAGCAGCGACAAACCGATATATTCTAGTTGCCAAGCCACGATCCAGGCACCGTTCAATAAACAACTGATAAAAAAATGGTAGCTATTAAAAAAGCGAGTGCTCTTGTAGCTAGGCAGAAATTGAGCGATCAAAAAGATAAAGACCAGTGTATAGATCAGGCTCCATATAGCAAAAGTTTGATTGGAGGGTGTAAAAAGGTTGGCGTATTTGTCCGAAAGCTCCCGAATGGATCTCCCTCCGAGTTGAGTAACTACGGATAGATAATTAACATATAGGGCTGCCAAAAAGCCAGCAATATTCAGTAGTTTAATCAGAATTTCCTTTTTCATAGTACGGTAATTGTCTATGTAAAAGTATACGATAAAATTCAAGTAATTTTGAAGACACATCTACTTTTACTACAGCTTGTGATCGAGTCTACTAGAATGATATCTTTTTTAAGCCGGCGCGTAATTTTTTTTGCGGCCGCAGTAGCTTATAGTTCTGTTGTATCCGCCCAATACAAAGACCTGGGGAGCTGGAATATTTTAAATATTCGGTATGCGCCAAATGATCGGTTGAGCTTTTTTGGAGAAGCCCAATTGCGCTCTTTGCGGTTTTACGACCATTTTCACTATTATGAATACAAGGGGGGTGCTAATTTCAAGGTTAATAAAGGACTACAATTTAGCCTAGGAATGGGTAGTTATCAAACCTACCGAGAGGGAGGAGATTTTGTCTTGCCTAAAAACAATAACGAATTCAGGCTTTGGCCACAGGTCGTCTTATCGCAGCAGGTGCTTGGAGTCAAGATCGAACAACGCTACAGGGCAGAGATGCGCTGGACCAGTAATGGATATAGAAATCGTTTTCGCTACCGCTTAGGAACTTTTTATCCGTTTGGAAAGGAGCGCCAAGGATATAGGCCTTATCAGCTAAGTGCCAGTAACGAGTTGTTCTTTACAGACCGAGAACCCTACTTTGAGCGAAACAGATTGCAATTTGCTTTCAATTATAAGCCGAGCCGCAATACCACCTTGCAAATAGGATACTTGCACCAGTTCGATTACCGGATCAACGATGAGATCGGCCGCGATTTTTTGGTGTTGGGCTATTATATTGAGCTTTATAAACGAGCCGGTGTTCGAAAAGTGGCTGACCCCGGTATAAGAGAAGATTAAGCCTTTGCCTCAGGATTTTTGTTTTTTGCTCTTTTTTAGCGAGAGCATATAATCTGCTACCTGCTCAATTTGCTTTTCGTTCAGCATATTTTCCCAAGCCATCATAGAGGTGTTGGGGACTCCCTTTTTGATGGTTTGAATAATCGCTTTTTTAGAATCGCCGTGTTTCCATTTTGTGGTCAGCAGCGAAGGGGCTTGACCGCCCTCGAGTTTTTTTCCATGACAGGCACTGCAATAGTTCATGTAAACAATACTCCCGGGAGAATTATCGGTTTGCGCCGATAAGTTGAAGATCGAACCAACGGCCAAGATGGCTAGGAGTAAAAATCGCTTTGTATTTTTCATTTGATTCATTTGCCTTTGAATCCCAGTTTTTTCGGGGTTATCGGTAGATCGCGTACTCTTTTTCCGGTAGCATTATATATGGCATTAGAGATAGCGGCTGCCAGTCCGATGAGTGCAATCTCTCCTAGTCCTTTGGCTCCGATGGGATTGATGATCGGATCGGGTTTATTGACAAACCATACGGTGGTCTTGGGAATATCGGTATGTAGGGGAACGCGGTATCCGGCAAAACTGGCATTTATGATCTGTCCGGTGCTGTGATCAAATGTAAGCTCCTCTTTTAATGCCATTCCTATTCCGCCTACCACGCCGCCTAGCATCTGACTACGCGCCGTGTTTTCACTGATGATCTTACCAGCATCCGCAGTGGTGACGACCTCTTTGATCTTTATCTCCATCGTCTTGGGATGTACATGCACTTTTACAAAGTGACAAGAGAAAGAGTTGGTCGCATGTTTCAATTCTTGTGCACTAGTTCCTTGCGAGTCTTTGGTAATCTCTATCGAAGGCTTTTGTGCCTTTTTCATTAGCTCGGCAACGGCCACATTGATACCTCCTGAAACAATCGATACATTCTTTATCTCAATGTTTTTGACTTCTACATTTTTGAATTCTTCGAGATGTAGCTGCGCTAACTCTTGCAGCGATTTCTTCAATGCTTCGCAAACAAGATGTACAGCCGTACCGAGCGTAGAGGTGGTGGTTGAACCCCCTTGCGTTGGGCCCGGAGGCAGATCGGAATCACCCAGGGTAAATTTAATTCTATCTACGGGCCATTGCAGATTCTCTGCCGCTATCTTTATCATGGCAGTAGTGGTACCCGGCCCCATATCACTCACGGCGCTTTGTAAAATGAGCGTTCCATTTTCTTGCAAAATAGCTCGCACAGAGGCTTGTCCCCTGCTGGCGCCGAATACTCCATTGGCCATGCCATATCCCACCAGCATGCCTTCCTCTTTTTTGCTGCCGGGTGTTTGCGGTCTGTTACTCCAACCAATCAACTCTTTCCCCTTTTCATAGCAATCTTTCAGGTAATTTGAAGACCAGGGTAATTTTGATTCCGGATTTACTTCCGGAAAATTCTTAAGTCGTATGGCAACCGGATCCATTTTTAATTGATATGCCAGGTCGTCGATGCTACTCTCGAGCGCAAAGCAACCGGTAGCCTCTCCGGGTCCGCGCATCCAGGTGGGTACACTTACATCCAATGGTAGTAACCTATAGCTGGTCTGAACATTATCACAAGCATATAAGAAGCGAGAAGCATTAACGATTCCCTCTCTAAAATCCTCATAGCGAGCGGTCATGCTGATGGCATTGTGAACAATGCTTGTAAATTTTCCATCGGGGGCAGCCCCAATTTTTATTTCTTGCCAAGACTGTGGTCGGTAACCGGTAAGATTGAACATTTGGGGCCTAGTGAGTACGACCTTTACCGGGCGCTTTAATTTTTTAGCGGCAATGCAGGCTGCTGGTACATTGTGCCAACCGCGCAGCGCATTTCCAAAGGCACCCCCAACATAATTGACAATAACCCTTACGTTTTTATCAGGAATGGCAAAGAGTCTCGCCAAGGTTCCCTGCATCGATTTAGGCCCTTGGGTTTTGTCGTAGACGGTCAGTTTATCATCTCCCTCCCAGACCGCAATGGTGGCTTGCAATTCCATGGGGCTATGTACCTCTACAGGAATAGTATATTCACCTTCAACTTTTACAAGCGCCTCCTCTATGGCATTGGCCTTACCTCTGGAATAATTTCCACTGGGCTTGAGTTTTGTAGCGTCTTTTCTTAAGGTATTAAAATCAGTTTCAAAAGCTTCGGCCTGGTATTGAATGCTGAGTAGCTGAGCTGCTGCATTAGCATTTTCGAGAGAGTCCGCTACCACAAGGGCAACAGGCTGCCCATAAAAACGTACTATATTATCATGTAAAACCTTGAGACCCCACCATTGTTTGGGATTTTTGCTACCATCGGTCAATAAAGGTTCGTAGCCAGGGGTAGTAGGACAATTTTTATATGAAATTATATCCAGTACGCCCTCGGCCGCTCGCGCCGGTCCCTCTTCTATCGAGAGCACCGTTCCTTTCGCGATCGTGCTGCACACAAATACACCGTATGCAATGTTATCGACGCGATGTTCGGCCGCATACTTAGCACGACCGGTTACTTTTTCGACCGCATCGGCACGGGGACTGTCATTTTCGATTCCTATTATTTTTTCCATGATTAGCTGTTAGAGCAATGAGATTAGACGGGTTTTCCGGAAGCTTGTACAGATGCGATCGCATCTACGATATTTTGATAGGCGCCGCAACGGCAAATATTGCCAGACATATAGCGCTGAATGTCTTCGCGACTGCCGGCCTTCTTTTCACGAATGCAAGCAATACCAGACATGATCTGTCCGGGCGTGCAATACCCACACTGCATGGCATCATTGACCACAAAGGCCTCTTGCAGGGGGTGCAGTTCATCGCCGTTGGCCAACCCTTCTATGGTCGTGACCGTTTTTCCATTGTTGAATAAGGCCAAAGACAGACAGCTGTTCATTCGTTTTCCATCAATATGAACAATGCAAGCTCCGCATTGACCCATGGCACACCCCTTTTTTGTACCGGTCAGCCCCAGTTGTTCCCGTAAGAAGTCGAGCAGGGTTGACCGACTGTCTACTTCGGCCGTGCGCTCCACTCCGTTGACGATCAGCTTGATCTTTTCTTTGGGCGCCGGCATTGGAATTACACTTTCTAGCGGAAGGGCCTTTACCAACACGGTGGGGGCCAAGTAAAAAGCCGCCAGCGTTCCAGACTTTCTAAGAAAATCGCGACGACTATTTTGGTAACAGTATTTTTCCATGGCTGAATGTTGCTATGAAGGTAGCAAAAATCAGACCCGAAGAAGCTGTCCCCTTTCAAATTTTGTTGTAGATTTAAAGTAGTATTCACAGCACCAAAATCAACAATTATGTCTTCTTCTGTACCCTACTTTAAAAATGAACCGATCATGGTCTTACTGCTCGGTTTTCTTACCTGCGGTCTTTATTTGATATACTGGAATATTAAGGCCGCACAGGTACTTAACGCGGTGGCCGACAAGGAGGTCATTTCACAGCCTATTGCCATTTTTGCGGGCTGCTGTATGCCCGTCAATCTTTATTTCTACTATCTGGCAGGCAAAGAAGCCCTTCCCACGCTTTACGAAAAAGTGGGTGCCAATAAAAAAGACGAGACCATATTGTTAATGATACTCGGATTGGTTTTTCCGATGGTGGCCGCAATGATCGTTCAAGGTGATATCAATAAGCTTTATAACTAAGCGCGAACAGAAAAAACTGTTAGGCATTGCCGCTGCGGTACTTACCTTGCTGGTGCCGTACCTGATTCATGTTTTCGATCATGGCGACATAGAGCAGGCTCAATCGCTTTGTGTATTTAAAATGCTGACCGGACTTCCTTGTCCGGGTTGTGGCATTACAAAATCATTGATCTTTCTATATCAAGGAGACCTCGATAAGAGCCTTCGTTACCACCTATTCGGTTTACCACTGGTCTTATCTTGTTTGTTTTTTATTGTACTATTTTTCGTTGAACTCGTTACAAAGCGAACCTATTTTAGAACTGTTTTTTATAGCCGTCCATTAGCGTATGCATTAGCGTCGATTCTTGGGGCTTATCATCTGGTAAGACTTGTTTATTTTCTATCGAACACCTCATTTTACGATGTTCTGAAAGAATCTATTTGGCAGTAGGGTAAGCTAGTAGAAGAAAAAGAAAAAATAAAGTGCCGCTTCTATACGTCGCACGCCTTCGAAGTAGCCAATGGTCGATCCGGACGATGACTTGACTCTTCCGTCCTCTATATATCCGATCGTTGATCCGCTGCTATTCTTGACCCTACCGTCCTCAAAATATCCAATGGTGGACCCGCTACTATTTCGAATTCGCTCCATATCGAAGTAGCCGATCGTTGACCCACTACCATTCTTGACGCGTCCGTCTTCAATATAGCCGATGGTCGACCCACTACTATTTTTTACCCTCCCGTTCTCTATATACCCAATGGTCGAACCGCTGCTATTTTTTAGTCGCTGGGCATTCGTTGTTGTGCTCGCCAACGTTAGCATGCAACCGAGCAGCACAAGTTTAGTTAGTTGCATAGTTTCTTATTATTTGCATGGCGTGATGCTTACCATGCCATGCATAGATTAAAAGCATATTCCAAAGTGTAAGGGTTCGTTGCTGTTCAGGATGATATAAAGTGCGCAGGTAATCTTCTTGTGTTAACGAAACCAGTAATTTATACCATCGACGGTGTAAGGCATGCAGTAGGGTGATCGATACGTTGATGGGCATATCTGCTACATCGATCGTATTAGCCCATAATTTTTCGTTATATGGCTTTATGGTAGGTTGCTCTTCGGTCACCGCTAGTTTAAACCTAATAAAAGCATTCATGTGAGAATCGGCCAAGTGATGCACGATTTGATTAGGCGTCCAACCCCCTTCGCGATAGGGGGTATGCAGTTGTACCTCATCCAAGTGTTGCACTGCTGCCTCTAATAACGAGGGCAGCTGTTCAATGTCACTAAGACAGCGAAGCCTTACCGACTCGCTATATTCTACAAATTCTACCCTTCCGATCGGGTAACGAATATCTTTTTCCATAGACCCATTTGTAGCAATTTACTATATAAATAGTAATCGTTTATGGGGCAAGCTGTTTATAGCTGATTTTTGAGCGTTATAAACCAAGACCGTCCATCTGCGGGCATGGCACCGGGTCCAGGGTAGCCCGAAGCACGTCTGGTAAAATACACTTCATCAAGCAGATTGTTAACACCCATTGATAGAGACCATTGTTTGTCGATGGGCGCAGAGAGCGTAATGTCTACAATCGAATAAGCCGGAATCCACCCATTTTGCGCATTGCTCGTGGGCAGTATCGTATTGTTGGCATCACTGAACGATCCGCTGGTATGGCTTAATTGTCCGGTTAGTTTTATTTGTTTGTAAAGCAATGATGTTCCGGTTCGTAGCGTATGTCTGGGCGCATTCTCTACCCGATTGTTCTTGAGGTTTTCTTTAATTATTTGATTGTTTAGTATTCGAGTAAAGTAAAAATTTCCATAACGGGCATCGTTATAGCTGTAAGAAATGTACTGACTCCACCGCCATGGTGTATTTTGAGCTTTAGCAAGACGTCCTTGGTATTCTGCCACAAATTCTATTCCCTTTGCGACACTTTCGCCAATATTAGTACGAAGGTTGTAACGATTGCCGGTCATGTCCTCTTGTAGTAGTGAGCCAATTCGGTTTCCGTAACGTAAATAATAAATGCTTGCGTCGATGTAGAGTTGGTTTTTTATTTTGCCCCTGACTCCAATGTCAGCATTATACCCGCGGGCATCTCGAATGGCAGGGTCTATCAGATCAGATCCGGGTGGGTTACTCAGATCTGCAAACAAAACGGGCCGATAGGCTTCGGTAATGTTGGCGTAGCCTTCGAGTGATGTTAAGAAGTGGTATTCTACGCCAATACCCCCCAAAAAAAAGCCCCTTTGCTTTTCTTGGGGAACCAGACCAATGGGATTTCCATTTGTGATGGTGTGTTGCCCCGAAGCTGTGCCCCCCAGCCATTCATATCGAAATCCGGGGATAATGAGTAATCGATTTCCAACTCTAAGAACATTTTCAGCGAACATAGCATAGTTGATGCTGCTAAAGTCAATATCTCGTATCCAGGTGTTATTTTCTATTTGAAGAGTATAGTCAACACCCGTATCTCCTTTACCATCGGTCACCAGCCTGTTGGTATAGCCCGTAAAACGGCGTATTCCTATGGATAAGGTGTTATTGCTTTTTTTAATTGCATAGTCGGTGATCCACCTCCACTCTCCCCCCCAATTGCGGTAACGGTCAATGTTTACATTGCGTGGGCTGTATGCTCCTGTCGCGGAATTGATGGTATCTGGTACTAGTATGCCTGCTGCGGGTAAGAAACCCACACTGTTTCGATCACCAATTAGCCCGAAGAGCTTTAGTTCCATTCGCGATGTTGCATTTAGCTCCCAACGCGAGCGCCAAGCCATAGTAGACCACTCGATATCCATAAAGTTTCGGTGTCTGAGGCTTTGGCGATTATCGTTTACCAGAGCGGAGTCGTGTAAGCCGCCCGGTTGCTGGCTTCGGATATGAGAACGCATTATTTCCAGGGTGGACGATAATTTTTTTAACGGTCGATAGGTAAGCGATATAAAGCCGGCATTTGTAAAGTAATTGCTATTTGCACGATACCCATCGGCTTGTCGGCGATCAAAAAAGCCGTAGTAATTCCATTTTCCCGCTTGCCCACCGGCTCCTGCGTAAATATTAACGAGCCCAAAACTACCTACCGTGTGTTGTGTTTCTACCTGAAAGGGTTTTTTAAACTCGCTCCCATCACGTAAAATGTAGTTGATCATTCCCCCAAATTGCGAGCCATATTGAAGAGCCCCGTGACCACGAATAACCTCTATGCGCTGAACAGCCTGTAACTGTGGATTATAGTAAGCCTCAGGATATCCGTAAGGATCAGCTGAAATATCATATCCGTTCTGACGAACGTTAAATTCCCAACTTCTGTTCGGGCTCAGCCCCCTTGTTGCAATGCCAATTTGAATTCCACTGCCATCGTTTTCCCATATATGAATGCCCGGAATTTTTGCCATCACCTGTCTCATTACATTGGTAGTGACGTTACCCTCCACATTTTTTAAAACCAGTAAACTGGATTTTTTACCGGCATAAATCGATGTTCCCACTATTTCAGGAATTTGTTGCAAATCCGATCGATTCGTTCTTCCTACCAGGGTTATCTCTGATAAATATTTAATATGTGAACTGTCGGTTTGATCGGATTCTTGGGCCAGAAGCCAGAGCGGTACTATGAACATGAATACAAGACCCTTAATTTTCATTTTCATCGCCGCAAAGCTAACGCACAACTTTTTTTAAGGGTCACGATCTTGTCATGTAAATGTAAATTCTAAAAATCGTTTACTTGTTTTACAAATCCATGATGTATTTATTTGCGAGTATTTGCACCTTGCGCCTTGATGCGATTTTATTTCTTTCTTTTCTTTCTTGCTACCCCCCTTCTTTCTTTGTTTGCTCAAGGGGACACGCTTCAATTTCTTAACGAGGTGGTGATTACTGCTACAAGACAGGAAAGGCGTTTAGGTAATGTAGCCATCCCGGTTCAACTTATTCAACGCAAGCAGATTCAACAAGCTGGCTCTATGCGTTTGCGCGATATTTTACAAGAACAGTCGGGTCTTCAATTAGTGGCAGGATTTGGAGCCGGACTTCAAATGCAGGGACTTAACCCGGAGCACACACTGATCTTGTTGGATGGACAGCCACTGATCGGCCGAACATCCGGTGTTTTAGATCTGAGTCGCATTTCTCTTGCCGGCATTAAACGAATCGAGATCATCAAAGGGCCATCTTCGAGCCTGTATGGCTCTGAAGCTATGGCGGGCGTTATTAATTTAATTACGGATAACGGAAATAAACCTGTAATGGAGGCTTCGCTGCGATACGGGGTCGCTGACACCAAGCGAGGTTGGGGCGTTCCCTTTTCTTCACAAAATCTAGAGCACACCGAAGCGGATGTTCATTTTTCTTTTAAGTTAAAAAAGTGGGTCGTTAAACAAAGCACTAATTATTTATATGCTGACGGCATTAGTTATCGCCCGTTTTCTCAAGACCGTATTCCGCGGCCCATTTCTCGTTTTACCAGTCAAACTATCCTACAGGGTCCCGTTGGTAAAAAGGTTGATCTTCGAATATTGACGCGAGCAAATCAGGATCAGTTTCGGCAACAATTTGCAGTTCAAAACAACGGTGTAACCACGGCATCATTCGGAACGGAGCTCAATAACGAGTTGGTATTTCAACCTACTGTAACATACAGGCCTTCAGCAAATCTGGTTCTATCTACAAAAGCGTATATCACGCAGTATGTAGGCGATCAGCAATTACGCTTCTCGACTCCGGTAGATAGTATCTATAAAGACAGATTCGAACAACGGATGTATCGAATAGAAAATCAGGTTGACATAAAAAAGGGAACTACCACTTTTGTGGCCGGAGCAGGTATTCAACTCGAACAAGCTAACTCCACCCGCTATGACGCCTTTACCAGTAAAAAAGAAAACTCCGTTCTCTATGCTTTTGCCCAGTGGGATGTAAAGTTGGGCGATAAGTGGATAAGCGTTATTGGTGCCCGATTCGATCACCACACACTTTTTTCGGCGGCTCTAACGCCCAAGTGGGCGATTCGGTATCAGCCGAACAGCCGTCTTTCTTTTAAAGGGTCAGTTGGGCAAGGCTTTAAAGCACCCGACTTTAGACAGCTTTTTTTAAATTTTACCAATAGCGCAGCAGGAGGATATTCTGTGTTTGGCGCTAATCAGGCAGCTTCCGTCATTGATAATTTGAATCGACTGGGTCAAATTGCGGAATTAAAACCAGACTTTTCGAAGCTGAGTCAATTGCGTCCGGAATTTTCTACGGGTTATAATATTGAGGTCAATTACAATTTTACGGCCTCCCTACGAGCCCAAGCATCTCTTTTTAGAAATGATATTAACTCACTAATCGATGTTCGACAAGTGGCTACACGAATAGACGGGTCACAGTTATTCAGCTATCTTAACGTTAATCGTGCCTATACGCAAGGAGGGGAAATTGGTGTACAGTGGCAGTTGCATAAGGCCTGGTCCGTGAATTTTGGTTATCAGTACTTGCAAACAGCTGATAAGGATGAACGCGGCCGTATACTTCAGCAAAAAGAGTACATACGCGATGTTTCGGGGTCTACTCGCATCATGAAAATCGTAGATTATGTAGGTCTACCCAACAGAAACAAGCATCAAGCACAGTTCAAACTTACTTACGAATCGAGCGCTGATCGATTTGTTCACTTCCGTGTTTTATATCGCAGCCGCTGGACCATTGCTAATAATAATGGTAACACCGTTCACGATAGTCAAGATGAGTTTGCCCAAGGATTTGTTCAGGTCAATCTTAGTGCCGGATTACCGATCAATTCTTTCTTGGCATTTCAATTTGGTATAGACAATCTGCTTAACTATCAAGATCTTTTTTATCAACCTAATTTACAACCGCGTACCGTTTTTATAGTAGCTAGACTAAAAATTCCCTCCAAACAACACCCATAAATTAATAATTAAATCCCTCTACCATGCGTATTATCTTAGTTATCGTCACAACCGTTGTTTTTTGTTTTGGATGTACGAAAGACAAATTACCTATTGTTGTCGACAGCAGAAGCTTTGACATTCAAAGTAGCGGAAACGTTACAACGGTAAGGAATCTTCCTGCCGATACTATCATTGGAGTAAATTCAATCGGGCAGCCTGTTGGATCGGGGCGATACAGCTTTTTTAGTCTAGAAAGAGGCCAGTGGGTCCCTCAAGCCGATTCAGCCACTAATCGCTGGGATCTCGCTTTTGCCGGAACAACGATTCGTGTTAATAACCAGACCAGCGGTCCCGGTTTGGGAGGTGCTTTTGTTCAAGTAGGCACCTTTGCGACACTAACAGCTATTTCAGCTGATTCTGTTTTTAGAATCGATAACCATCCGGTATCGTATGCAATTCCCAGAGGTTCAGGCCGCGCATGGTACACGTACGACGGTCCTACCAATTTGTTAACCCCTATTCCTGGTCGCGTACTGGTCATTCGCACCGCAACCGGTAAATTCGCTAAGGTAGAGATCCTTAATTATTACAGAGGTGGTGTTACCCCATCCGCAACGGCTCCAGATAGTATTAAAATAAAGGATCAGCGTTTTCTACACTTTCGATATGTGTTTCAGCCAAATGGGTCGGGGCAATTTTAACGTCAAGCGGGATGCTGAGTTTACTTTTTCTCTTTGATAGTGGTAAGATCTACGTCTAGCGCTTGCTTATTTTGTTATGCGTTATTTGTCGTTGTCGGCTACATTTGAAACGATCGATCTCAGGGTTACGTTTTTTCAGGTGTTTTTGGCTAACGCCGCTATTGACCCTCTTTCTCCAAAGTCGAAAACTACTCGGTTTAAGATGTTGACGCATCAGTTCGATCACCTCGGCTTCGGAGAGGCCAAATTGAAAAAGGATGGCTTCAAAGGGCGTTCGATCTTCCCAGGCCATTTCGATGATACGGTCTTTGTCTACAAGGGAGAGCATAAGGGCGTTAACAAACGCTAAAAGAAAAGGTTGATGCCTGTCTTGCCCGTGTAAAATTGTATAGAAAAATGGCTACTTCTTTAGACACGGTTTATTTTCTGGATGGCCAGACGCTTGGTCGTCTGTAAATTATTGGTTTTAATAGGTGCCGTAGACTTTGTAACCAGCGGCTCTTCTTGTTGTGTACCGACCCAGCGCTTGACCGGAATTGATTTTTTGATAAGTTTTTCGATGTCTTTCAAATAGCTTCTTTCTTCACTGCTGCAAAAAGACAAAGCAATACCTGATGCACCCGCTCTTCCGGTTCGGCCTATTCGGTGAACATAGGTCTCGGGAACATTCGGAAGTTCGTAATTCAGTACGTGTGACAGTTGGTCAATGTCAATACCTCTTGCAGCAATATCCGTCGCAACTAACACCCTTACTTTTTTACTCTTGAAGTTTTCTAGCGCTGTTTGCCTAGCGTTCTGCGATTTATTACCATGTATGGCCGCAGCATTAATGCCTGCTGCATTCAATCGTTTGGAGAGCTTGTCTGCCGCATGCTTCATTTGTGTAAAAACCAATAAGGATTCTATGGACCTGTCCTTTAGGATATCGATCAAAAGACCTTGCTTATCATTTTTTTCAATAAAGTAAACCGCCTGTTGAATCATCTCTGCGGTAGATGAAATAGGCGTAACCTCTACTTTGACAGGGTTCTTAAGCAACATATCCGCAAGCTGGCTGATCTCAGGAGGCATAGTGGCTGAGAAGAAAAGAGATTGTCTCTTTACAGGAAGCTTTGCGATAATTTTTTTAACGTCATGAATAAATCCCATATCAAGCATTCTGTCGGCTTCATCCAGCACGAAAAACTTGATATTCGAAAGACTGATAAATCCCTGTTGCATTAAGTCTAACAACCTTCCCGGTGTGGCTACTAATATGTCTATGCCATTTCGAATGCTATTAACCTGCGCGTGTTGTGATACGCCACCAAAAATAACCAGGTGCTTCAATCTAAGGTGTCTGCCATACGCGGCAATGCTCTCGCCAATCTGTATCGCCAACTCACGCGTTGGTGTGAGTATGAGCACCTCTATATTTCGCGTTCGACTGTTGTTAGCTTCTCGTTGTTCTTGCAAGAGTTGAAGAATCGGTATTGTAAAGGCAGCCGTCTTTCCCGTACCTGTTTGAGCACAGCCTAAAATATCTTTATGTTCTAAGATAGGTATGATTGATTTTTGTTGGATCTGCGTCGGCGTTTCATAGCCTTCTTCATCCAATGCCTTTAATATAGGCTCAATGAGTCTTAAGTTTTTAAATGACACGTTATTAATTATTAAATGATAAATGTGATAAGGCCACCGCTAAAAGTTCGGTGCTTTATCTGCCTTACGTTAGAACAGCAGCATATTTGAGAAGAAAATCCGCACAAACACAAAGAGCAATAACATGAAGAATTGCAAATGTACGAAAAATAGTGGTAATCAGCTCAGCGTATCAAAAACAAAACGCAGGGGAGTTGATTCGTGTAAAAATCGAATATGATTTTACACGTCATATCTTTGCGAAGAAATAGGTAAACAATGTACATCTTGATACTTATATTCTTACTCATCTCCAATTTTTGTTTTTCGCAACAAAAATTTCCATTGCCTAAAAAAGCAATCGTTACATCTTCTATGTGCTCCGTTGCAGCTAAACGGCCAACTGCCTCTATAAGAGCAGACTTAGCTAGTATAAGGCAGGGGTATATTTGCAGGCAAGAATGGAAATTTGAAAAGAAAACAAGGGTACCACTTAGACTTAGGCTCGGCTCTCTAGACTACGTGAACAAACTGGAAAAAAAGTAATTAATTGATCACTCATAAAGGTGTGCATTTTTCTTTGTGTCTTTTGTTCGGTTAGGCTGGATAGCAATAGCTCTAATACCTTTTAGGCCTGGATCAGTGTAAGTAAAGGGAGGGGCATCCTTTACTTTCAACCAAATTGCGTCTGAGTGACGCTTAGATGACGTAAAGGTGTCGTTTTTTCATAATAAATTCATAATCATATTTGTATCTCAATTTTATGATAGGCATAAAAGAACGTAGGATCAAAAAGGGTATGACCCAACAACAACTTGCTGATGATTGTGGCATCACGTTAAGGACCATACAAAGAATTGAGAACGGTGAAGTAAAACCGAGCCTTCATTCTTTAAACACTATAAGTAAGGTGCTTGAAGCGGATCTTTCTTCTTTAAGTCAAAATTTACCCCCCAAGCCCTATGAATTCAATGTCAACTTTAAAATCAACGATATGAATCAATTTTTAACCGATCTGAAAATCTTGGTAAAAAGCCATTGGAAGGTGATCGTCCTCATCGTATTAGCATTCTGGCTCGCATCTAGTTATACCGATATTAAAGCCGGTATTATGGACGGGTGGAATGGGAAATGACCATTTATACCATATTTATACCAATTGTACTATTCTATAGTTTAGAGGTAGTGCTTAATCTAGCTTTACTTTCAAATAATATTTTATGAGCAAGTCAATCATTATTCGCCTGATCTTGATTTTATGTCCGTTCGCAGCAATGTCACAGGAAACTAAAATCCAATTAACGGAGAATGTTACTGTTGTGTTTCCTGAGAAACCAATCTCTCGTAATATGCAGGATGTAGGCGTGCAACATACCCTCAAATTAGCTGATAGTACAGCCAATTTTTACGCATTGGCAACCAATCTTGAAAAAAGCAGTGGTATGACGGCTGATGTACTAGAAGCTGCTCAACAAGAATCAGCTTTTTGGCAACAACTTGAACAAAGTTTTGTTGCTCAGGTTAGTAGCGACGCCTCAGTCTTATCTTCTGAGGTCAAACAAATTAGTGGGAGGCAAGTGCTGCATCTCATTATAAGTGGAACGAGGAATGGAAAAAAATTAGAAATCACCGTATATATTTTTATTGATGGTGTTCATACAGTTAATATCGTTCATCAGAAACGTTCCGAAGAGGCTTCAGCTGATTTGAAAAATAATTACTTTGCTTCTCTACAAATAGGGAATAAGTAATAGGCTGTAAGGTCAGCGGCTCCCCAAAAAACTGCGCACCTTTCTGTGCACCCCAAAAAGAAAACCCTTGTAAGTATTTAATTTACAAGGGTTTATCAATTTTTGAAGTGGTGTGGGGCGGGATCGAACCGCCGACACAAGGATTTTCAGTCCTTTGCTCTACCGACTGAGCTACCGCACCATCCGGGCTCCTTCGCAGGAGCGGATTGCAAATATAGGCTTGAAAATCATACCAAGCAAGCTTAA